>JBGTLY010000142.1:0-6306 GCA_041743865.1 Woeseiaceae bacterium
CGGCATGAGTCCGACATGATCGCCTTTCCTCACTCCGCATTAACACCGCTGCCGGTGCATTACGTTAAACACTCCGATAGCAGACGTGACCCGCATTTGTGACGCCCTTAACGGTCGTCTTTCCCGGCCGCTCTACAATCAGCTCGTTATCTCACGGATCGAGATGCTCGATGTCTGCATGCCGCCCGGCATTCTTCCTGAACGCAACGTCGCTGCTCCTGAGCTGCCTGCTGCTCGCGGCCTGTGGCGGTAGTGGCGGTGGCGGCAGTGAATCGCCGCCTCCGGGCAATGGCGGAAACCCGCCGCCGGTCGCCGATACCGAACTCGATTGGAACGAAGGCAACTGGGACCAGGAGAACTGGCAGTGAACCGGAACAGCTGTGTAGTCGCGGTCATCGCGTTGGGCATCACCCACGTCACCAGTGCCCAGGTTGAGATTCCCCATTCTTTCGAGGCGGGCCAGCCGGCGAGGGCTGCAGAGGTCAACGAAAATTTCGAGGCCATTGAAACCGCAGTGAACGAAGCCGTTTCCGCGATCGATCTGAACGCGGCGGACATCGCCACACTCGCGGAGCAGATCGGCGTCGAGTGGCAGGGCGAATGGCAGGACAGTGTCGCCTACCAGCGGCTCGATCTCGTGTCCTACGAGGGATCGACTTACGTCGCCGCCCAGGACACCACAGGCGCCGAGTCGCCGGATGACGCGGCGTTCTGGTCGGTATTCGCCGCCGCCGGCGAGCAGGGGCCGGAAGGTGTGCAGGGCCCAGAGGGCCCGGCAGGACCGCAAGGCATCCAGGGCATCGAAGGCATTCAGGGTCCGGAAGGGCCGCCGGGCGACGTCGGTCCGCAAGGACTGATGGGCCCACCCGGTCCGGAAGGACTCGTGGGGCCCGTCGGGCCGGAGGGTCCTCCGGGACCCCAGGGCGAAACGGGGGCCGAAGGTCCACAGGGCCCGCCCGGTTCCGGCTTCGGTACTTTCGTGCATGCCAACGGAGAGACCGTGGGTTATTTCCTCTCCGCCGTGCAGGGCAACGCGTCGGCAAACAACGCGCCGCTGATCTTCGATACCAACTGGTGGCACATATTGAGCGACACCGGGTATGTCTTCTCGATCACACCCGCGGACCGTTCGAGTTTCTTCCTCGGCCGGGACACACCCGGCGAGCACTCCGCTTTCGAGGAACTCTGGTTCGACGGACCCGACTGTACCGGTACTGTGTACGCGTACGTCGACGACGGCCCGCGCCAGGCCATGGCATTCCAGGGCTGGGTCGCTGCCTCACTCGATCCCGCAGACCTCGTGCCGCTTTATTATGTGCCGAAGGGCAGCGTGGCGTTCACAGGCATCCAGGCGGTCAGTCGTCGCGAAGCCGATGGCTGTGAGGCGGTGGGTTTCGACACACTCGAGACGCCTGTTGTCCTGGCTTACGTCAACGATCCGTTCGTCACCGGCGTACCCGACACGCGCATTCTTCCCGCGCCGATCACGCTCGAAATCGCACATTAGAAGCGCCTCCCTTGTAACCGTTTGGCGGCGACGCGACTAAGAACAGGTACGAACGGCTGTCGTAACATCCGGCCATCGACCGGGAGTACGCCCATGGCTCGCAACACGATCGGCTACGCCGCGGTCTTCGCGGCGACCCTGTTCCTGAGCGCCTGCGGAAGCAGCGGAGGTGACGGCGCGGGTCCCGAACCGCCCGGTCCGCCCCCGCCTCCCCCCACGGCCGCTGAGCTCGCGGCGGCTTCGCGTTTCGCAGCGACGGCGTCATTCGGTGTCGACTTCGCGACTATAGTGGACATCGAGGGAACCGGCACCGAAGACTGGCTCGAAGAGCAGTTCAGCGCCCCCGTCACCCGCCATTCGCCTATCGTAACGGAGCTCATACAGCAGCGGGACGCCGGCGAGTTTGAATCGTACGAACAGGATATCGAGTACCTCCTGTTGTTCCGACGGCTGGCCTGGTGGCACGCGACCGTCACGGGCAACGATGTCGTGCGGCAGAGAACCGCCTTCGCGCTCAGCGAAATCTTCGTCGTTTCCGACAATGTCGATGCGCTCATAATCGACCCGATCGCCCTCGCCGATTACTACGACATGTTGCTGGCTAATGCCTTCGGCAACTTCCGCGATCTGCTCCGGGATGTAACGCTGCATCCGGCCATGGGCATCTACCTGAGCCACGTCAACAACCGCCGGTCCGATCCCGCCGCAAACATCTATCCGGACGAAAACTATGCGCGCGAGGTCATGCAGCTGTTCTCGATCGGGTTGTTCGAGTTGAATATCGACGGGTCGCTGCAGTTTGACAATGCCGGCCAGCCGGTCGCGACGTATACGAACACGGAAATACGCGAGTTTGCCAAAGTATTCACCGGCTTGTCGTACGGCGGTAACGGCGCATACTTCGGCCGGCCTTACCCGACCTTCACGGAACCGATGGGTATGTTCGACGCTCACCACGAGCCGGGCGAGAAGCGTCTGCTTGGTGGCACCCTGGTTCCGGCCGGGCAAACCGGCATGCAGGATATCGAAGCCGCCATCGACAACCTGTTCAATCACCCGAACACGGGACCGTTTATCGGCAAACAAATTATCCAGCGACTGGTCACGTCCAATCCTTCGCCGGACTACATCGAACGTGTCGCTCGCGCTTTCAACGGGGACACGACCGGCGTGCGGGGCGACATGCGTGCCGTTCTCCGCGCCGTATTGCTGGATCCCGAAGCCCGGGGGGCGCCGTCGCCGGCCGTTCATTTCGGCAAGTTGCGAGAGCCGGTCGTGCGTTACGCCGCGTTGCTGCGACAGCTCGGCGCACAGAGCGACGACGACTTCATTGCCAATACCGGCTACTACCTGCAGTCCGTGAGCGGCCAGCATCCTCTGTCGTCGCCCAGCGTATTCAATTTCTTCCTGCCCGCCCACATGCCACAGGGCGAGGTCGGAGACTCTGGCCTCGTGGCCCCCGAATTCCAGATCGCGACCAGCAACTCGATCATCGGCTTGACCAACCTTGTCGACTACGCGGTGATCGGGGGCTTCGTGACCGATGCGCCGGAACCGTTCCTGCCGGTGACGCTCGACCTCACGCCCTACGTCGACGTCGACGTCGCCAACGACCTGGACGGGCTGCTCGACCGCCTGGACATCGTGTTTACCGGCGGCACGCTCGGCCCCGGCACGCGCAGCGCAATTGCCGGCGCTCTGAGTGACATTGACGATCCGGATATCCGCGTCCGCGTTGCGCTTTACATGGTGCTTGTCTCCCCGGACTACGCGGTCCGCTTTTGACGGGGTTCAACATGATCAATCGACGCGCTTTCCTCACACACAGTTGTTCCCTCGGGGTCTCCACGGCCACGACCTCCGCCTGCCTCCTGCAGCTCGGGCTTGCGCGCAGCGTCGCGGCGCAGACAGCGCCCGCCGATTATCGGGCGCTCGTCTGCATCCTGCTGGCAGGCGGGAACGACTCGTTCAACATGCTAGTTCCGGTCGACGCCGACCAGTACGCGGAGTACTCAGCGGTCCGTTCCGACCTCTCCCTGCCCCATGCCGACTTGCTGGAATTGCCCGGCACCACGGCGAGCGGCCGCCGTTACGGCGTGCATCCCGGAATGCCCGAGATGCACGGCCTGTTCGCCGCTGGCGATGTCGCAATGATTGCGAATGTCGGCACGCTGGTCGAGCCGTTCGACGCCGTTGCCGTTGCAGCAGGTAGCGCACGCCTCCCGCTCGGGCTTTTCTCGCACGCCGACCAGATCAATCAGTGGCAGACCGCCGTGCCCGGTACCCGGATTGCGAGGGGCTGGGGCGGCCGGATCGCCGATCTCATGGACGGCATCAACCTGCAGAACGGCGTGTCAATGAGCATTTCGCTCTCGGGCAGTAACGTCTTCCAGAGCGGCAACATGACGGGGGAATACGCCATCGACGCCGGTGGCGACGGCGCGACCGGCATCAGTTCGTACGGCGACGGTACGCCCTATGGCACCTTCAAGAAGGCCATGCTCGACGGAATCCTGGCAGTGCCCCAGGAAAACATCTTCCGTCGAGAATACGCCCGACGCTTCCGCGCAGCGATCGATACGCAGGCCGTGTTCACCGAAGCAATGCAGTCCGCTCCGACCTTGCAGACCCCGTTTTCCGACGGCAGCTTCTCGCAGAGCCTGAGGCAGATCGCCCGCGTCATCAGCGTGCGCGCTGCGCTCGGTGCGTCACGCCAGACCTTCTTCGTCACCGTGGGTGGATGGGACCACCACGACGAAGTGCTCGAGAACCAGGCGGCGATGTTGCCGGCCATCAGCAAAGGGCTCGCCGAATTCCGCGACGCGCTCGCCGAACTGGTGGTACTGGACGCCGTCACGACGTTCACAACCTCGGACTTCGGTCGCACGCTGACCTCCAACGGCAAGGGGTCGGATCACGGCTGGGGTGGCCACCACGTTGTCATGGGAGGCAGCGTGAACGGTGGCCAGATTTACGGCACGTATCCGGAGCTGTCCTCCTCGAGCCCGCTGGACGTCGGCCGTGGCGTATACGCACCGACGACCGCTGTTGACCAGTATTTTGCGGAGCTTGCGCTATGGTTCGGCGTCCCGCCGTCGGATCTCGGGATCGTCCTGCCCAACGTCGGTACGTTCTATGCGCCAGGCAGCGCGACGCCGCCAATGGGGTTCCTTGCGAGCTAAAGCCGCCAATGGGGTTCCTTTCGAGCTAGAACTGTGATGCGACCCGTGGTGCAGAAGCGGCTTGGTGCGATTGCTCAGTCAGTTCTTCGCACGTGCGCATTTGGTGTCTCGCCTCGGTTCGCAATGCCCGGATTATGTCGAAAACTAATATTCCGATCGAAAAAATTTCGGACGATGTTACAAATGGGCCTTTGCTGACCTGCGTTTCGGCGACGGGATTTGTCGCTGGCGCCCTCACACGGCGGCCAGCGACAAATCAAGGGGTGCGCGTGCTTGACCGACCCCGCCGTGGCTCCCACACTGCGGGATGCGTTCGAATCCGAGCGCACTTCCATTGAAAATAATGCATAGGGGAAAAGCACTAATGAAAAAAGCGTCAATAAGTTTGTCAGCGGCCGTCGCGGCCACGCTGGCAGTGTCCGCGGTGTTTGCCGACGACACACCGACCGCTACCAACGATGCGCAGGCCGACACGGCGACAGCGGAGTCCGTCGACCCGCAGGCCACGATGAGCGGACTGCGTGCGGTGCGCGACAAAAAAACGGGTAAGTTGCGGGCGCCGAACCCGAATGAGCTGAGAGAAATCGAAGCTGCAGAATCCGCCGATCGCGCTGCTCGCGGCGTGAGTCCTGCCGCAGCGTCAGAGCCTGTCGTCGTCCGCCATGCCAGTGGCATGCTGAGCGCGAAGCTCGGACCCGAGTACCTTATCTCGCTCCACGGCGAACGCACAAAGGAAGGAGCGATTGAGCAATCGCATCCCGACACAAGTGAGCAAGCTGACACTAACGAGACGGTCGTCGGTCAAGACGCCCTGCCGACGGAGTAGGCCCCAATGAAAAATCTGAGAATTGCGGCCACCGTGGCTGGCCTTACCGCCTCGTTGTGCGCCGGCGCAGCGAACCTCGAAATTATCAATGTCGACCCGCCTGGCATCGGCTTCAACGATCCCACACCGGCTACGCCGGTCGGCGGCAACGCCGGCGCGACGGTCGGGGAGCAGCGCCTGATCGCCTACCGTCGCGCACTTGACTTGTGGGGTTCGACCCTGGAAAGCGACGTCACAATCTACGTACAGGGCTCGTTCGCAGGATTGACCTGCACGGCCACCGGGGGTGTCCTGGCGCAGGCGGGTGCCACGTTCATTTTCAGCGATTTCGCGGGGGCGCCGCTGCCGGGTCATTGGTACCACTCGGCACTGGCCGATGCGATTTCGGGCGTCGACCTGGTAGAGCTTGAGCTCGGCGTGCCTGGCGTACCTGACATCGTGGCCAACTTCAACGGCAATATCGGACAACCCGGCTGCATCGAAGGCCCCGGTTGGTATTACGGGCTGGATAATGATGCGGGCGCCGGGGAAACCGACTTCCTCGACACGTTCATGCACGAGGTTGCGCACGGACTCGGTTTCTCGAACTTTGCAAACGAAGCCACCGGCACGACACCCAACGGACTTCCCGACGTCTACATGGCGAACACACTCGACCTGCTCTTCGGCGAAACCTGGAATACGACGGTATTCGGACCCCAGACCCCGCTGTTCATCCAGTTCTCCGCGACGAACAACGGCAACGTGGTCTGGTCGGGCCCGAACGTCACTGCCAACGCAGCCCTCGTTCT
>JBGTLY010000143.1:0-8795 GCA_041743865.1 Woeseiaceae bacterium
GCGCGCGATTCGTGGCCATGGGCCGCTCCTACGCCGCCGCAGGAGCGGCGCCATGCGCGCGATCAGAGGGCGATGGGTTCGCTCGCGACGAAGGGTTTCACACCCACGGCTTCGTACAGGCGATCCGGCTGGTACAGCGTACCGCCCTTGATGACCAGCGTCGCGTGACGCACGGCACTCACATCCTCGAGCGGGTTTGACGTCAGGAGAACGAGGTCCGCGTCTTTTCCTACAGCGATCGACCCGGTCCGATCGGCGACGCCGACTACCCCTGCCGAGTCCAGTGTCGCTATCCTGAGTACGTCGGCATTCGGGATGCCGGCGTCGGCATAAACCTCGAGTTCGCGATGCAAGGTGAACGCGGCGATGTTGTCGCTGCCGGGTACCAGCTGTATGCCGTGATCGTGCAGGGCCTTGAGCATCGCCGCCTGCGCCTCGGCGGATTTGGCCCAGGCCTCGACCTTGTCGCCCATGTCCATTTCCGGGTTGTACAAACCGCGAGCGAAGGACGGCGGCAAATGCCCGACTACCGGAGCGAACGTCGGGTCCGGTTCACCCGTGTGATGGATCAACTGGGTTTCGAATATGGCGGCCGTGGCGTCGACGACGACGTCATTCTCGACGAGCAGGTCAAAAAACGACTGGACGGCCTCGCTGTCGAGATCCAGGTTGCCGGCTTCATCGCCGTAGAGCGTGAACCGCAATTGCTTGCGCGTATCTTCACGGTCCCCGGCCAGGAAATTGAGGAACACCATGTTGATGTGCTGGATCTCGTCGTAACCGGCGCGCACGGCCTGCTCCGCTGACATGAAGGCCGGGATGTGGCCGCTGAGCCGCATGCCGTGTTCATGTGTGCGTTCGGCAATGGGTGCAACCCACTCCGGTTCGATCGAGCTGTAAAGCTTGATCTGCATGTAATCGTGATCGTGATAGAAGTCGACCATCTCCAGCGCATCCTCGAGGGATTCCGCGGCCGACCCGGCGGCGTAGGGACCGGCACGGTCGATGAAGCCGGAGCGATAGGTATGCGGGCCGATGACCTCGCCCGAGTCGAATTTTTCGGTAAGTACCATGATCTGTTCATGCTCGTTGCCGATATCGCGCACGCTCGTGATCCCGCCTGCGATATTGAGGACGCCGTCGGCGATGCCGAAATGCCCGTGCATGTCCCACAGCCCCGGCAACAGGTACTTGCCGCTGCCGTCGATGCGCAAGGCATCCCCGGCATCGACCGGTGTGTCGGTAATGCCTTGGATCTTGCCGTCCGCGAGCTGTACGTGACGATTCTCGAGCAGTTGGCCCGTTTCCACGTCGACGATGTTGACGTTCTCGATAATGACGGGTTGCCCGACATCGTGCGCAAGCTCTGCCGACAACTGCTCGACATGCGCCGCTTCGGCCCGTATCTGGACCTCCGAGAGTTTCTGCAACACGTCGGTGCTCCAGCCTTCCCGTAGCATGCCGAGCCATGAATTGCTGATGACCGCGAGCGACATGTCCTCCGCGAACCAGGCGTAGTTCGGTGTGAATCCGGTACCCGTTATCTGGTAGAGCGCCAGCTGTTGTTCCCCGCCGGGTGCTGCGACCAACTCCTCGGCGACCTTTTCAACATGTGCGCTCCCGCTCGGAAATAACGGGATCTCATTATCGATATCCTTTGCGGCGGCCTGCACCATTGCTTCGAAGGCGCCGATCGCCGCCCACTCGTTCGGCAGGTAGAAGGCAGGCTCGTCCGTTTCGACGCGGCCGCTCTCGCCCGGCGTCTTCCAGGCCGCCACGCCGTCCCGGTACGTAAACGATTCATCGATCGGGGCTCCGAAAGCGGAGGTTCCTGTCAGGGTCTGCGCGACAATGACGCCGTCCTCGTTGAGCTGAGTCTCTCCGTGCAGTCGATACTCACGGTTGTTCCAGTGCACAAAAGATTCGCTCGTGATCTTGCCGTCGCCGGTCCGGACCACGACGCTTTCGCCAGCGGGTGTCACGGACTCCAGGTACCACTCGTACTTCTGCTCGGTCCCGACCGGCGCCGGAGCGGTCACCGGTTCCGCTGTCGAGGTGTCGGGTTCATCGCCGCCACAAGCCGGCAATTGCAACAGAAGGGCCAGTACGGCGGCGAGGATCTCAGGACGAAACTTCGTTTGCATGCAAGCTCCCGGGGCGGCTGCTCGCGCGGCGATTGTGCCCGGTTCAGCCGCGCTTTTTTCTGGGCATGTACAGGTCGGTGAGTGTACCGTCCATGCCCTCGGCGGCGAAAGCCACCGTCTCGGACAGGGTCGGATGCGGATGGATCGTCAGGCTGATATCCGTCGCGTCCGCGCTCATCTCGATGGCAAGCATCACCTCCGAAATCAGGTCGCCGGCGTGCGGCCCCACAATCGCACCGCCGAGCACGCGCCGGGTTTCCGGATCGAAGAGCAGTTTAGTGAAGCCCTCGTCCCGCCCCAGCGACAAGGCGCGGCCACTGGCGGCCCATGGAATCGTAATTTTTTCGTACGGGACTCCCTCGTCCTTCGCCGCTGTTTCGGTGAGCCCGGCCCACGCGATTTCCGGGTCCGTATAGGCCACCGAAGGTATGGCCCGGGCATCGAAGTGGCTTTTTTCGCCCGCAGCTACCTCTGCAGCGACTTTCGCTTCGTGCATGGCCTTGTGCGCAAGCATCGGTCCGCCGGCCAGGTCGCCGATGGCGAAAATATGGGAAACATTGGTCCGCATTTGCTTGTCGACCTTGATGATGCCGCGGCCATCCACATTGACGCCGGCCTTGTCCGCTGCGAGTTTGTCGCCGTTCGCGCGACGACCGATGGCGACCAGGACCTTGTCGTAGACACCCGTTGACGTCCCTTCCTTGCCTTCGAACGCAACGTCGATGCCGGACTTCGTCGACTGCATGCCGGTCACTTTCGTTCCTGTCATGATCGATTCATAACGCGGTTTGACGATCTTCATGAACGGCCGCAGCAAATCCTTGTCCGCCCCGGGCATCAATGTATCGGTCAGTTCGACTACGCTGACCCTGGAACCCAGCGCCGCATAAACGCATGCCATTTCAAGGCCGATGATGCCGCCGCCCACGACCAGCAAGCGCTTCGGAATCGACTCCAACTCGAGCGCACCGGTAGAGTCGATGATCCGCGGATCGTCGGGGAGGTTCGGTAACATCGCCGGTTCCGAGCCGGCCGCGATGATGCATTTCTCGAATGCCACGGTCTCGCCGTTGTCGAGTACCAGGCGATGCGCAGATGCGAATTGCGCGACGCCGTGCAGTACGCGGACTTTGCGCTGCTTGGCGAGCGCGGTAAGACCGCCGATCAGGCGATCGACGACTTTTTGCTTCCACGCCCGGAGTTTGCCGACATCGACTTTCGGCGGGCCGAACTCGACGCCATGGGCTGCGATTGCTTCCGCGTCATCGATGACTTTTGCAGCATGGAGCAGAGCTTTGGAGGGAATACAGCCGACGTTCAGGCATACCCCGCCGAGCATGGGCCAGCGTTCGATCAGGACAACGTCGAGACCGAGATCGGCAGCCCGGAACGCTGCCGTGTAGCCACCCGGTCCGGCACCGAGCACAACGAGTTCTGCTTTGTGCGTGGCGTCGTCAGCCGGGTCCCGTGCCCGGGATTGTCCGGTACTGCCGGTCGCCGTCTGAATCTCCTCGCTCGTCATGACTTGCGTCCGGATTTCCTCGGGCTCCCCTTCAGCCTCTCCGGGCGCAGTCGGAGGGGCGGGTTTCTCTGATTGCGCAGCGCTCTTCGTTGCCGTCTCGACGGTCGCGATTGCATCGCCGGAATTGACGCGGTCTCCGACCGCGACATCGACGGAGACGATCCGGCCGGCAGCTGTCGCGGGCACGTCCATCGCAGCCTTGTCGGTCTCGAGCGTGACGACAGGATCGTCGATGCCAACCTCGTCACCGACGGCGACCAGGATCTCGATGACGGCGACGTCGCTGAACTCCCCGAGATCCGGAACCGTTAGGCGGGACCTGTCAGCCATCAGGGAATGGCCTCCAGCAGCGAGTCGACGTCCGCAAGCGCCTCTGCGAGACAGGTCGTGAACCGTACGGCCATCGCACCGTCGATAACCCTGTGGTCGTACGACAGCGACAAGGGCAGCATCAGGCGCGGTTTGAACGCCTCACCGTCCCATACCGGCTTCATCGTGGAACGGGACACACCGAGGATCGCGACCTCGGGTGCGTTGACGATCGGGGTGAATGCCGTGCCGCCGATGCCGCCGAGGCTCGATACGGTAAACGATGCTCCTTGCATCTGTGCCACTTTTAGTTTGCCCTCGCGCGCAGCCGCCGAAAGGTCCCGGAGTTCGGCGGCGAGCTCGTATACATCCTTTTTGTCAGCGTCGCGGATCACCGGTACCACGAGCCCCTGCTCGGTATCCGCGGCAAAACCGAGATGTATGTACTTCTTGAAGACGAGATTCTCGCCGTCTTCGGACAGGGACGCATTGACCCTCGGGAACTCGCGGAGTGCGACAACGCAGGCTTTGAGTATGAAAGCGAGTGGCGTCAACGGTATGCCCTTTTCCTTCGCCGGCCCTTTGAGTGCATCCCGCTTCGCTTCGAGTTCAGTGATATCGGCTTCATCGTGTTGTGTGACATGCGGCAGGTTGACCCAGCTTGCCTGCAAGCGCGGGCCGGCAATCTTCTGGATCCGCGTCAATGCTTTGACCTCGACCTCGCCGAATTTTGCGAAGTCGACACTTGGGACTTTCGGCAGGCCGCCGCTGCCCGGGGCCGGCCTCGCCCCCGTAAGAATGGCTTTTACGAAATCCTTCACGTCTTCGTGCAGCACCCGGTTCTTCTGGCCGCTGCCTTTCACTTGCGCGAGATCGACGCCGAGTTCGCGGGCGAGCTTCCGGACCGATGGACTCGCATGCGCTGCGGCAAATCCCGCCTCGTTGATCGGCGCCAGGCGCCGCGGTGCCGGGGCCTTGTCGTCCTGTACGGGCACGGGCTTCGGCTTCGACGCAGGTCCCGGCGCCGGACGAATCGCCGTTTCCTCGGTGTCCGGGGCAGGCTCCCTGATCGCGATCTGCTCCGCGACATCGATCATGGCAATCGAGGTTCCGGCTGAAACCTTGTCGCCGGCGGCGACGAGAACCTCGCGCACCGTACCTGCGAGCGACGCCGGCACGTCCATCGCAGCTTTGTCGGTCTCCAGAGTGACAAGGGGGTCATCGACGGCAATATCGTCGCCGGCGCCGATATGCACTTCGATGACCTCGACATCCCCGAAGTCGCCCAGATCGGGTACCACGAGGGTCTGCACCCCGCCGGTTTTGCGCGGCGCCTCCTCGGGATCGGCCAGTACCGTAGTCTCACCGGTCGTAGCGGCACGGTCCGGACTTGCGTCGTCGGTCGCTGCCGCACGGTCCCCGGCAGGTTTTTCACCGGCGGACGCACCGTCCTCTACCGACATGCGGCCGATCACGTCGCCGGAGGAAACCGTGCCGCCAACCTCAACCCGTATTTCTTCGATGACCCCTGTCGCAGGCGCCGGCACCTCTAGCGCCGCCTTGTCCGTTTCCAGCGTGATGAGGCCCGCTTCCTGCTCCACCTTGTCGCCGTTGGCCACGAGAATCTCGATGATTTCGACATTCTCGAACTCGCCGAGATCCGGCACGACAATGTCGATGCTCTTCGCCACGAGATCTACAGCGTCACCGGATCGGGTCGATCCGGGTCGATGTCGTACTTCCTGATGGCTTCGGCGACAGTCTTAACATCGAGCTTGCCGTCATCGGCCAGTGCTTTGAGGGTAGCCACGACGATGTAATGCCGGTCGACCTCGAAGTGGCGACGCAGTGGCGCACGCGCGTCGCTACGTCCGTAACCGTCCGTACCCAGGCTTACGAACGTGCCCGGCATCCAGCGCTGCAGCTGGTCCGCAACGATCTTCATGTAGTCCGTCGCTGCAACGAACGGGCCCGGGCGATCCGCCAGGCAGTCTTCGAGATAGGAGGTTTTCGGCTTGTCGGTGGGGTGCAGCTGGTTCCAGCGCTCGACTTCGAGGGCGTTGCGACGCAGTTCGTTGAAGCTCGTCACCGACCAGACGTCCGACGGTATGCCGAAATCCTGCTCGAGCAGTTCCGATGCAACCAGCACCTCGCGGAGAATAGTGCCGGAGCCCATGAGCTGTGCGCGCACTTTGCCCTGTCCGCCGGTCTTCAGCGCGTACATTCCCTTCAGGATGCCCTCTTCGACGCCTGGCGGCATCGCCGAATGCACATAATTCTCGTTCATGCACGTGATGTAGTAGAAGACGCTTTCCTGCTCGGCCATCATGCGACGCAAACCGTCCTGGATGATGATCGCGAGTTCGTACGCGTACGTGGGATCGTAGGACACGCAGTTCGGCACTGTCGATGCAAGCACGTGACTGTGCCCGTCCTGGTGTTGCAGGCCTTCCCCCGCAAGGGTCGTCCGGCCGGCGGTTCCGCCGATCAGGAAACCGCGCGCCTGCTGGTCGCCGCCTGCCCAGATGAAGTCGCCGATCCGCTGGAAACCAAACATCGAGTAGTAGATGTAAAACGGCACCATCGGAACGTCGTGGTTCGAATAACTCGTGCCGGCTGCCAGCCAGGAGCAAAAAGATCCTGCTTCGTTGATACCCTCTTCGAGTATCTGGCCCTGCTTGTCCTCGCGGTAGTACATGAGTTCGCCGGCGTCCTCCGGCTCGTAGAGCTGTCCTTTCGAGGCGTAGATTCCGATCTGGCGGAACATGCCTTCCATACCGAAGGTACGCGCCTCGTCCGGCACGATCGGCACAATGTGTTTGCCGATTTTCTTGTCGCGGATGAGGGCGCTCAGGATTCGGACAAAGGCCATCGTTGTGGACGCTTCGCGTTCGCCGGTCCCTTCCAGCTGTGTCTTGAATGTATCGACGGAGGGCACGGGAAGTGCGCGTGAACTCATTCGTCGCGCGGGCAGGTAACCGCCGAGCGCCCGGCGCCGTTCCTGCAGGTACTCGATTTCCTCGCTGTCCTTCGGCGGCTTGTAGAAAGGCACTTCTTCCAGCTTGTCGTCCTTGATCGGGATGTTGAACCGGTCACGGAATACCTTGAGTGACTCGACATCCATCTTCTTCTGTTGATGCGCGGTGTTCTGTCCCTCGCCTGCGGCTCCCATGCCGTATCCCTTGACCGTCTTTGCAAGGATTATCGTCGGCTGTCCCTTGTGCCGCATTGCCGCGTCGTAAGCTGCATACACTTTCAGCGGATCGTGACCACCGCGGTTCAGGCGCCAGACTTCCTCGTCCGACATGTTGGCCACCATCGCTAGCGTTTCGGCATGCTTGCCGAAGAACTTCTCGCGGACATAGGCGCCATCGCGCGCCTTGTAGACCTGGTACTCGCCATCGACGGTTTCCTGCATCAACTGACGGAGCAGGCCTTTCTGGTCATTCGCGAGCAGCGGGTCCCAGCGGGAGCCCCAGATCACTTTGACGACATTCCAACCTGCTCCCATGAACGCGGCTTCGAGTTCCTGGATGATCTTGCCGTTACCCCGTACTGGCCCGTCGAGCCTCTGGAGGTTGCAATTGACGACGAACACGAGGTTGTCGAGGCCTTCGCGCACCGGCATCGTAATGGCGCCCATCGATTCCGGTTCGTCCATCTCACCGTCGCCGAGGAACGCCCAAACCTTGCGGTCATTGGGTTCGATGAAGCCACGATGCTCCATGTAGCGCATGAAGCGTGCCTGGTAGATCGCCATCATGGGCCCGAGGCCCATCGAGACGGTCGGAAACTGCCAGAAGTCCGGCATCAGCCAGGGATGCGGGTAGGACGACAGCCCGCCACCGCCGACTTCCTGCCGGAAACGGGCGAGCTGTGATTCGTCCATGCGGCCTTCGAGGTACGCGCGTGCATACATCCCGGGGCTGGAATGGCCCTGAGTGAAGATCATGTCGCCGCCGTGCGTCTCGCTCGCACCGCGCCAGAAATGGTTGAATCCGACTTCGTACAGCGTTGCGGATGAGGCGTAGCTCGAGAGGTGGCCACCGTACTCGGTACTCTTGCGATTGGCTCGCACGACCATCGCCATCGCATTCCAGCGAAGCAGGGCTTCGATGCGTTTTTCGAGCGAGCGGTCGCCCGGGTATTCCGGCTGCCGCCCCGTAGATATCGTGTTCAGGTATGCCGTGTTAGGGGTGTAGGGCAGATACGCCCCGGAGCGACGGGCAAAATCGATCATCTTGTTCAGCAGGAAATGTGCCCGCTCCGGCCCGTGCGTCGACAATACCGAGTCGATTGATTCGAGCCATTCACTGGTCTCTAACGGATCGATATCGTCGTGCAGATTAAAGTTTGTCATAGCGTGTCCGTAAGACCAGGGACGGTCCGGGCCCGCGAAGGGCATTGCGTGAATAAAGTCAGGCGTCCTGCTAGGATCACCGCACGATCTTAATGGCCGCGGGCTCGATATCGGGACGGCAATGTTCCGGGTTTGAGTCGATGCGGTCAAGCTCGACACAGGATAATCACGGCCATGCACGCGCTACTGAACGACGCCCCGGACACACGTATCGTGCAACAGACGGGGCGCGTCACAACGAAGCAGCTCGACGCCGTGGATCAGTTGCTGTTGATACTGCCCGAACGCGTGCCGGTATCCGTATGGAACGCGCTGCCACAAGGCGCCCGGCTGAAGGCAGCTGCACGCAAGCGCGATCGGGATGCCTCTCCCATGCTCTTGAGTCGCCTTGCCAACAAGCGCCAGACCCTGGTACTCGGCGGGATGCTGCCGACGGCGGCCGCGCCGTTCGACGAGCTCG
>JBGTLY010000144.1:0-2412 GCA_041743865.1 Woeseiaceae bacterium
GATAATAGCGATCAGCGGACGGCACCAGACGCCGTTACTTCAGGGCACCGTCTGCTGGTGGTGGATGACCATGTGGATTCGGCCTCGACCCTCGCCACGCTTTTGCGCCTGCACTCATTCTGCTGGATATCGGCATGCCCAGCATGGACGGCTACGAAGTCGCGCGGCGACTCCGGCAGATGCCCCGGCTCGATGGCACCCGGCTGGTGGCACTGACCGGCTGGGGTCAGGAGGATGACCGGCGGCGAACGGCGGAAGCCGGATTCGATCGGCATGTGGTGACGCCGCTTCAGCCCGAACTGCTGGCGTCCCTGCTCGCCGATCTGGAACCGGAAACGGCTACATAGCGGTGCGCAGTTCCCTTTAATTCCCGCTTAGTTGCGCCGGAGTTGACAGGGCTTTCCAGATACTCAATTCTTGCCTGCAGAAACGTCCGGCTCGACAGATAAGAGGCTTCGATCATGCCGGCAAAAGCCGCACTCCTTGAGCTGATGGACCGGGTTGCCCGCGCTGACTCGCTGGACGAGGTCTACCAGGGCGCGCTGAAATGTTTGCAGGTGACGCTGGGTGTCGAGCGCGGGTCAGTACTCGTGTTCGATCGCCAAGACGTCATGCGTTTCGTGGCGTGGACGGGCCTTTCCGAAACTTACCGCCAGGCCGTGGACGGCCATTCACCCTGGCAGGCCGACGAGCCAGATGCTCGGCCGATTCTCGTCGAGGACGTACTCGAAGACGCAAATCTTGCGCCGTTTCGTCATCTCTTCGAGCAAGAGCAGATTCGGGCGCTGGCCTTCATTCCGCTGCGCTTCGGGTCGAAGCTACTTGGGAAGTTCATGCTCTACTACTCAAACCCACACCACTTCGGTTCCGATGAGGTAGCCGTTGTTGAGACCGTTGCAGGTCACGTCGCTTACGCGCTCGAGCATCACCGCATCGCTGGGCAGCTCGAGACCCGGCTCCGGATGGCCGAGACAGCGCGGCAGACTGCGGAGCACGAGGCGGCACTCCGCGAGGAGCAGGAGCGTAGGCTGCACCTCGCGCTCTCGTCGGGCGAGATGGGAACCTGGGAATGGGATATCGAAAGCGGAAGGGTGACGTGGTCGGGGGAACTCGAGAGAATTCACGGCCTCGAGCGCGGCACTTTCGGAGGCACGTTCGAGGATTTTCAGAGCGACATGCACCCGCTGGATCGACCCCTGGTTCGTGAGGCCATCGAGCGCACTGTCAGGGGCGACAGCGAGTATTACGAAGTCGAATACCGGATCTTGCGTGACGACGGTGAAATCCGACACGTCTCCTCAAGAGGGCGTTTGCTCAAAGACGAGCACGAGCGTCCTGTCCGGATGATTGGCATCTGCGGCGATGTGACCGAAAGGAAGCTCAATGAGCAGGCGCAGAATTTTCTTGCCGACGCCAGCCGAATCTTAGCCACGACGCTTGAGCCGGACGAGATCCTGCGGCGCCTGGCGCGGATTGCCGTGCCCAGACTGGCCGACTGGTGCGTTGTCTTCGCGGTGAAGGAGCATGGGCTCATCGAGCCCGTGGAGGTGACGCACCGGGAGAGGGCCAAAGTCGAACAGGCTTGGGAGATGGTCCGGCGCTGGCGCACGCCTGCCCCGGACGGTCCTGTGGCGGAAGCCATCGCCCACGAGCGCTCTGTTTTAATTGCCCGAGTGGATCATGAGCTTCTCGCCAGCCGTGCAGAGAGTGAAGAGCATCTGCAACTCCTTGAGTCTCTGGGCCTGCACTCAGTCATGATCGTTCCCCTGCGGGCGCGCGGTCGCGTGCTGGGAGCGCTCACATTGATCGCTGCCGAGTCGAAGAGGATTTTTGACCAGACCTCATTGCGTTTCGCCGAGGACGTTGCCAGCTGGGCGGCGCTCGCTATGGACAATGCACAGTTGTACTGGCAGGCGGAGCGGTCACGGGCCGTCACCGAGCGTGCCCGCGAGCGCTTGCAGATTCTCACCGAAGTTAGCGACACCCTCGTTGCGTCGCTGGATCCGGATCAGGCGTTAAGGCAGCTCGCACAATATCTGGTAGCAACGGTTGCCGATTATTGCATCACCTATTCATGCGACGGCAGTAACGTCCGTCACCTGGGCATTGCCCATCGACTCCCCGAGAAATGCCAGCTGGTTCAGGCTCTGGAAGAATCCGGACCGCCGCGACTGAGCGACAGGGCCGGCGCCGGTGCCGTGATACGCAACGGCGAGGATGTTCTGGTTAAGGAAGTGACGGCCGATATGATCGCGCAGGGTACGGCCAACGCCCGTCATCGGGACGACGCGCAAGCCCTGGAGCCTCGCTCGACGATTCTCGTCGCCTTGCGCGCACGCGGCACGACCGTCGGCGCCCTTGCTCTGGTGACAACGAGTGACTCCGAACGGCGCTATGACGAGGAAGACTTCC
>JBGTLY010000145.1:0-26015 GCA_041743865.1 Woeseiaceae bacterium
GCGCGCGATGGTATCGCGGGAATCGCGCGCATGGCGCGCTCCAACGAAAAAAGCCCGGTGCATGCGCACCGGGCTTATCGGATCGGGAAAGGCCCGAACGGCTTACATCATGCCGCCCATGCCACCCATGTCCGGCATTGCCGGTGAATGCGAATCGTCTTTCGGCGCTTCGGCAATCATGGCTTCCGTCGTCAGCAGCAGACCGGAGACCGAGGCAGCGTTCTGCAGCGCATAACGCGTCACCTTGGTCGGGTCCAGGATGCCGAATTCGATCATGTCGCCGTACTCGCCGGTTGCCGCGTTGTAGCCGTAGTTGCCCTTGCCTTGTGCAACGGCATTCAGGACCACACTCGCGTCACCGCCGGCGTTGCGCACGATCTGGCGCAGCGGTTCCTGTACGGCACGCTTCAGGATGGCGATACCGACGTCCTGGTCGTCATTGTCACCTTTCAGCTTGCCGATGTTGGCCACGGCGCGAATGAACGCGACGCCACCACCCGGAACCACGCCTTCCTCGACGGCGGCACGGGTCGCGTGCAGCGCGTCTTCGACGCGGGCCTTCTTTTCCTTCATCTCGATTTCAGTCGCAGCACCAACCTTGATCACGGCAACACCGCCGGAGAGCTTCGCAACCCGCTCCTGCAGCTTTTCCTTGTCGTAGTCGGAGGACGAGTCCTCGATTTCGCGATTGATCTGCTCGACCCGGCCCTTGATGTCTTCGCTGCGGCCGGCGCCGTCGATGATGGTCGTGTTTTCCTTTGTTACCTGGACCTTCTTCGCTTCGCCGAGATCGTCGATCGTCGCCTTTTCAAGCGACAGGCCGACTTCTTCCGAGATCACCTGGCCGCCGGTCAGGACAGCGATGTCCTGCAGCATGGCCTTGCGGCGATCACCGAAGCCCGGCGCCTTTACGGCGGCAACCTTGACGATGCCACGGATGTTGTTGACGACCAGCGTCGCGAGTGCCTCGCCTTCCACGTCTTCCGCGATGATCAGCAGCGGACGGCCGGACTTGGCAACACCTTCGAGCACTGGCAGAAGGTCGCGGATATTCGAGATCTTCTTGTCGTGCAGGAGGATCAACGGGTTCTCGAGCTCGACCTGCTGGCTCTCGGCGCTGTTGATGAAATAGGGCGAGAGGTAGCCGCGGTCAAACTGCATGCCCTCGACGACGTCGAGCTCGTTCTCGAGCCCGGAGCCTTCCTCGACGGTAATCACGCCTTCCTTCCCGACCTTCTGCATGGCATCGGAAATAATCTCACCGACTTCCACGTCCGAATTTGCCGAGATAGAACCGACCTGTGCGATGGCTTTCTCGTCCTCGCAGGGCTTCGAGAGCTTCTTCAGCTGCTCGACGATCGCCGCGGAGGCCTTGTCGATGCCGCGCTTTAGGTCCATCGGGTTCATGCCGGCCGCGACCGACTTCAAACCCTCGCGCAGGATCGCCTGTGCCAGGACCGTCGCGGTCGTCGTGCCGTCACCGGCGATGTCGGAGGTCTGGGAAGCGACTTCCTTGACCATCTGTGCACCCATGTTTTCGAACTTGTCCTCGAGTTCGATTTCCTTGGCAACCGAAACTCCGTCCTTCGTGACGGTCGGTGCGCCGAAGCTCTTGTCGAGAATGACGTTGCGGCCTTTCGGCCCCAGCGTAATTTTCACCGCGTTCGCGAGAATGTTCACACCTGTGAACATTTTCTGGCGCGCGTCGTCGCTAAATCGTACTTCTTTAGCAGCCATGTCTGTCTTCCTTTCAATTTGCCATGCCGCGACCCCGGCCGCGGCGAAATCGTGTGGTTCTGATTCGGCGGGAGGGGCCTAGCCCTCGATGACCGCCATGATGTCGTCTTCCTTCATCACGAGCAGTTCCTGGCCGTCGACCTTGACCTCGGTGCCGGCGTACTTGCCGAACAGCACCTTGTCGCCTACCTTGACGTCCAGGGCGCGGATTTCGCCGTTTTCCTGGATCTTGCCGTTGCCGGCCGCAATAACTTCACCCTTGATCGGTTTCTCGGTTGCCGTGTCGGGAATGACGATCCCGCCCGGCGAAGTGCGCTCTTCTTCCATGCGCTTGACGATGACCCGATCATGAAGCGGACGAATCTTCATGGTTTTACTCTCCTGTTACTAGCTGATTTTAAAACGTTTTTTTTGAGTCTGGCCGGGTCCGGCTGTTAGCACTCGACCGCAGCGAGTGCCAATTATGGGCATGGGGCCAGGGATTTCAAGGCCCCCCGGGCGCCGGGAGGCCAAAAAAGCGGACCTGCGTCCATGACTTTGGCCGGCATTTACGTAACATTCGCGGACCGGCGCGGGTCCGGAAACAGGCCGGGGCCGCACAACGCCCGAAACTGCGCGAGACCCTGATCACGACCCTGATCGAGACTATTGTGTTCGCACCTACGACGAAGCGTTCGAGACTGCTGGCGTGCCTGCCTGTCCTGCTGCTGTTGACGAACGTCCTTGCACAGACCACGCCGCCTCCCCCGGAGGACATGTTCCGCTACGGAATATTCGACGCGGGAGACGCCCTCGAGATCGACTGGGCCGTCGAGGACGGCGCCTACATGTACCGCGATGCATTCAACTTCGCATCCGGGGACCCGGCCATCGTGCTCGGCGCAGCCGAGCTCCCGGCGGGTGAGACGCACAGCGACGAGTTCCTCGGTGAGCAGGTGATCTACCGCGATGCGTTTTTCGTCCGGATACCCTATACCGTCGAAGACAAGAAGCGCGATGTACTGCCGCTCACGATCAAAAGCCGGGGCTGCCTGGACTCGGGCTTTTGTTACGCGCCACAGACCTGGGTCGAGACCGTGTCGCTCGAACCGGCCCGACCCGGCGCAACGCTGGCTCCCGAAGGGACTGCAAAGCCCGGCTTTAACGCGCTGAACGCCGCGGGCAGCTCCGACTTCCCGCCGCCCGACGACGTCTTTTTCCCGGATCTCTACGCCGTCGACGGCAACACCGTCGAGGTCGGTTTCCGGATCCTGCCGGGCTATTACCTGTACAAGGACAAAATCGCCGTCCGCGTGCTGAACGAGGACGTGCGTGCCGGTGCGCTGGAACTGCCAAAGGGCAAACTGAAGACGGACGAGTTCTTCGGCGAGCAGGAAGTCTATTACAACGAGGCCGTCGGGCGACTGTCGCTCGCCCGCGGCAGCGCCCAGCCTATCGACCTCGACATCGAACTGACCTACCAGGGCTGCGCCGACGCGGGTCTTTGCTACCTGCCGCAGACGAAAACGCTCAGTGTCGCGCTCCCGGAAGCGGTAACTGTTACGGAACTCGGCGCGATCTCCGTCGCAGCATCGCCGGCATCTTCGCCGGCAACTCCTGTCTCGGAGCAGGCGAGGCTCGCGAAGGTGATCACCGGCTCCAGTATCTGGGTGGCGATCGGCGTCTTCTTCCTGGCAGGCCTCGCACTATCGTTGACACCATGTGTGCTGCCGATGGTGCCCATCCTCTCCGGGATCATCGCCGGCGAAGGTGACAATGTCAGTCCCGCGCGCGGTTTCACCCTGGCCCTGAGCTATGTCATGGGCATGGCACTCGTGTACACGGCGGCCGGCGTCGCCGCAGCCGCTGCGGGCCTGCAGTTGCAGGCCATGTTCAACCAGCCCTGGGTGCTCATTCTGTTCGCGGGCCTTTTCGCCGTGCTTGCCCTCGGCATGTTCGGGCTCTATGACCTGCAAATGCCCCCGGCGATCCAGAACCGGCTCGCGGCCGCGAGCGGCAACCAGAAAAGCGGCACGATGATCGGCGCCTTCGTCATGGGCGCATTGTCCGCGCTCGTCGTCACGGCCTGCGTCGCGCCCGCCCTGATTGCGGCGCTCACGGTGATGGCACAGTCCGGGGATATGGTTCGCGGCGGCCTCGCCCTGTTCGCCATGAGCCTCGGCATGGGGGCGCCCCTCCTGCTTGTCGGGGCGGCGCAAGGCAAATTCCTGCCGAAGTCCGGCCCCTGGATGGTAGCCATCAAGGGCGCATTCGGATTCATGATGCTCGGCCTTGCAGTCTGGATGCTCTCGCGCATTTTGCCGGGCACGCTCACGATGATTCTCTGGTCCGTGCTGATTCTCATCGCCGGCGTTTTCATGGGGGGCATGACCACGCTCGCCGCGGATGCCGGCGTGACCCGCAAGCTCGGGAAGGGCTTCGGGCTGCTCGCCATCTTCTACGGGCTGGTGTTGTTCCTCGGTGCACTCGCCGGCGGCTCGAACCCGCTGAAACCGCTCGCGAGCGTCAGTCTCGGCGGCGGCAGCGCAGGACCTGCGGAACAGCATCTCGCCTTCACGCGCATCAAGTCGGTTGCGGACCTCGACCGCGAACTGGCGGCAGCCGCCGCATCCGGCAAGAGCGCCATGCTCGATTTCTACGCGGACTGGTGTGTCGCCTGTATCGAGATGGAGGAATACACTTTTAACCAGCCGGACGTACAGGCCGCACTTGGCAACACCGTCGCGCTGCAGGCCGACGTGACGAAGAATGACGCCGTGGACCAAGTGCTGCTCAAGCGCTTTGGTGTGTTCGGGCCGCCGACGATCATTTTTTTTGACACGGATGGACGGCAGCGGGAGGGTTACGAGGTCGTCGGCTTCATGAAAGCCGGAGACTTCGCTGCGCACGTCCGGCAGGCTGTGCCGATGTAGGAGCGCGCCATGCGCGCGATGGGATCGCGGCCATGGGCCGCTCCTACAGACGCCAATCGGTAGGAGCGCGCCACGCGCGCGATAGGATCGCGGCCATGGGGCCGCTCCTACAGACGCCAATCGGTAGGAGCGCGCCATGCGCGCGATAGGATCGCGGCCATGGGGCCGCTCCTACGGGCCTTGCAGGCGTGTAAACTAGCGGCATGAATCGATCATTTCTCGTTTTCGCGGCCGCCTTTGTCGCGCTCATGGCCGGCGCACTGTTCTACGCGGCGCAAATGCCGGTCCGCGACGCCGGGGCGCCTCCTGCCGCGCCCGCCGCCACGCCCTCGCCCACGGAGTACCCGGCTTTCACGCTCGCCGGACTCGACGGAGCGCCAAGGGCGTTTTCGGAATTCGACGGCCGGCATCGTCTCCTGAATTTCTGGGCAACCTGGTGCGCCCCCTGCCGCCGGGAAATTCCGCTCCTGAAGCGTTTCCAGGCCGACCAGGGCGGGGACGGCATACTGGTCATCGGGATTGCCGTCGATTTCATGGAAGACGTGCGGGCCTATGCCGAAGCTGCTGACTTCAACTACCCGATTCTCGTGGGCCAGGAGGACGCCATGGACGTCGCCGAGTCCTCAGGGCTGCGCTTTAACGCGATGCCCTTCACGATGATCGT
The DNA here is from genome assembly GCA_041743865.1 of Woeseiaceae bacterium. Lineage (GTDB taxonomy): Bacteria > Pseudomonadota > Gammaproteobacteria > Steroidobacterales > Woeseiaceae > UBA1847. The sequence goes on from JBGTLY010000145.1 coordinate 5,314, forward strand.
GTCACGCGATGGGCAATACCTCGGCGCTTACCTGGGCGAATTGCACGAGAGGCATCTCGATGACATCGCCGGGATCCTTACGCGCCTTGATGCCGGGGAAATCTCCGTCGACAATGCGAAGGGCGCGCTGAAACTCCTGTGACAGCGGCCGCGCCGTCGAGGCGGTCCGCATCGCCGGGGTGTTGCGATAATGCGACTGCAGCCCACCAATACTTGCAAGTTTGGGTCCGAAAAGGGTTAGAATTGCGGCCATCTTCGGCAATCCGGCAGCAAAATGCCGCGCCAATGTCCCACATCCCGCTGATTAACGGTCCGCATAAGTTCAGCGACTTTGCCCCCCGATGCCTTTCGGTTTCGGGGGCTTGCGGGAACGAACGGGCCATACGGGCGGCGGACCGACACGTCGTGATGACAGAGGGAGCGCAATGGACATCAGAAAAGTCAAGAAACTGATCGAGCTGCTCGACGAATCGGGCATCGCGGAGATCGAGATCACCGAGGGCGAAGAATCGGTGCGAATCAGCCGTTACGCACCCGGTGCCCACGTGATGCCGATGGCGCCGCCGCCCGGCATGTATGCGCAGCCCGCCGCGGTGGCGCCCGAATCGAAGCACGCGCCGGCGCCAGTGAAGGAACCCGAGGAAGACGGATTCGAAGTTACGGCGCCGATGGTCGGAACTTATTATGCGGCGGCGTCGCCGGGCGCGGCACCGTTCGTGCAGGTCGGTGACCGGATCCAGGAAGGCGACACGCTGTGCATCATCGAAGCGATGAAGATGATGAACCAGATAGAAGCCGACGTTACCGGTGTCATCAAGTCCATTCGCGTGCAGAACGGGGAACCCGTCGAGTATGGCCAAACGCTGTTCGTGATCGACCAGCGCGGCCACGACTAGGCGGCGCTGCACCATGCTCGATAAAGTCGTCATCGCCAATCGCGGCGAGATCGCCCTCAGGATCCTGCGTGCGTGCCGCGAGATGGGCATCAAGACCGTCGCCGTGCACTCGACGGCAGACACCAACCTCAAGCACGTGCTGCTCGCCGACGAAACGGTGTGCATCGGCCCGCCCGCCTCCTCGGAAAGCTACCTCGCCATGCCGGCCATCATTTCCGCCGCCGAGGTTACGGACGCGGTGGCGATCCATCCCGGCTACGGCTTCCTCTCGGAGAACGCGGACTTCGCCGAGCGCGTGGAATCCTCCGGCTTCACGTTCATCGGGCCGAAAGCCGACGCCATCCGCCTGATGGGTGACAAGGTTTCTGCCATCAGGGCGATGAAGGCGGCCGGCGTGCCTTGCGTGCCGGGCTCCGACGGACCGCTCGGCGAGAGCGGCGACGAGAACCTGCGACTCGCCCGCGAGATCGGCTACCCGATCATCATCAAGGCGTCCGGCGGGGGCGGCGGCCGCGGCATGCGTGTCGTGCACGCGGAAGCGTCACTCCTGGCCGCGATCACGGTGACGAAGGCCGAGGCGCGTTCGGCGTTCGCCAACGATACGGTCTACATGGAGAAGTACCTGGAAAAGCCGCGCCATATCGAGTTCCAGGTGCTGGCGGACGGCCAGGGCAACGCGATTCACCTGGGCGAGCGCGATTGCTCGATGCAGCGCCGCCACCAGAAGGTCATCGAGGAAGCGCCGGCGCCCGGCATCAGCGACGAACAGCGCCATCGCATCGGCTCGCGCTGCGTCGAGGCATGCCTCGAGATCGGGTATCGCAGTGCAGGAACCTTCGAGTTCCTCTACGAGAATGACGAGTTCTATTTCATAGAAATGAACACGCGGCTGCAGGTTGAGCACCCGGTCACGGAAATGATCACAGGCATCGACATCGTGCGGGAACAGCTGACGATTGCCGCTGGCGAGAAACTCTCCATCCGGCAGGAGGACGTGCGCGTCCAGGGTCATGCGATCGAATGCCGCATCAATGCCGAGGACCCGAAAACTTTCATGCCCTCACCCGGGCTGATCACACTCGCGCACTCGCCGGGCGGACCGGGTATCCGCTGGGACTCGCACATCTACAGCGGCTATCGGGTGCCGCCGTTTTACGATTCCATGATCGGGAAACTGATCGCCCACGGTTTCGATCGCAAGGCGGCGTTCGGCCGGATGCGGAATGCACTCAACGAAATCGTCATCGAGGGCATTCGTACCAACGTGCCCCTGCACCAGGAAGTTTTCCAGCATGCCGCGTTCCAGGCCGGCGGCACCGATATCCACTACCTCGAAAAGCGGCTCGGGCTCGCCTGACCGGGCGGCGGCCCGCCGGGACCCGGGGGACGCAATGGACTGGCAACAATTCGTCATGGATCTCCACCGTCTCGACCCCGATGCGGTCGAGACGGTGCTGCTTCGCCACGGTGCCTGCTCGGTAACGCTCAGCGACGCGGGGGATGCGCCGGTGCTGGAACCCGGACCGGGCGAGACACCCTTGTGGGCGGATACCCGCATCACGGGCCTCTTCGCCATGGGGGCCGATTTCGACCGCCTGGCCGCGGATCTCGCGGCGACCCTTGGACTTGAAGATCTGCCGGCCTATCACGTGGAGACGCTCGCCGACCGGGCCTGGGAGCGCGAGTGGCTGAAAGACTTCGGTCCCATGCGCTTCGGCAAACGGTTGTGGATCTGTCCCGGCGACTCGACGGCGCCACCCGGCGCCGTGATCGTGCGGCTTGACCCGGGCTTGGCCTTCGGTACGGGCACGCACCCGACTACCGCGCTCTGCCTCGACTGGCTCGATGGACTGAACCTCGCGGGCCGCAGTCTGCTCGACTACGGTTGTGGCTCCGGGGTCCTCGCCATTGCAGGCCTGAAGCTCGGCTGCCGGTCGGCGACAGGCATGGACATCGATTCCCAGGCCGTGACGGCGACGCGGCAAAACGCACGCCGCAACGGTGTGTCCGGCGCGCTCCGGGTTGTCGGCAGCGATAACGAGATCGACGGCAGCTTCGACGTCGTGGTTGCGAACATCCTGGCCGGGCCACTCGTGGACCACGCCCGATCTGTCATAACGCGACTCAGTTCCGGTGGCGAACTGGCCCTCTCGGGCATACTCTGCGGGCAAGTTGACAAAATACAGGCGGCCTACGCGCCCTGGATCGACTTCGATACGCCCGCGTTCCGGTCCCAGGGTGACCAGTGCTGGGCGCGCCTCAGTGGGAAACGGAGCAGAAGCTAGACGATGTACACCCAGTGCCCGGATTGCGCAACGGCGTTTCGCGTGACCGCCGACGTACTGAAACAGGCGGCCGGCAAGGTCCGTTGCGGCGGTTGCGGTCATGCGTTCAACGCGCTTCTCTACCTGTCCGAATCACGGCCGGAGGCCCGGCCGCGCCCGGCTGTCGCGGCTTCCGTTCCCGAACTCACGCCGGATCCGCAGGAACCCTCGAAGAGGCCGGCCAGGCCGCCCATGTCGGCCGCCCAGAGCGCGGCGCTTCTGAACTCGCTCGACCAGATGGCCGGCGAGGACATCCGGCTCGAGGACACAGGCGTCGAGTGGCGGCTGCTCGGCAACGAAGACGACGAGGCTAACAATGACGACGGCTTGTTTGCCGGCAGCCGGATTTCCTTTGAGGATTTCGCGTTCGTTGCCAGCGAGGAAAGCCTCGTAAAGGACTCCGACGGGGACGGCATCGAGTTCTCCTTCGGCGATTCGCTGGCGGACGACGAAGACGCGCCGAACGACGTCTTCGCGGACACCAACACACCGATCGGCACCGGCATTTTCTTTGCCCCGACGGCTTCGGCGGTGGATGAACTGCTCGACGACACGCCGACGCCCGTGGATGAGCTTTTGTCCGACTCCCCGAGCGACGTCGACGCCGAGGAAGTGTTCATTGATGCGGGCGCCGCCGAGATCGACGCGGAGGACGTGTTTGCCGCACCGGCGGCCCGCGCCGAGGACGTCCTTCGCTTCGACGACAATACGGGCTTGCCGGAAAATTTCGACTTCGATGCTCAGCCTGCGGCCGTCCACCTGCCGGCGCCGGAGCCTGCCGCCAATGCGGAACCGCCGCTGTCACAGTCCGACGTTGCTTTTGGCGACCCGGACGATTGGGTGGGCCTCCTCGATGAGGTCGAGCCGTTCGCCGCGGCGGCCGAGCGCGACGTGTTTGCCGACACCGGCACGCGCATTTCGCTGGAAGTGACCGGTATCGACGCAGGCGCCGGTACGCTGACCATCGCAGAGGAACTCGCCGCGCTACCGGACGACGAAGAAACAGCGGATGAGGATCCCGTCGCAGCGGCCGGCATCGACCTGAGCGGCATCTATCGGTCGTACGCGCCTGTCGACGCCGGGCGGGCGGACGACCGGGAGGACCCGCACGCCGCCGTGCCGCTTCATTTCACCGAGGCGAACGTTGTCGACGAGCGCATGGATGACCTCGCGGTGGATGAGTACGGGGACACCGGCGAAGAAGTCATGTTGGACTTCGATTCGGACACGCGCGATGAAAGCGAAGTGAACTTCGCGGCTGCCGGGAACAGCAGCGAGTTTGACATTGCGAGCGAGGCGGACGACGCAGTCGAGAACCCGCCCGATGGGGACGGCGACGTATCGGACATCGATATCGACGCGCCAGTTGCCGTATTTCCGGCATCAACAGGCGAACTCGAGTTCGAGCTCGCGAATGCGCAGAAGCGACACGACGTGTTGTCCCCGGACGACGTCGAATTCGACCCGACGCGGACCATTGTTCCTCCGCCGACGGAAGAAGAGCAGACGGTGAACATGCTGATCGACGCCGACCTGATGCGCCTCGCTTTCACTGACGATGAAGGGATGACCTCTACCCTCGTGCTCGAGGAAAAATCGACTAAAAAACGGACGGCAGAGACCCTCTCGCCGGACGGCGAACCGTCGGAGGCACTGTTCGAGACCATCATCATGGAAGGCGCGTTCGCGCGTACTGCCTACGAACAGGAGCGGGTGGCCGCCGAATCCGAGGTGCGCGCCAGGGAAGCCAAGGTAAACGCCGAACGGGTGGCGCAACAATCGTCCAACGCGCGCTCGCGCATGCGGCGCCTGCAGATTGGCCTGGTCGTCGCTGTCCTGGCACTGGTGGTGTTGCTCGCCGGCCAGTTCATCCACCAGTCGCGGGCCGAGCTTGCGACAATGCCCGCCGTAGGCGACGCGATCGCTCCGATTTACCGGGCCGTCGGCGCACCGATTGCGCCGGAATGGGACGTGAAAGGCTGGCGCTTCGAGGTGACCAACGGCAGCACGAGCGGCGGTGCGGGAGCCTCGCCGGCGGATCTGCCCGACCTCACACCGGGCGATGAAATACTCACGATCTATTCCCGGCTCGGCAACCAGTCCGAAGAACCACTGCCCTATCCGCTGATTACGCTGGCGCTGACCGACCGCTTCGAGGAAGTTATCGGCAGCAAGGTGCTCGAACCGGCGGATTATCTCGAAAGCGGCATCAGCAGCCGCGACCTGGTATTGCCCGGTACAAGCTTCGACGCGGTGATCGCGGTCGCCGCACCGGCGGAAAGTGCGGCGGGTTTCAAGCTGAACGTCTGTTATCGGCACGAAGGCGGCCGCCTGCGCTGCGCACTCGAGGACTTCCGGTAGGTAGGAGCGGGCCATGCCCGCGAATTGCGGTTTGGCCCGCTCCCGATCGCGGGCATGGCCCGCTCCTACTAGAATACGGCGATGTCCCTTCCTGTCCTCCGCATCGGGCCGTACACGCTCGGAAGCCCTTTCGTGCTTGCGCCGATGGCCGGCGTAACCGATAAGCCGTTCCGCGCAGTCTGTCGCCATTTTGGCGCCGGAATGACGACGTCCGAGATGACCACTTCTGATACCGCGCTATGGCGTACGGCGAAATCCCGCCGCCGTCTGGATCTCGATCTCGACGCCACACCGGTCGCCGTGCAGATCGCGGGTTCCGACCCGGCGCAACTGGCCGACGCCGCGCGTGCCGTGGTCGATCGCGGCGCACAAATCGTCGACATCAACATGGGCTGCCCGGCGAAGAAAGTCTGCCGTAAGCTCGCGGGCTCTGCGCTGCTCAGGGACGAAGCACTGGTGGCTCGCATCCTGGAATCCGTCGTTGCCGCCGTCAATGTACCCGTGACGCTCAAGACGCGCACCGGCTGGGATGTTGAGCACAGGAATGGCGTGCGCATTGCACGCATCGCGGAAAACGCCGGCATCGCTGCGATTGCCGTACACGGCCGCACGCGGGCCTGTCGTTACTACGGCGCCGCCGAATACGACACGATCGCGCAAATCAAGTCGAGTGTTGCAATTCCCGTGATTGCAAATGGCGATATCTCATCTCCCGAGAAGTCGCTTGAAGTTTTACGGCTAACCGGCGCGGACGGCTTGATGATCGGCCGCGCCGCACAAGGACGGCCGTGGATATTCCGCGAACTTGGAGCGAGTCTTTGCGGCGACGCAAAAAAAGTGCCAGTAGAAAAAAAAGAATTGCGTGATATCATGCTCGCCCACTTGAACGATCTGCATCGGTTTTATGGGGACGAAACCGGCGTTCGGGTGGCGCGCAAACATATAACCTGGTACTGCGATCAACTCGAAAACGCAGCCGAGTTTCGGTACCGGTTGGTGCGCATCAACAGTGCTTCTGAACAAATAAGACTGACACAGGAATTCCTGGATCAATACGAGCCCGGCATTCCCGAAGCGGCGTAGCGTTTGGAAATTGTTGAAGGGTATTTGCATTTGGGGAGGCGGCCGGGCATCTCCACCGGCCCGGATTTCAGGACAACAGACGTGGCGCAAAGCAAAGGCAATAACGGGGCGGAACTAATAACCAAGAAAAGCAAAAGACCGCTTCATGAACACACAGAAGATGCACTCAACGTTTACTTCGCGAACCTGAACGGCGATAGTCCAAGCGATCTGTACGATCTCGTCATCGGCGAAGTCGAGCGGCCGTTGTTCAAAGCGGTTATGGAGTACACGGACGGCAACCAGAGCCAGGCCGCCTGCATACTTGGAATCAATCGCGGCACCCTGCGCAAGAAGCTGAAAACCTACGCCCTGATTCAATAGCGCCCCGGCTGCCTGTCGTTAGCTGGAAAAAGGACCCTGAATGTTCCACGTGCGACGCGCCCTTGTCAGCGTATCTGACAAGAGTGGCCTGATTTCTTTTGTGGGCGGTCTCGCTCGCCTCGGCGTTGAGATCCTGTCCACTGGCGGCACGGCCCGGCAGCTGCGCGACGCCGGCATCGAGGCGATCGACGTGTCCGATAAGACGGGCTTTCCGGAGATCATGGACGGTCGCGTGAAAACCCTGCACCCGATCGTGCACGGCGGGCTGCTCGGCCGTCGCGGTACCGACGAGGCCGTCATGGACGAGCACGGAATCGAGGCAATCGACCTCCTGGTCGTGAACCTTTACCCATTCGAACAGACGATTGCGCGTCGGGATGCGACCCTCGAGGACGCTATCGAGAACATCGACGTCGGCGGGCCCGCCATGATACGTGCGGCCGCGAAGAACCATGCGGGGGTCGGTGTCGTCGTCGATCCGCGTGACTACGACGGTGTGTTGGAAAAGCTCGAGTCGGGCGCGCTCTCGCTCGAGGCGCGGCGGCGGCTTGCCGCCAAGGCTTACGCGCACATCGCCGCCTACGACACGGCAATCGCGACGTACCTGTCACGTGCGCTGGGCGACGATCCGCTCGGTGAGCGCTTTCTTTACGCAGGGACCCGCGGGCAGTCGCTGCGCTACGGCGAGAACCCGCACCAGCAAGCCGCGTTCTATGTGGACCCGCAGGCACCGGCAGGCTCGCTCGCGACGGCCAGGCAGTTGCAGGGCAAGGAACTCTCGTACAACAACATCGCTGACAGCGACGCGGCACTCCAGTGTGTGCAGCAGTTCGACGAACCGGCCTGCGTGGTCGTGAAGCACGCGAACCCCTGCGGCGTCGCGGTGGCCGGCACGATTCTCGAGGCATATGAGAAAGCCGTCAGGACGGACCCTACCTCGGCTTTCGGCAGCATCATCGCCCTCAACCGGCCGCTGGATGCGGCGACTGCGCTGGCAATCGTCGAAAAGCAATTCGTCGAGGTCATCGTGGTACCGGTGGTCGAGGCCGGGGCCCTCGAAGCGACCGCGGCGAAAAAGAACGTGCGCATCCTCGAAACCGGGCACTGGACGGCGACCGGCGCGACGCTGGATTTCAGGAAGGTTAACGGCGGCTTGCTCGTGCAGACAGGCGACCATGGCCGGTTTTCTGCGGCGGACCTTCGTGTGGTGACCGAGAAGTCCCCGACGCCTGCCCAGATCGGAGATCTCCTGTTTGCCTGGACGGTGGTGAAATACGTGAAGTCGAACGCGATCGTCTTCTGCCGGGACAGGATGACCATTGGCATCGGCGCCGGACAGATGAGTCGTGTTTATTCGACGAAGATCGCAGCTATCAAAGCGGCCGACGAGGGCCTCGAGGTCCGGGGCTCCGTCATGGCCTCGGATGCGTTTTTCCCGTTTCGCGACGGCATCGACGCGGCGGCGGCGACGGGGATCTCGGCGATCATCCAGCCCGGCGGCTCGATGCGCGACGACGAGGTGATAGCGGCAGCGAACGAGCACGGCCTCGCCATGGTGTTCACCGGCATGCGACACTTCCGGCATTGAAACGTGCGGAAAACTCAAGGTAATGCGAATTTTGATCGTCGGCTCGGGCGGCCGTGAACATGCTCTCGCCTGGAAGTGCGCGCAGTCCGACGAGGCCGACGTATTGGTTGCTCCCGGCAACGCCGGCACCGCGCGTGAGCGGCGTGTGCAGAATCGGGACGTCGCCGCGGATGATATCCAGGGGCTGATCGCGCTCGCGGATAAGGAACAGGTCAATCTCACCATCGTAGGCCCGGAAGTACCGCTCGTTGCCGGCATCGTCGATGCCTTCAATGAGGCCGGCCTGCCCTGTTTCGGTCCGACCAAAGCCGCCGCGCAGCTCGAAGGCTCGAAAGCCTTTACGAAGGATTTCCTCGCCCGTCACGCGATTCCAAGCGCGGACTACCGGAACTTCAGCGAACTCGAACCGGCACTCGAGTACATCCGCGCCCGGGGCGCACCGATCGTCGTAAAGGCAGACGGGCTTGCGTCCGGCAAGGGCGTGATCGTGGCGCACAGCGTGGACGAGGCCGTCGCTGCCGCGACGGACATACTTGAAGGCAATCGATTTGGCGATGCCGGCGCGCGCATCGTGGTCGAGGAGTTCCTGGACGGTGAGGAAGTGAGCTTCATGGTCATCACCGACGGACGCACCGTCCTGCCGCTCGCAACCTCGCAAGATCACAAGGCACGCGATGCCGGCGATACCGGCCCGAACACAGGCGGCATGGGCGCATACTCACCGGCGCCGGTCGTGACGGATGAGATCAGCGAGCGCATCATGGACGAGATCATCCGACCGACGCTCGAGGGTATGCGAGAGGACCACGTGCCCTATCTCGGCTTCCTGTATGCCGGGCTCATGATCATGCCGGACGGCACGCCCCGGGTTATCGAATTCAACTGCCGCATGGGCGACCCGGAAACGCAGCCGATCCTGATGCGCCTGAAATCCGATCTCCCCATGCTGTGCTGGGCAACGCTCGAAGGGACGCTCAGCGAACACAGGGTGGAGTGGGACGAGCGCGCCGCGCTGGGCGTCGTGATGGCAGCGGGTGGCTATCCGGGGAGCTACGAGAAGGGCAAGCTCATCTCGGGCCTGGACAACATCGACGGCGACACGCAAAAGATTTTCCACGCAGGAACGGCGGAGGCAGACGGCGGTGTCGCTTCGAATGGCGGCCGCGTTCTGTGTGTCGTGGGTCTCGGCGACTCCGTCGCGGAAGCGGCGGAGCAGGCCTACGAGGCCGTCGGCAGGATCCGCTGGGACGACGCCTACTTCCGGCGTGACATCGGGCACCGGGCGATTGCGCGGGAGCAGGGTTGAGGCATGTTGACGACGGCGCAAGCCCTGGACGCCATCCTGGCCTCCGTGCGGCCGGCGCCGACCGAGCGGGTGGCACTGTCCGATGCGGTCGCTAGGGTACTTCGGCAACGGGTAATCGCCGAGCGCGACCAGCCGCCGTTCGATCGCGTCACGATGGACGGTATCGCCATCGAATACGATCGCTTCGCGATCGGTGAGCGGCAATTTCCTATCCAGGCAATGCAGGCGGCGGGTGACGAAGCGCTTGCGCTCGAGCCCGGCCATGCGATAGAGATCATGACCGGCGCATCGCTCCCCACGGGCGCAGACTGCATCGTGCCGGTGGAGCGGGTTTCGCTTGTCGATCAGCTTGCGACCATCGAAGGCGGGTACCGGGCCGAGTCAGGGCAGTTTATTCATCGCCGGGCATCCGATCATGCGAGAGGCACGCCGTTGCTACCAGCCGGTACGCGGATCGGTGCGCTGGACGTTGCCGTGATCGCATCCTGCGGGCTTGCTGAGGTGGACGTCGCAACGCGGGCGCGAATTGCGGTCATTTCCACGGGCAACGAGCTGGTAGCGGCGGGCGAGCCGATCGCCGATCACCAGGTGCGGATGTCTAACGGGCCCGCTGTCGTCGCCATGCTGGCGGAGCACGGCCAGGCGCGTGCCAGGCACGTGCATATCAATGACGACAAGACAGCGCTCAGGACGGAATTGGGCCAGTTGCTGGCGGCGAATGACGTGCTGGTGCTCTCTGGCGGCGTGTCGATGGGCAAGGCCGACTACGTCCCGGAGGTGCTGCAGTCCCTGGGCGTCGAAGTCGTATTTCACGGGATCAGCCAGCGCCCCGGCAAACCGATGTGGTTCGGCCTGGGGCCGGATGGCCAGTCGGTGTTTGCCTTGCCGGGCAACCCGGTCTCGACGCTCGTCTGTTGCCGTCACTACGTCATTCCCGCCCTTCGAAAGATAGCGGGAATGGCAGCAATGACGCCGCAATTCTCCGTGTTGGCGCAGCCAGTCACGTTTGCCCCGTCACTGACGTGCTTCCTGCCCGTGCGGCTCGTCTCGAATGCCGCGGGACAGGTACTTTCTCTGCCGGTTCACACGAACACTTCAGGCGATTTCGCCGCGTTAGCCGGCACGGACGGCTACGTCGAACTGGCGCTCGGGCGTAGGGATTTTCCCTCGGGCAGCGCTGTTCCGCTCCATCGTTGGCGAACCTGATCACCCAGCGTGATGCCCCATGACACCTGACCAACCGCTATGACCCACCGTTCGGCGTCGTGCAGCTGCAGATCCGGATTTTCCGCAACCCCGCGTATCAGTGTACGAGGCGCGGCAGCATCATTGCCAGGGCCGTATGGGCGCACCCGATCCCGCAACATCGACTAAAGCACGGCGCCTGGTAGGCGTGCTTTTCGGCGCCTTCTTTTTTGCGCTGGGGCTGCTTATTGTCGTTACTTCCACTGTATCCACCCGAGTTCCCGCCATCGCTGTCGCGGTCGTCGTTGGTGGACTGGGCTTGGACCTCATCATCAGCGCCATGCGAGGCAAGCGGTCGCTGCTCTCACGCATCGGGCCGCTGCCGTGAAGCAGGTAAATCATGTATTACATTGTAGAAACCGACAAATCATTTGAACAAGCCACAGCGGACCTGGAGTCCGCTGTGCTGGAACAAGACGAAAATCGGACTCATCAAGCCACTTGAGATGCTCTCCGCTCTATCTCAGGATGTTGCTTTGATCGACGTCGCCAAAGAGGTCGAGCGAAGCACTATAAAAATGGTTGACGAAGCGAAGTGAATCCGAACATCAATACACGTAGAGTGGTGATTTGAACATCACTGTTGATGAAGCGAACATGCTCAAGACATACCAAGGCAGCTGCCATTGCGGAGCATGAGTATTTTGTTGCCATTGCGACGTTCGACGACGCCAGAGTCGTAGGTGGCCTCGCAGGCTATATCCTGCCGAAGTTCGAACAGGCACGAAGCGAGTTCTATATATACGACCTTGCTGTTGCCGCAAGTCATCGACGACAGGGAATCGCCGCCGCCCTGATTATGAATTTGAAAGTGGTCGCTGCCCGGTGTGGGGTTTACGTCATATACGTCCAGGCCGACTATGGAGACGATGCAGCGGTTGCACTTTACACCAGGCTCGGCACCCGCGAGGATGTCATGCACTTCGATTTTCAGCCGACTCGTCCCGCCTGAGCAAAGGAGTTCCCGATGTTGAAAGGCACAGGTTTTCCCGCGTTCCTGTTCGTCTTCGCGGCTGGCATGCTGTGCGGGCTCGCCATTCCCGTGTTGGGCCACCCTTTTGGCGCAAAGGTCACAAACCTCCTGACCACCGCGCTCTCTGGCGAATTCACACCGGGCCGCGAAGTCCTGATCGACCTCGTCGAGATTCCGCCGAATGGAAAGCTCGACTGGCATTGGCATCCTGGGGAGGAATTTCACTATTACCTTGAAGGCAATCCCGTCATCGAGCGCGTCGGCGCCCCGCGCATTGCCGGCCAACCCGGCACGGTGGGCCACGTTCCGTTCAGGCAACGCCACCAGGCAACTGCCGGGGACCAGGGCGCCAAAGTGCTCGTGTTTCGCGTCCATACCCAGGGCGAGCCCTGGCGGTACCTGGACGAGACCAGCGATCAGGATGCCGCGACCGGTGACGGGAACGGCCCGCCGGGAACGGGCGCGAGCGATCGCTGAGTTCCTGCCACGCGTCAATACCGGCCATGCCTGACGCCGATTGCGCAACTTGCAGCGGCGGGCTCTGGCGCCTTACTCTCGTCAGGTCAATCAATCGACGCGCGACCCGTCGCACGAGGAGTACATCATGAGTTACGAAGGCAGTTGCCACTGCGGACAAATCGCCTACGACGTCGAGGGTGAGATCGATACCTTGCTCGAATGCAATTGTTCGATCTGCAGCCGCAAGGGATACCAACTGTGGTTCGTGTCGCGCGCGAACGTCAACCTCAGGATGCCTCAAGGCAGGTTGGCCACCTACACCTTCAATACGCACAGGATCGAGCACAAGTTTTGCCCCACCTGCGGCTGCTCACCCTTCGGCTTCGGCACTGACGCCGATGGCAATGAAACTGCGGCGATCAATGCCCGTTGCCTGCAGGACGTCGACCTCTCGGCGGTAACCATCAACCACTACGATGGCCGATCGTCATGAGCGCCGCGGCCTGTAACAGGGACTGACTGGTCCGTGCTCACGCATACCGGCGGTTGTCACTGCGGCAAAGTGCGCTTTGAGGTCGATGCGCCGGCAGACCTCGAGGTACTGGACTGCGATTGCTCCATTTGCTCGAAGACCGGGTATCTGCACCTGATCGTTCCACGCAGCCGCTTTCGCCTCATCGCCGGCGAGGACGAGCTGACGACTTACACCTTCAATACGGGAACGGCAAAACACTACTTTTGTGCGACCTGCGGCATCAAGTCGTTCTACGTCCCGCGTTCGCATCCCGACGGTTACAGCGTCAACACCCGGTGCCTGGATCCGGAAAGCGTCAGGTCAACGGTCATCACGAAGTACGACGGCAAAAACTGGGAACTGAGTTTTGGATCGTAGACCTTGAGTACAATCGAGCGCTGAGTCCACTACCGAGAAGAGGTTTCAAGTGTATCGAGTGTATGGAGACCGGCGTTCCGGCAATTGCTACAAGATCGAATTGCTCATGAGCTACCTCGAGCTCCAATACCAATGGGTCGATATCGACATCATTGCCGGCGAAACGCGCACCCAAGATTTCGTCATGCTCAACCCGAATGCCAAGATCCCCGTCCTCGACCTGCCGGGCGGGCAGCACCTCGCCGAGTCCAACGCGATCCTGAATTACCTGGCCGATGGCACCGAGTACCTGCCGGAGGGGCGCCTGCAGCGCGCGTATGTCCTGCAATGGCAGTTCTTCGAGCAGTACAGCCACGAACCGTATATTGCCGTCGCGCGCTTCATCAACAAATATCTTGGCTTGCCGGCGGACCGCCGTGCGGAGTTCGATGCCAAGCAGGCCGGCGGACACAAGGCGCTCAGCGTGATGGAACAACACCTCGCTTCCCGCCACTACTTCGTCACTGACGCCCCGACGATTGCCGACGTCTCCCTGTATGCGTACACCCACGTGGCCCACGAGGGCGGCTTCGATCTCGCGGGGTATCCGGCGATCCGGGACTGGCTCGATCGCGTTGCTGAGCATCCCCGCCATGTTCCGATGAGCGAGGACGAGGCGCCGCCCCTGGCGCAGGCCAAAGGCTGAGAACCGGACATAAGGCCGAAATTCGCTGACCGCGGACGGAGAGTCGCTGTGGTATCGTAGGACCGCCGGTTAAGGAGGGTAGAAGAATGAGAAAAGCCCCTTTGGTCTGCTGGTCCCTGCTGTTCCTGGCGCTCGCCGGGGTTCAGTCCGCTCCCGGGCAAGACACGGGCGCGGGATCACTGACCGCATCGATGATCACCGTGAGCGAATGCCACGTATACGCGTACCTGCGCGACACGGTCGTATCGCCACAACAAAAACGACGAACGGCGACCCGTTGCAAGGTCGGCGAGACGCGCCCGCGAAACGCGTGAGCCCGCCCGCCGTGCGTGCGGACAACGCGACCCTCGCCACCTGGAAGCGCTTTACCCGCTACCCCGGTGGCAAAACCCTTTTTTCAAAACTGGTCGACTTCAAGGCGCCGTACTTCGGCTCGGCAGGTGCTGTTGTCGACGTGCTGGAACCGAATTTTGCGCAACTCAAGCTGCGCAAGCGCCGGGCGGTCCAGAACCATATCGGCACGGTGCATGTCATCGCGATTCTCAACATGCTCGAGAAAGCCATGGGTGTGTGCGCCGAGGCCTCGATTCCGCCGCACCTTCGCTGGATTCCGAAAGGAATGACGCTGGAGTACCCCGCGAAGGCCGGCACCGACCTCACGGGAACCGCCGAGATCGACCCTGCCGGCTGGGTCCCCGGGGACCTGCCCGTAGTCGTCACGGCTTACGACGAGAGTCGCAACGTCGTCGTGCGGGGTACGATCCTGCTTTGGATCAGCGAAAAGAAAAGTCGCTCGTGAACGGGCCTTATCGGATCGTCCAGGAGCCCTGTCGATGAGCGCCGGTTTCGAAGGCGGCTGCCTGTGCGGCGCGGTTCGCTTCACCCTGGACTCGGAACCGCGGTACGCCTGTCATTGTCACTGCCGCAGCTGCCAGAAGGCAGCCGGCGCGCCCCTGGTCTCCTGGGCCACGTTCCGCGATCGCGACCTGTCGATCATCGCCGGGGTCATCGCAGAATATCGCTCATCTCCGGGTGTATCGCGCGGTTTCTGTGCGCACTGCGGCACCTCGCTGACGTATTCGCATACCGATCGGCCAGGCGAGATCGACATTGCGGTCGCAAGCCTCACCGAGCCGGAACACATTACGCCCCAGTCGCACATCTGGCTGGAAGACAAGGCACCCTGGCTCGCGATCGGCGACGACCTGCCGCAGTTTGCGCAGAAGGCGACGTCGCTGTAGGAGAGCGGCCCATGGCCGCGAACCATCGCGCGCATGGCGCGCTCCTACGAGCGATCGCGCGCTCCTACCGCTTCATGGCCTCGAAGAACTGCACATTGGTCTTTGTGTCCTGCAGCTTGTTCAGCAGGAACTCGATTGACGCCAGCTCGTCCATCGGGTGCAGAACCTTGCGCAGAACCCACATCTTCTGCAGCTCGTCCGGTTCGGTCAGCAACTCTTCCTTGCGCGTGCCGGAGCGGTTAATGTTGATGGCCGGGAATACTCGCTTTTCGGCGATACGGCGATCGAGGTGGATTTCCAGGTTGCCAGTGCCCTTGAATTCCTCGTAGATCACTTCGTCCATCTTCGAGCCGGTGTCGATCAGCGCAGTCGCGAGAATGGTCAAGCTGCCGCCTTCCTCGATATTTCGCGCCGCGCCGAAGAAGCGCTTCGGCCGGTGCAGGGCATTCGCATCGACACCGCCCGTGAGGACCTTGCCCGACGAGGGCACAACCGTGTTGTAGGCACGCGCGAGCCGGGTAATGGAGTCGAGCAGGATCACGACATCGCGCTTGTGCTCGACCAGCCGTTTCGCCTTTTCGATAACCATGTCCGCCACCTGCACGTGCCGGCTCGCCGGCTCGTCGAAGGTCGACGACACGACTTCGCCGCGCACGGTGCGCTCCAACTCCGTGACTTCCTCCGGCCGCTCGTCAATGAGCAGAACCATCAGGTCCACTTCCGGGTTATTGGCGGCAATGGACGACGCAATGTTTTGCAGGAGCATCGTCTTGCCGGCTTTTGGCGGAGAAACGATCAGGCCGCGCTGGCCCTTGCCGATCGGCGCAACCATATCGATGATTCGCGCAGTCAAATCCTCCGTACTGCCGTTGCCCTGCTCGAGCTTCAGCCGGTCTTTAGGAAACAGCGGCGTCAGGTTCTCGAATAGCACCTTGGAACGTGCATTTTCGGGCGCGTCATGATTGATCTGGCCGACCTTGAGCAGCGCAAAATAACGCTCGCCGTCTTTCGGCGGCCGGATCAGGCCGGAGACCGTATCGCCGGTACGGAGGCTGAAGCGACGTATCTGCGAAGGGCTGACGTAAATGTCGTCCGGCCCCGCAAGATACGAGCTGTCGGCTGACCGCAGGAACCCGAAACCGTCCTGCAGGATTTCGAGCACCCCTTCACCGTAGATATCCTCGCCGTTCTTGGCGTGCGCTTTCAGGACAGCAAAAATTATGTCCTGCTTGCGCGAGCGTGCAAGGTTCTCGAGTCCCAGCGATTCGCCCAGGTCGACGAGCGCCGCGGCCGGACGGGACTTCAGCTCCGTCAGGTTCATGACGCTCTTGCTCGCCTCGAGCTGCTCCGGCGGAATCACCTCCAGGCTGGACGCATCGTCGTCCGGATACCCTTCTTCCGAAGGCGAACGCCGGCGACGGCGCCGATTGGAGTTTCCCTTGCCCTTACTGCCAGTGCCACTGCCACTGCCGCTGCCGCCGGTTTTGCTCGGCCGGCTCTTCGTTTGATTGCCCAAGTACCCTCTCACAGATTACTGTCCAGAAATTCAACAAGCTGTGACTTGGACATGCCGCCGAGCTTCTGGGCCTGCGGCGCACCGTCCTTGAAAATCATCAGCGTCGGGATGCTGCGAATACCGAATTTTTGCGGTGTGTTCGGATTCTCATCGATATTGATCTTGACCACGGACAACTTGCCCGCGTATTCGTCCGCGGCTTCATCGAGCAGCGGTGCGATCATCTTGCATGGGCTGCACCATTCAGCCCAGAAGTCCAACAGGACCGGCTTGTCGGACGCCAGTACGTCCGCTTCAAAACCACTGTCAGTCGTGTGGACGATCCTGTCGCTCACCGGCTACCTCCTCTGCAGAGACTGGGTTGGTTTGGTATTGGTAGTGCCCGTCATCCGTTCCCCGAGGATGACCGGCATCTCAAAATGGATGACGCTGCCTCAACTATCAGGCAAACTGTCGCAGCTATACAGCGAACTCTGTTCCGGCTTCTTTCTGGATTCGGTCTGGAATGGACTTTTGCGAAAGTGGCGGGAGCGACGACGACGGCGTCGAATTACGAGTAATTTGACCGCTTCGCGAGCCATTTTGCAAGCCTCTAACCCACATTTTTTTGGTTCTTTTGTATGTCAGATAGTCATCTGAGCGACCTCAGATTCGATTCCCTTGCACTCGACGAACGAGTCCGGGCCGGTATTCGCGCCGCCGGCTTCGACTTCTGCACGCCGATCCAGGCCAAGACCCTGCCCCTCGCCCTCGAGAACAAGGATGTTGCGGGCCAGGCGCAGACCGGCACCGGGAAGACGGCCGCGTTCCTGATTGCCGCATTCCAGCGCCTGCTGAAGACCGCGCCGGTCCCCGAGGGACGGAAACAGCCGCGGGCCTTCATGCTTGCGCCAACGCGCGAACTTGCGGTGCAGATCGCCAATGATGCGGAAGCCCTCGGCAAGCACACCGGCCTCGTCGTGGGACTCGCGTTCGGCGGGACAGATTATGAAAAACAGCGCCAGCAGATCGAAGCCGGTATCGACATATTGGTCGGGACGCCTGGGCGCATCATCGACTATTACAAGCAAGGCGTGTTCAAACTCGACCAGGTCCAGGTTGCGGTACTCGATGAAGCCGATCGCATGTTCGATCTCGGTTTCATAAAGGACATCCGCTACCTGCTGCGCAAGCTCCCGGACCCTGACAAGCGCCTTAACATGCTGTTTTCGGCCACCCTCTCGCATCGCGTCATGGAACTCGCCTACGAGCACATGAACGAGCCGGAGCTGATCCAGATCGAGCCGGACAAGGTCACCGCGGATCGCGTCCGCCAGGCAATCTTCTTTCCGTCAAACCAGGACAAGATGCCGCTCCTGATCGGCCTGATTCGTGAAATGGGCGCGGCGCGCACGCTGGTGTTCGTCAACATGAAGCGTGAAGCAGAGCGGGTACAGGGCTATCTGGAGGCGAACGGCATACACGCATCGGCGATCTCCGGTGACGTGCCCCAGAAGAAACGCCTGCGTATGCTGATGGAGTTCCAGAAAGGCGAGTTGCCGGTACTCATTGGCACTGACGTCGCGAGCCGCGGCCTGCACAGTCCCGACGTGCAGTACGTCGTGAACTACGACCTCCCGCAGGAGGCCGAGGATTACGTGCACCGCATCGGACGCACCGCACGTGCGGGAGCGGCGGGCGATGCCATCAGTTTCGGCTGCGAGACCTACGCCGTTTCGCTGCCCGACATCGAGGAATACATCGGGCACAAGATCCCGGTCGCCAATTACTCGCCCGACAACCTGCCCACGATTGAACGGCCCAAATACAAACCCGGCAAAACGGGCGACCGGCGTGGCGGCAAACCGAAGGGCCGGGCCCGCAGTGGCCCTCCGCGCCGCCGCCAGAGCTCCTGACAAACCGGTGACCTCAGCGTTGTGGCGAGCTGGCGACGGTGTAGGAGCGCGCCATGCGTGCGATGGATCGCGGCCGTGGGCCGCTCCTACGACAGGCTGCGGAGCCCCTCGACGGCCGTGAATCGCCCACTTTGGCGCACCGGGCGTGAGGTGTCCGGCTGCAGGATCTCGAGCAGCATGCCCACCCCGAAATCCCCGGCACTGTCCAGCACGGTCACCGTGTCGTCGATGAACAGCGTGCGCCCCGGATCGAAGGGCTCCGCGTGTTGCAGCGACTCCCAGAAAGCCCGGCTCTCCTTGGGCGCGCCAAACCGGTGGGAACTGTAGACGGCATCGAAATGCCGGGTCACCCCGGTCACCTCGTCCTTGATCGACAGCGTCTCGGCGTGTGAATTGGTGACGAGCAGCACGCGGATGTCGCGCTCCCGAACCTCGTTCAGGAAATCCTCGGCGCCCGGCAGGTAACCGATGCGGTGGTTCTGCTCCCGGTGCAGCCCGGCGATATCGAGTCCCAGGAGCTCGCTCCAGTGATCGAGGCAATACCACTCGAGGCGTCCCTGCATTTCCCGGAATTTGGCGTACAGGCTCGTGCGTGCCTCGTCGGGGTGGATGGACCGCAGTTCGGCATATCGCGCCGGCACGTGCTCGAGCCACATGAAGTTGTCGAACGCCAGGTCGAGAACCGTGCCGTCCATGTCGAGCATCAGGGTGTCACATTTATCCAGCAGGGTTTTGGGATCGATTTTCACTGCTTTATACTGCGCGCCCCGCCCCGCAAACAGGAATTCGGATGAACTACCAGGAACTGATCAAACCGCTCGTCGCCCTTGCCAAGGCTGCCGGTGATCGGATTCTCGAAGTGTACGCGACCGACTTCAGCGTTCAAAGCAAGTCCGACGAGTCACCGCTGACACAGGCCGACCTGGCATCGCACCGCACGATCGTCCCCGGCCTCAGGGAGCTGGCCCCGGACGTTCCCATCATTTCCGAGGAAGGCGGCCTGCCGTCCTTCGCAGAGCGCCGCAACTGGCACCGCTACTGGTTGATCGATCCCCTGGATGGCACGAAGGAATTCGTCAACCGGAACGGCGAATTTACGGTCAACATTGCACTCATCGTCAATGGGCGGCCAGTCCTCGGCGTTGTACACGTGCCGGTGCAACATACGACTTACGTCGGCTGCGAAGGGCACGGCGCGGACAAGCGGGTCGGCAACGACAAGCCGGAAAAAATAAATGTCGCCCGCAGAGCCTCACAGCCGCCGCGTATCGTCGGCAGCCGTTCGCATCGTGGCGCGAGCCTCGACTCCTTTCTCGACCGGCTGGGCGAGTTCGACATGGTCCCCATGGGCAGTTCATTGAAGTTCTGCGTCGTGGCCGAAGGTGGCGCCGACGTCTACCCGCGACTCGGCCCGACGTCGGAGTGGGACACCGCCGCGGCGCAGGCCGTGGTCGAACAGGCGGGCGGCCGGGTCGTGACCACCGACGGTGAGGCGCTTGCCTATAATCAAAAGGAAAATATCCTGAATCCCTGGTTCGTGGTCATCGGCGCCGAAGACCGGGACTGGCTGGCGCTGTTACCGGACCGCGAGTAGCATGGTGCGTCTATGACGGGCGAAGTCGAAGTTGACACCTTCAAGCAACTGGAACGATTGCGGGACTTGCGGGTCAGCCACAGGGATCTCGACTATCTCATCGACCGGCTCCAGCACGACCCCATGGTGGACCAGCTGCGAATCCGGCGCCTGAAAAAACGGAAACTGCTGCTCAAGGACATGATCGCAAATCTCGAAAGCGAACTGATTCCCGATCTCGATGCATAGGCGTAACTTCCTCGTGCGCGGCGCGCAACTCGCCGTCGCGGGTGGCGTTGCCG
>JBGTLY010000146.1:0-4341 GCA_041743865.1 Woeseiaceae bacterium
GGCTTACAGCCAATATGGTAAACAACTTCCAGGTAACCAACAATTTTAATGTGGAGATCATGCTGAAGTATGCCCGGAGGGATCAAAGAAATCACCGAGGTCGAGACCCGAGACCTCTTCGCACAACGCCTCGAACGCGTCTTCCGACATCCCCTTGCCCGTCTCACCGAAGCGGGCCCAGCAAGTGCGCATGACCTCATCCAGGGTCGCCCGGCCGTCCGTTTCGAGCCGCAACTTGAGATCGAGGCACAACGCGATCAGCGAACCCTTAGTGTAATAGCTCACGATCGCGTTGGGGCTGTTCGCATCGGGCTTGTAGAACTTGATCCAGGCGTCGAAGCTCGAGGCCGCCACGCTCTGGCGTTTGCGGCCCGCGCCACGCTGCACGCGCGTCATCGTGCGGCCGAGGAGCTTCAGGTAGCGGCGCTTATCGATGAGTCCGGCGCGCAGCAACAGCAGGTCGTCGTAGTAGGACGTGATGCCCTCGAATATCCAGAGCATCTCCGTGTAGGACTCGCTCGCGAGGTCCGTGTCCGCGAACACCGCGGGCCGGATACGCTTCACGTTCCACAGGTGGAAGTATTCGTGGCTCGCGAGCCCAAGGAAGGTCCCGTAGTTGTCGTCCACCTCGGCCTGCCCCTTGTACGGCAGATTGTCGCGCGCACAGATGAGGCTCGAGGACCAGCGGTGCTCGAGCCCGCCGTAGCCGGAGCCCGGCGCATGGAGGAGGAACACGTAGCGATCGAGGTCCGCCGGCGGGCCGAGCAGGGACAACTGTGCCTCGCAGAGCCGTTTCAGGTCGCCGCACAGCCGCGCCATGTCGCAGCGCGTCCGTCCACGAATCGAGATCGAGTGCGGGATACCCAGCGCCTCGAACTCGCCAATGTGCAGGTCACCGATCTCGACGGGATGATCGATGAGTTCGTGGTAGTCCGCGGCACGGTAAAGACCGAAGCCGTAGGGTTTTGCGCCGTGCGGCCGCATCGCGGTCGCGACGCGCCAGCTCCTCCCGTATTTGCCCTCCGGCGGCAGGATGTCGAGTTCGCAGGGCATCGCCGCCTGGCCCACGACCAGCGGGAAGACGCAGGCGCCGTTGAAGTAGGCGTGCGTGTAATCGAAATGCGCGCCGCGTACGCCTGCCTCATAGGCAAATACGTCAAGGATCACCGTGAGCGGCCGTTCACACGTGCCGGCACGCCAGCTGCTCTTGTCGACCTTCAGGAGCGGCACGGCGATGCCCTCAGACTCCGCGCGGATGGCGACGACGTTGCGCGCGAAGTCGCGAATCATGTAGCTGCCCGGGGTCCAGGCGGGGATCGCGAAGCGCTGTCCTTCCGGGTCCGGACGGTCGACGGTGAGCCGCACCTCGTAGAGGTGCGCACCGGGATCCTTGAGCGCGAGGCTGTAGCGGTGGACGGACAAGCGCGGCTCAGCCCGGGGTCCGAAGGGGTTCGACGAGTTTCAGCGTCAGGCACTTCGCAGAGCCGCCGGCTTTCAGGAACTCGGAGAGCTCGACTTCCTGCACCTCGAAGCCGTTCAGCATGAGCTGCGCCTTCAGCGGGTCGGAGGCCTTGTTGAGGAAAACCTGGTTACCGATATTCACCGCGTTGCAGGCGAAATTTCCCGCATCGAGTGTATCGACGATGATGCGCTTGTGCGGCGGTATGCGGGTTTCGATCGCGACACGCGAGTCGTAGTCGAAGGCGGGCGGGTGGTACATGAGAAAGCCGTCCGTCAGCGGACAGAAGCAGGTATCGATGTGATAGAAGCGTGAGTCGGTAAGACGTATCGAGACGAGTTCCACGTCGAGGAAGTCTCGGATCGGTGCGTGCGCCTCGATCTCGGTGCGAAAGCCGTAGCCGGTCCAGAGCCACGGCCCGCCACGGTCGATAAGGCAGTCGCCCGCGCCTTCGAAACCGATCTTCTCGTCGAGATCCAGGAGTTCGAAGCCGTTCTCGCGAAACCATTTCTTGAAGTGCGCCTCTTCGGGGCGCCGTTCGTGCGGCATAAAGTGGCTTGCCACCGCCTTGTTGCCATAGACGACGCCGGCATTGGCGGTAAATACCATGTCCGGCAGGTCCGGCTGCGGATCGATCGTGACGATGTCGGCGTGACGCGCCAGCGTGTCCCGGAGCGTTTCCCACTGCTTGCATGCGAGCTCGATACTCATCGAGCCCGCGTTCCCGGCCATCCAGGGGTTGATGACGTATTCCACCGAGAAATAGTCCGGCGGACACATCAGGATACGATCGGTATGACTCATGCCTTCCCCGGCAAGTGGATCTCCGCAAGCATGCAGCGGACGCTGCCGCCCGCAGACAGTTCAATGTTGTCGATGGCGGCCGTGACGACGTCGCCGTTGGCCCGAAGGAGATCGCGTTGTTCTTCGTTCAGCGCATCATACGCCTGTCGGGACATCGCCACGACCCGGCGGCCGTCCCGACCTTTGAGTTCGAGCATGTTGCCGGCAAAGGACTCGAGTTGCGCGTAGGACAGGACCAGCAGGCGGTGGCCCGTCCGTTCGAGGCTGTCGAGCACGGCGGCGCGCTGCGCGCCATCGGGAATGGCCTCCGCACACAGCACGGCGAGCTTCTCGCCCACCATCATCAGCACGTTCGTGTGGTAGATCGGCTGGCCCGCCCGGTCGACGGCCTCGAACGCGATGACTTCGTAGTCGAGGCGCTGCGCGAAATCGCCGAGTGCATCCAGCTGCGTACGCGAAGACAGGCAGGCATAGGCGATGCGATTGACGCGATCGAGGACCATGCTGCCCGTCCCCTCCAGGAAATTACCGTCCCGCTCGTGCCAGGACAGGTCGATGACCTCGCTGACATGAAAGCCGTGTTCACGGTCGAGGCATTCGATCACGTCGAGGCGCCGCTCGCCGCGCCGGTTCGGCGCTTCCATCGGGTAGAGTACGACTCGGCCGTCCGCGTGAAAGCTTACCCAGTTGTTCGGGAACACTGCGTCTGGCGTGTGCGGCTCATGCGTATCGGGGAAGACGAAAGTACGGACACCTGCGCCTTCGAGCGCCGAGACCAGGCCGTCGAACTCGGAGAGCGCGAGTTGCTGCTGCTCAGCCGGCGTCGCATCCGGCTCGACCTGGAAAGCATTGGATTCGAGCGTCTGCGGGTTGCTCATGAAGCGCACGGGGCGAATCATGAGCACGGCGTTCGCGAGCTGTGATTCAGGGATTTGTGATTCTGTGGTGGTCATTCTAAAGTCTGTGCCTGCTCACTGCCGACGGCGCCCCGCATGTCTGCCTTCAAATCCGCGATCTCGAATCCTGCCTGGGTGTGCTTTACCTGGTTCGGCATGACGGCCGGCATATCGCTCCTCGCGACGCCGATCCGTTTCACGGCGCCGACGGTCACCCGTGCCATCGGCCTCGACATCGGCCGTGTCGTGTTCACGGCGCTCAACAAGGCGGAACTGGTGGCGCTCATTATATTCTTGATTGTCGTCCGGGCGTCAGGCCGGGCCCGCCAATGGTGGGGGATTGCCGGTGCGCTGGCGCTCATCGTACTGCTGCAGTCGGCCTGGCTGTTGCCGCTCCTCGCGGCCCGGGCGGAACTCGTCGTCGCGGGCGGGGAACCGGCGCCCTCCTCGCTGCACGCCATCTATTCCTCGCTCGAGCTGGCCAAGCTGGTGCTCCTCGCCGGCGCCGGATTCTACGCCCTGGGGGAGGCACGCCGGGCGTGCTTGGGCTAGCCGACTGGCTGACCGGCGGCGCCGCGGCGCTCGTCGTCGTTATCTGTGTCCTCGTGCATTTCGAAGGCCTGCGCTTGATGACGGACCACTTCCCGCGACCCCGCTGGCACCCTCGCCGGCGCATGATCTTTCTCATACTGGCCGTGCTTTTCCTGCACGTCATCGAGATCTGGATCTTCGGGCTGACCTACTGGCAGTTTACCCGCCTCGAGGGATTCGGAGGACTGACCGGGGCGGCAGCGGCCGCGAGCGTCATGGACTGCGTGTACTTCTCGGCCGTGACGTTTTCCACGCTCGGTTTCGGGGATATGTACCCCACGGGCCCGCTCAGGGTCATCGCAGGGGTCGAAGCCATATCCGGGCTGACGTTGATCACCTGGTCGGCGTCCTACACGTTCGTCGAGATGCTCAAGACCTGGCAACCCGGGGATGACTGACGCAACGGACGACGCGCCGAGCCTCGGCACGCCGGACGGCCACCGGATCCGCATCCTACCCTTCCCAGCTCCGGCGGAGCCTCAAGGCGTCATCCACATCCTGCACGGGCTCGGGGAATACTCGGACCGTTATGCGCGCTTCGCCACCGACGCCGCCGAGCGCGGGTTTGCGGTCGTCGCGCACGACCATCGG
>JBGTLY010000147.1:0-3796 GCA_041743865.1 Woeseiaceae bacterium
GGCGGTGCCGGAGCTCAACCTGCCGCGCCTCCGCCGGCACGGCCCGAAGCGGTCGAAACCTTTGTCAGAAACGCCCGCAAGGTCGGACGTAATGAGCCCTGTCCCTGTGGCTCCGGCAAGAAATACAAGCAGTGCCACGGAAGCCTCACCTGAGACGGCTCAATGTCGTGGCGGGCATTCTTCGCGACGAGGCCGGCCGCATCCTGATCACCGAAAGACTCGAACCGGGGCCGTACGTCGGCATGTGGGAGTTTCCCGGCGGCAAGATCGGCAATGGCGAGCGGCCGGGTGAGGCGCTGGTGCGCGAACTGCGCGAGGAGATCGGCATCGAAGTCGTGTCTGCGGGCGAATTCATGCAACTCGAACACCACTATCCGGACCGGCACGTCGCGATCCGCTTTTTCCTCGTCGACGAATGGCAGCATGAGCCCGCGGGACTCGAAGGGCAGGGGCTACGATGGGTGAGCGTCACGGCGCTCGCTACGGAAAACCTGCTGCCTGCCGACCGGCCGGTCGTCGATGCCCTGATCCGCCGGCCGTAGGAGCGCGCCATGCGCGCGATTGAGGCGGAATCGCGGCCACGGGCCGCTCCTACAATCGCACCCGTAGGAGCGCGCCATGCGCGCGATTGAGGCGGAATCGCGGCCACGGGCCGCTCCTACATTCGCGGTCCGGCCGGAATCGCGGCCATGGGCCGCTCCAACAGTCAGCAGACGCAGAGTTCGAACGGCACATCGCGCGTGGTCTGCATTGCGCGGCTGCCGATCGTGGCCCACTCGAGAAAGCGCACGGTGAAGCGATGCTGACTGCCGCTTATTTCCGGGAACAGGTCGCAGTCGCTTGGCAACATGACCCGTAGCAAGCGGCAACTGGTGTTCTGCATGTTGTGCTGGTACATGCCGTGGATAGCGAGCTTGTCGACAGGCGGTGAGCTCTCCCGTATCAGCCAGAGAACTTCGGACGCGGCATCGCAGATTGGCCGGATGTCATTGACCCAGACCCCAAGGTCCTGTTGACGGCGTCGCATCGGCTGTCGCAGCCAATGACTGTACTCGGGCAAGTCGAATTCGCAGGTACCTCCCGGAATCGCGCTCCGATGCTTGATCGCATTCAGAAACTCGGAATCCTTGAGGGACTGCAAAAAGCCGGTGCCGATGGCGGACACCTGTCGTCGGCTCTCCGTCAGCGTATGCAACAGGTGGTCGAGACGGCTCGAATCGACTTCCGGCATGCTCTGGTAGCGCTGCAGGGTCGCAAGCTGGAAGTCCAGTTCCTTGTGGACCTCGCTGCGAATATCGCCCCTGGCGAGTATTGCAAGGATCTCGAGCAGCGTCGAAACGGTGGCCCGTGTGCCCCAGTCCGAATCAAGTTCATTGTTAAACAGCATTTGCTGGTACAGGAACTCGAGTCGAAGAAATGTGCGCATGCGCTCGCTCAGCGGTTGCTCGTACGAGGCCTGCTTCTCGGCAGTGTCAATCAAAACGAATCCGGCGGGTTTTACCATGCCCGTATTCTGCGCCTCACTGCCGCATCGGGCAAATGCCCGGCCTGTCGCAATCCTGCGACGTGCTCAGCCATCCTGGCGCTCACCCGCGGCGAGCTCGAGGTATTTCCGATGCAGGCTCCGGACCTGGTCCAGCGTTGCTGAAAGGTCACCGTCGTTACGAATGACGTCGTCCGCGATCGCGAGGCGATCCTTGCGGCTGGACTGGGCCGCGAGCATGCGGCGTGCCTGGCCCTCGGACTCGGCGTCGCGTGCCATCAGCCGCCGGATCTGCGTGTCCTCATCGCAGTCAATGGCGAGCACGCGATCGAAAAAGTCGACGAGCGGCGACTTGACCAGGAGCGGCACGACGATCATCTGGTACGGTCCGCCGGACGCATTCGCCTGGCGCAAAGTCTCGGCCTGAATAATCGGATGAAGGATCGACTCCAGGCGCTGCCGGGCCTCGTCATCGGCAAACACGATGCGGCGCATCCCGGCCCGGTCGAGCTGACCCTTCTCGTCGAAGACCCGATCGCCAAATTCGTGCCGAATCTGCGAAAGGGCCGGCATGCCCGGCTGTACGACCTCGCGGGCAATGACGTCCGTGTCAATAATGCGTGCGCCGAGGCCCGCGAACAGGTCCGCCACGGTCGACTTGCCGCTCGCAATGCCCCCGGTCAGGCCGATTCGCAGGGGGATTCGCAAGGGGTTTCGCAAGGTCGCTTTTCCCGCCGGCTCACGCGTTGCCGTCATCGGGCAAACTATTCCGAAAGTTTTGCCGCTGCGCAAGCGCGCCAGTAACGATCCGGGTCAAAACGGGATGTGCAGGAGCGCTTTAAGTTCCTCACCCGCAACCATTCCGAGCCAGCCGGCAGCCGCGAGAAAGGGTCCGAACGGCATAGGCACCTGGCGGTCACGGCCGCGAAAGATGATCAACGCGATGCCGAGGAGCGCCCCCACCACGGCGGAGAGGATGATGATCGTGAACAGGTAGGTGTAACCAAGCCAGGCACCGAGCGCGGCCAGCAGCTTGAAATCGCCGTAACCCATGCCTTCCTTGCCGGTGACCAGCTTGAAGAGCCAGTAAAAAGACCAGAGGCTGAGGTAGCCGGCTATTGCGCCGACGATCGCCTCGCGGCTCCCGATGAAGAGAACCTCCGAGCCCGGTACGGGATGCCAAAGCGACAGGGCGAGGCCGATCCACAGCAATGGCAGGACGATGGCATCCGGGATGAGCTGCCGGTCGAA
The DNA here is from genome assembly GCA_041743865.1 of Woeseiaceae bacterium. Lineage (GTDB taxonomy): Bacteria > Pseudomonadota > Gammaproteobacteria > Steroidobacterales > Woeseiaceae > UBA1847. Next base: position 2,735 of record JBGTLY010000147.1, read on the forward strand.
ATCGATCAGGGTGATCGGGATCAGGCCGAGCGTGAGGACGATCCCCATCAGCGCCTCCCAGCCAAAGCCGAAGCGCCAGGCGACGATGGCAGCCAGCACGGCTGTGACTGCCTCCACCACCGGATAACGGGCAGAGATCCGGGACTGGCAGCCGCCGCAGCGCCCGCGCAGCAGCAGGTAGCTCAGCACCGGGATGTTCTGCCAGGCCCTGATGGCGGTACCGCAGGACGGGCAGCGGGAGCGGGGCACGACCAGGTCGAACCTGCCTTCCGGCAGCTCGCTTGCCGGCATCGCGGCGACTTCAGCGCATTGTTCACGCCACTCGCGCTCCATCATGAGCGGCAGGCGGTAGATCACGACGTTCAGGAAACTGCCGATGAGGAGAGCAAACAGGAACACCACGACGATGAACAGTGTGGGTGATTCGTGAAGCAACTCGATCATGTTCGGGCGTTTCTCCGTCGGAAATGAAAACGGCGTCCGGGTTCCCGAACGCCGCTGTTGACTAACCGTCCGGGGGCCTTATACCACGGCGCCCATCTTGAAGATCGGCAGGTACATGGCCACCACGAGTCCGCCCACCAGCACGCCGAGGATCGACATGATCATCGGCTCGAGCAGCGAGCTGAGGTTGTCGACCGCGTTGTCGACGTCTTCCTCGTAGAAGTCGGCGACTTTGGCCGACATGTCGTCAAGTGAGCCGGATTCTTCGCCAACTGCGATCATCTGTATGACCATATTGGGGAAGAGGCCCGTGTTTTCCATGGATTGCTGCAGGCGTTGGCCAGTCGCAACTTCGTCGCGCATCTTCAGTACGCCCTGTTCGTAGACGATGTTGCCGCAGGCGCCGGCGACCGATTGCAGCGCCTCGACGAGTGGCACGCCGGCAGCGAACATGGTCGAGAGCGTACGGGAGTATCGGGCGATGGCCGCCTTCTGCATTATCGGGCCGATAATTGGGGTCTTGAGTATCATCCGGTCCAGGAAGTGCCGCATGGCTCGTGAGCGCTTTTTGAAGTAGATGAATGCCGCAACGCCGCCGATCAACGCAATGGCGATTAT
>JBGTLY010000148.1:0-2912 GCA_041743865.1 Woeseiaceae bacterium
GCGTGCCGTCCTGCCAGCCGAGGCGGCTGTCATTGCCGTCGGTGGCATCGACGCCCCGAACGCCGCACAATGGCTGGCCGGTGGCGCGACGGCCCTGGGCACCGGCTCATCGCTTTACCGGCCGGGAATGAGTCCGGCCGACACGGGACGGGCGGCCAAAATGCTCGTCGCTGCCGTGCGGCAAAAACGCTGACGGGAAGATCGGGGGATCAACATGGGGCTCGCGGGAATCGACTATGTCATCGTCGCGGTGTACGCGATCGGTCTCGTGGGGATCGCGACCTGGGTCTCGAGGGAAAAGCCCGGCCACGACAAGGATACGAGGGACTATTTCCTTGCGGGCAAGAACCTCCCGTGGTGGGCGATCGGCGCATCGCTGATCGCCGCCAACATTTCGGCGGAACAGGTGATCGGAATGACCGGTTCCGGCTACGCGATCGGCCTCGCGATCGCATCCTACGAGTGGATGGCAGCTATAACGCTGATCATCGTTGGCAAGTATTTCCTGCCGATTTTCCTCGAGCAACGTATCTACACGATGCCGCAGTATCTCGAGCGACGATACAACGGTGCAGTTCGTTCCGTGATGGCCGTTTTCTGGCTCGGCGTGTTCACCTTCGTGAACCTGGCCTCGATCCTGTGGCTCGGCACGCTGACGCTGAACACGATGACCGGCCTCGACCTCAACGCCGGGATCGCCGCGCTCGCCGCGTTCGCCGCGGTCTATTCCCTGTACGGCGGGCTCAAGGCCGTGGCGCTGACGGATATCATCCAGGTCGCAATGCTCGTCGCCGGGGGCCTGCTCATTTCCTGGCTGGCGCTCGACGCCGTCGGGAGCGGTAAAGGCGCCATTGCCGGTTTCGCGGAGCTCACCCGCGCGGTGCCGGAGAAATTCAACATGATCCTCGAGAAGAGCGACCCGAACTATCGCTATCTCCCGGGTCTGTCGGTACTTATTGGCGGTATGTGGATCATGAACCTCAGCTACTGGGGCTTCAACCAGTACATCATCCAGCGGGCGCTGGCGGCCAAGAGCATCGATGAAGCCCGGAAGGGCATTGTCTTCGCGGCATTTCTCAAGCTACTGATCCCGGTACTCGTGGTGTTTCCCGGTATTGCGGCTTTCGTAATTGCGCCGGACCTCGACCGAGCTGACGAAGCCTACCCGACAATGATGTCGCTCGCTCCGAACGGCGTCCGTGGCCTTATCTTTGTTGCGCTGATCGCCGCGATCGTGTCGTCCCTCGGGTCCATGATGAACTCGATCGCGACGATTTTCACGATGGATCTTTACAAACCCCTCCGCCCTGCAACCCCGGAACGTGCACTGGTGACGACCGGGCGCCTCGCGGCGTTCTCTGCACTGGTCATTGCCTCGCTGGCGGCCCGCCCGCTCCTCGGCAATGCCGAGCAGGCGTTCCAATGGCTGCAGGAGTTCACCGGCTTCTTTACGCCCGGCGTCGTCACGCTGTTCCTGCTCGGCATGTTCTGGAAAGGCACGACCTCGGCCGGCGCTTTTGCGGCGGCCATCGCATCAGCCGTGCTATCGCTCGGCTACAAGCTCTGGTGGCCTGAGGTGCCGTTCATGAATCGCGTCGGCTACGTTTTTCTTCTGTGCATGGTGATCGCTATCGTCGTCTCGCTCCTGCAGGGCGCGACCCGCGCAACGGTCGACGACGCCGGGAAAACGGATTTCACCACCCGGCCCTCGTTCAATGTCGCTGCCGCGATGATCGCGGCGATACTAGTATTGCTCTACTGGTATTGGTGGTAGCGAGAGCGGTAGCGGGCCCCGGCCAGCAGGCCGACGCAAAGTCCGGCGAGCGCCGTCAGCCCGATCGACAGGCCGGGATTCGACGCAAACGGCTCAATCCCGAAATCGACGACTAGAATCGCCATGCTCGCAGCGAAAACCAGCCCTGCAGCACTGATCATGAAGTGAGCGGCGACCAGCGTGCGGCCGATGGTGACCGCGGCGTCGTTCGGCGTGTCGATATCGGCAGTCCTTACACTGACATCCTTGTAGCTTTTTCGACGGGTACGGGCTTTGTCCTGCATGTCTTGCACTCCTCTGGGCGTCACCCGAATTCTTGCAAGACTCGTGCCACGGTGGAGCCGCCCCGCGATAAAGCCGTACAATGCCGCATGACAAGGAAACCTGACCCGACCCCAGCCGCAGCCGCAGCCGGCTACGCCATGCCCGCCGAATGGGCGCCACACCAGGCAACCTGGCTTTCCTGGCCGCACAAGCGGGAAAGCTGGCCGGGCAAATTCGAACCGGTCGAGCCCGTCATGGTGCAGTTCGTGGCGGCGCTGGCGGCACATGAGTTGGTGCGAATCAACGTTCTGGACGAACGGCACGAGCAGCATGTGACAGGGCTCCTGGACGGCAACGTTAACGCGAAGAACGTGCGCTTCCACCGGTTTCCCACGAATGACGCCTGGTGTCGCGACCATGGCGCGATTTTCGTCACCCGGCCCGGCAAGGATGCACCGGAAGGTCTCGCGCTCGATTTTCGCTTCAATGCCTGGGGCGGCAAGTATCCGCCTTTCGACCTCGATGATGCGATCCCGCCGCTCATGGCCGATGCCCTCGGCGCGCGCTGCCTGCCCGTGGACATGGTTCTCGAGGGCGGCTCCATCGACGTCAACGGGGCCGGCGCGTTGCTGACGACGGAACAGTGCCTGCTGCATCCCAACCGCAATCCCTCACTGGACCGCGAGCTTATCGAACAGCAACTCCGCGACTCGCTGGGCGTAAACCAGATCATCTGGCTTGGCGAGGGTATCGTGGGCGACGACACCGACGGGCATGTCGATGACCTGACACGTTTCGTGAGCGAGGACACCGTGGTAACCGTCGTGGAACGAGATGCCGCCGATGAGAATCACGAGGCGCTGGCCGCGAACCG
>JBGTLY010000149.1:0-1982 GCA_041743865.1 Woeseiaceae bacterium
TCATCCTCGGCGCCGTCTCGCTCGATCTCTTTGCCGTGCTGTTCGGCGGCGCGACCGCGCTCCTGCCCGCGTATGCGAGCGACATCCTGCACGTCGGGCCTGACGGCTTCGGCTGGCTGCGCGCGGCACCGGGCATCGGCGCCGCGATCATCGCAATCACGCTTGCCTGGCGTCCGATCACGACGCATGTCGGCACGAAGATGTTCGCGGGTGTCGCGGTCTTCGGTGTTGCGACCGTCGTTTTCGGGCTGTCGCACACTTACTGGCTGTCGCTCGCGGCCCTCGTGATACTCGGCGCGTCTGACATGGTGAGTGTCTACATCCGTCACATGCTGGTGCAGCTCGAAACGCCCGACGCGATCCGAGGGCGCGTGAGCGCGGTCAACGCCGTTTTCATCGGCGCCTCGAACGAACTCGGGGAATTTGAATCCGGCGTGACCGCGGCCTGGTGGGGCTTGAAGCCCGCGGTCGTCGTCGGGGGCATCGCGAGTGTCGCGATCGCGGGCCTCTGGATGCGCGGGTTCCCGGCGCTTCGACGCGTCAGCCGCTTCCCGGAACAGGTCTCACCGCCGTCTTGACGGGGCAGATCCATAGCTGTATATCCATACAGCTATGGCATTGAGGCCCGACAGGACGCGCGGCGCGATATCCAACCGGACCGGGCGTTTCGAGGCGCTCGCGGTCGAGGCCGTGGACGACGGCTGGGGCATCGCGGATGAGTCGCTGCCGCCGTTGCAGACAACGGTGCAGCCCGAACCCGCGCAGTCCGTCATCACGAAAAACAACTCCCCCGACATCCCCTTCGATCAATCGATCAACCCGTATCGCGGCTGCGAGCACGGTTGTGTCTACTGTGTATCTGGGGACACCCCAATCCTCATGGGTGACGGCAGCCAGAAGCCTTTAGCCGCTCTCGAGGTGGGCGACGAAATTTACGGAACGGCGAAGCGCGGTCATTACCGTCATTACGAGCGCACGCGAGTCCTGGCCCATTGGCGGACTAGCAAGCCGGCCTATCGGATTCGGCTCGCCGACAGCACCGAGCTCGTCGCCAGCGCAGACCACCGGTTTCTTACGGAGCGCGGGTGGAAATTCGTGGCGAAAGGCGTTGGTTCTGGCCAACGTCCCGTATTGACGCTCAATAACACCCTGATGGGTTTCGGCGCGATTGCCTCGGATCCGCGTCGCGAACATTCGACCGATTACCGGCGTGGCTATCTCTGCGGGCTCATCAGGGGTGACGGGCACCTGGGCGTCTATCGATATGCCCGGGCCGGACGAGCCAACGGCGACCAGCATCGATTCCGGCTGGCGTTGGCGGACACGGAAGCACTGGATCGTGCCACGGAATTTCTTTCGGGGTTTGGGATCGTCACCGATCGATTCCTGTTCAACGCCGGGACGGCAATACGGCGGCGAATGGAGGCGATTCGCACGAGCGCAAAATCGTCGGTGGCCGCAATCAGCAGGCTGATCGAATGGCCGGAGCGCGCGGGGGGCGAATGGGTTCACGGATTCGTGGGCGGCATATTCGATGCGGAAGGATCCTTCGCCGGCGGCACAATTCGGATTTCGAATACCGATCGCCGCATGATCGACGTGTTAAGCGACGGCCTGCGCAGTCTTCGATTTGACCCGGTCGTCGAAACCGCCCGGCGGGAGTCGCCAAAACCCGTGCACTACGTGCGCGTCCGCGGCGGGCTGCGGGAGCATCTGCGATTCATGGGTGCATTTGACCCTTCGATCACGCGCAAGCGCGACATTGAGGCTCAGTCGGTAAAGTCGACGGCTCGCCTGGAGATCGTCGAGATCGAGCCACTCGATGGGAGTCGGGAGCTTTTCGATATCACGACCGGCACCGGAGATTTCATCGCCAATGGCGTGATCAGCCACAACTGCTACGCCCGCCCAAGCCACCAGTACCTGAACCTCTCCGCGGGCCTCGATTTCGAAACGAAGCTGTTCTACAAGAAGGACGCCGC
>JBGTLY010000150.1:0-24842 GCA_041743865.1 Woeseiaceae bacterium
TGTTCTCGCGAATGGCTCGCTCGGCTTCGCCACGCTGTGCTTAAGTTCGGTCGAACAGGCCTCTCGCCCGGCTGCCTGATGCCCCGGCGTAGTTTCTAGCGGTCGCGTCGGGCGCTGTTTGAGGGAAGTAAAGCGCAGGCGAGCGGAGCGAAGCCGAGCCATGACCGAGAACAGTGCCCGATGCGGCCGCAATGCGACAATCCGGAAGCGGGCTCAGGCACCGGCGCGATTGTGTCAGCAGCTGACGAAAACTTCTGTCAGTCGAGGTGCAGCGACTTCATTTTCCGCGCCAGCGTGTTGCGGCCCCAGCCGAGCAGCTTCGCCGCCTCCTGCCGGTGCCCCTTGGTTCGCGCCATCGCCGTAAGGATGAGCGTTTTCTCGAATTCCGGCAACGCGGTATCGAGCAGCGGCTGGTCGTTCTCTCCGAGCTGTGTTTCCGCCCAGCTTGCGAGGCTTCGGGTCCAGTCCTGCACTGCCCTCACGTAGACGTCCTGGCCACCGAGATCGGCTGGGATGTCCTGAGGTGTGATCACGCTGCCCGGCGCCGTCACCGTGAGACGCCGTGCTGCATTTACGACCTGCCGTACGTTGCCCGGCCAGTCATAGTTGCGGAGCAAGTCCATGGCCTCGCTGTCGATCGATTTGACTGGCGCGTTGAGTTCGCTGGCTGCCTCGGTAAAGTAATGTCGAAGCAGCAGCGGAATGTCCTCGCGCCGCTGTCGCAACGGGGGCGTGGTGATGCGAATGACGTTAAGGCGGTGAAACAGGTCTTCGCGGAAACGTGCCTCCTTGACCGCGCGTGCGAGGTCCTGGTTCGTTGCGGCGATCACGCGCACGTCGACCTTGATCGAGGTCTGTCCGCCGACCCGATAGAATTCACTCTCGGCGAGTACGCGAAGCAGACGGGTCTGCAGTACCGGAGACATGTCGCCGATCTCGTCAAGGAACAGCGTGCCGCCGTTCGCTTGCTCGAACCGCCCGATACGTTTCGAATCGGCACCGGTGAAAGCCCCTTTCTCATGCCCGAACAGCTCTGACTCCAGGAGTTCGGAGGCTATCGCCGATGTGTTGAGCGCAATGAACGGCTTGTCCGCGCGCGGACTGTGTTCGTGCAACGCACGCGCCACGAGTTCCTTGCCGGTGCCGGATTCGCCAGTGATCAGCACCGTCATGCTCGAGCCCGCGAGCCGGCCGATCGAGCGGAAGACTTCCTGCATGGCTGGCGCCTGTCCGATCAGGGATGACATGGCCTCGGTATCCGGCCCGGCCGGGGTCGCGTCACCACCGTTCGCGCGGGCCGCCTTGCGTACGAGTTCTATGGCCTCGTCAACGTCAAAGGGCTTCGGCAGGTACTCGAACGCACCGCCCTTGTAAGCCGCAACGGCATTGTCGAGGTCGGAGTGCGCCGTTATTACGATAACGGGCAACGACGGGCACCTGATGCGCAGGCGGTCAAGAAGCGCGATACCGCTCATACCCGGCATGCGCACATCGGTGATCAGTACGTCGGGTTCGCTGTGTTCGATGGCTTCCAGCAGGTGCTCGGCGCGCTCGAAGCTCCTCGAGCCGATCCCGGCCTGGCGCAACGCCTTTTCGAGTACCCAGCGTACTGACTGGTCGTCGTCGACCACCCAGACTTCCGGCTCACCGGCGTTCATGGGCCACGATCTCCTGTTGGTCGATCGGAAGTCGGATGGAGAAAACGGTTCGTCCCGGGCGGCTTTCGAATTCAATGAGTCCTCCGTGTCGACTGATGAGTTCCTGTGCGGCCGGCAGCCCGAGCCCCGTCCCTTCGGGCCGGCTCGTCACCAGCGGGTAGAAAACCGAGTCCTGCAGGTCGCGTGGGATTCCCGGCCCATCGTCCTCGATATCGAGGCTTGCGATGACGCGATGACGCGTTTCGCCAATCGTGAAATTCGTCGTGGCGCGTGTGCGCAGCGTAATGGTGCCGTGCCCCTCGAGCGCTACCGCAGCGTTCTGGACGATATTGAGCAGCGCCTGGACCATCTGGTCGCGATCAAGCCTGATGTCCGGCAGGCCGGGATCGTAGTCGCGGCGGATAGTCAGCGCACGATGCTTTTCCGCGCTGATGATCCGGACGACGTATTCCAGCAGCTCGTGCACGTTCTGCGGCTCTTTGCGCGGCGGACCTCCCGGCCCCAGCAGTGTGTCGACAAGGCCGGCAAGGCGGTCCGTTTCGCTGATCACGACATCGGTGTATTCCTTCAGGTCAGCGGAGTCGAGCTGCTTTGCCAGCAACTGGGCCGCACCGCGGATGCCACCCAGGGGATTCTTGATCTCGTGAGCGAGCTGCCGGATCATCTGGCGGCCCGCACCATGCTGGATGAGCAGCGCATTTTCGCGCGTTATCCTGGAGCGGCGGGTGACGTCCGTCATTTCGACGAGCACCGCGGCCCGGCCCGCTGCGACCGGCGAAACGCGGCAGTCGATGATCCTCTCGTCAGCGTAAACTTCGGTCCTGGGGAGCGTCAGTTCGTTGGCATAGTTGTCGCCGGTACTGATGACCCGCGCCAGGATGTCCTCGAACTCCGGCTCGTCACCGACGAGTTTAAGGAGCGATTCGCCGGACGCCCGCTTTTCGCTGATGCCAAGAAGGTTCTCAGCCGCGGGATTCAAAGCGACGATCAATAGCGCGCGGTCGAGCAGGATTACGGCGCAACTCAGGCTTTCGAGGATATTGCGCGCTTCGCGCTCGAGAATATCGCCGCCGCCCGGCGACGAGCTCCCGCCGGCCGTGTTCCGGCCTAGCGATTCACCGTGTTCTGCTGCACGTAGAACCGGTTCGGCTGGCTCCGGATCATGAGCCTGCCCGTCTCGTCCAGAACTTCCGCCTGGATGTTGTGCACACCGCGCCAGACTTCCTGGAGCTGGAAGCTCGTGCCGCCGACCATCCTCGGGCTGCCATTGAAGTACACCCGCACCTGGTGCCCCGGCTTGAGGCCAGGGCTCAGCGCCAGCGACACATTCAGAACGCCCTCGATATTCCATAGCGTTTCTTCTGCAGCCGGTGACGCGATCGTAAGACTTTCGTACCGGGTGGCGTCAGCGGCCGACTGTTCGGACGAAGGGGCAGTGTTGCGCTGGGGCGCATTTCGGCGAACGCTGATACTGTTGGCCTCGGGGAGCACGATCTGTTCCGCGCCGGGTGCCGGCCGATCGGAGAAATGAATGACCCCGTCGCTGTCCACCCAGCGGTATGCCTCGGCCATTGCTTCGGCAACAAGCGACCCTGCCGCGAACAGCGCTGCAAACAGGAAAATCGAGCGTTTGGCCATTGGGTTAGCATAACAACGGGAGGCGGCTCCGGGCCAGTGACCGGGCGGCCAAAAACGCCGCCCAGTTCACAGTTTTGCGACTTAAAGGCTGTAATACATGTCAAATTCGACCGGGTGCGTCGTCATCCTGAGGCGCGTGACGTTTTGCATCTTGAGTTCGATGTAGGCATCGATGAGGTCATCGGTGAAGACGTCGCCGGCCTTGAGGAACGCCCGGTCCTGGTCGAGATTGTTCAGGGCTTCCTCGAGCGAGAACGCAACGAGATTGAGCGTTTTCTCTTCTTCGGGCGGCAGGTCATAAAGATCCTTGTCCATCGCATCGCCCGGATGAATCTTGTTCTGGATGCCGTCCAGTCCTGCCAGCAGCATGGCGGCAAAAGCCAGGTACGGGTTCGCCATCGAGTCCGGGAAACGCACCTCGATGCGGCGCGCTTTCGGATTTGACACGTAAGGGATACGAATCGACGCCGAGCGGTTGCGCGCGGAGTACGCGAGTATCGTCGGGGCCTCGAAACCGGGCACGAGACGCTTGTAGCTGTTGGTCGCGGGGTTCGTAAAGCCGTTCAAGGCTTTCGCGTGCTTGATGATGCCGCCGATGTAGAAGAGCGCCGTTTCGGACAAGCCGCCGTATTCGTCGCCGGAAAACAGGTTCTTGCCGCCCTTCGCTAGTGACTGGTGCACGTGCATGCCATTGCCATTGTCGTTGACGAGCGGCTTCGGCATGAACGTCGCTGTCTTGCCGTAGGCGTGGGCTACGTTGTGGATGACATACTTGAGGATCTGCACCTCGTCCGCTTTCTTCACAAGCGTGTTGAACAGCGCCCCGATCTCGCACTGACCCGCGGTCGCAACTTCGTGGTGATGAACTTCGGTTTCGACGCCCATGTCATCGAGAGCCAGGCACATCGCCGACCGCAGGTCGTGCAGTGAGTCCACCGGCGGAACCGGGAAGTAGCCTCCCTTTACGGTCGGGCGATGTCCGGTGTTTGCGTCGTCGCTGCTGCGGCCGCGATTCCACGCACCTTCATCGGAATCCACCTTGTAGAAGGCGCCATTCATCGAGTCGTCCCAGGAAACGTTGTCGAAAACGAAAAACTCGTTCTCCGGGCCGAAGTAAGCGGTGTCCGCGATGCCGGTGGATTTCAGGTATGCCTCGGCGCGTTCGCCGAGCGAGCGCGGGCAACGATCGTAGCCCTGCATGGTCGACGGCTCGACGACATTGCAGCGCAGGTTCAGCGTGGTTTCCTCGGAGAAGAGGTCGATCACGGCCGTGGACGGATCCGGCATCAGGATCATGTCGGACTCGTTGATGCCCTTCCAGCCGGCGATGGACGAGCCGTCAAACATCTTGCCGTCCTCGAACAGGTCCTCGTTGACGGTACGTTCGGGCACGGTGACGTGTTGCTCCTTGCCTTTTGTGTCCGTGAAACGGAAGTCGACGAACCGGACCTCCTTTTCCTTGATGAGGGCGAGTACGTCTGCAGGCTTCATGTGTTCTCCTCCGAGTTTTGCGTGAATGGTTTACCCGCCCTGTGCGGGTCTGGGTAGCCAGCAGGTGCAGGTTCTGTGCCAAAATGGTGCTTCAGCCAAGCTATTGATTACTATGAAAAGAGCACGTGGCAACTTGCGTCCTTGGCACCATATTAGTGCAATTTCCCGACAGGCGCGCACTATTTTAGTGCCTCTCTTCGTTTGGAGCGGGCGCGGCCTGCGACCGGGCTCGGATGTCGTCCGGTTGCGATCGGCTTTTTGCAGATGACACGGTAGACTTCCCGCGATGAAGAGCGACGCGGCGCTGAGGCGCCTCAGTTTTCAGGACCTTATTCTTCGTCTCCAGGAGTACTGGGCGGCAAAGGGATGCGTCATCCTGCAACCCTACGACAAGGAAATGGGTGCCGGCACCTTTCACCCGGCAACCTTCCTCCGGGCTATCGGCCCCGAGCCGTGGAGCGCGGCATACGTGCAGCCGTCCAGGCGGCCGACCGACGGACGCTACGGCGATAACCCATTCCGGCTGCAGCACTATTATCAGTACCAGGTCGTCATCAAGCCCTCCCCTGCGGCTATCCAGGACCTGTACCTCGACTCCCTGCGCGCGATCGGCATCGATCCGCTCGTGCACGACATCCGCTTCGTCGAGGACAACTGGGAGTCCCCGACGCTCGGGGCCTGGGGCCTGGGCTGGGAGGTCTGGCTGAACGGCATGGAAGTGACTCAGTTCACCTATTTCCAGCAGGTAGGCGGGCTGGAATGCCGACCGGTAACAGGAGAGATCACGTACGGTCTCGAGCGCCTCGCGATGTACCTGCAGAGTGTCGAGAGCATCTTCGACATCGTCTGGACCGACGGCCCTCTCGGCCGAATCACCTACGGCGACGTCTATCACCAGAACGAGGTCGAACAATCGCGGTACAACTTCGAGGTCGCGGACGTCGAGGCGCTGTTCCGCTCGTTCGACCACGCCGAGCGCGAAGTCGAGCGGCTGATCCCGCTCGGCCTTCCCCTGCCGGCTTACGAGCGGATGCTCGAAGCCTCCCACCTGTTCAACCTGCTCGATGCGCGGCGGGCGATCTCCGTCAGCGAACGCCAGCGTTACATCTTGCGCGTCAGAACGATGGCCCGGGCCATTGCGGAAGCCTACTTCGCCGGTCGTGAAGCACTCGGCTTCCCGATGGTCGAATCGGTCCGTGCCGCCGGAGCCGGCCAATGAAATCCGCGGACTTCCTCGTCGAGATCGGCACGGAGGAATTGCCGCCGAAAGCCTTGCGGAACCTCATGGACTCGTTCGCCGAAAACCTCGAGCGTGAGGTCGACGAGGCCCGGCTCGCCCATGGCACCGTGAAACCCTATGCCAGCCCGCGCCGGCTCGCGGTCCGGATAGATCGGCTTGCCACCGCACAGGAAGACCGCACGACCGAACAGAAAGGACCACCGGTAAGTGTCGCCTTCGACGCCGACGGCAAACCGAAGCCGCCCGCGATCGCCTTTGCCCGGAAGTGCGGGGTCGAAGTTTCCGCGTTACGGCGAAGCCGGAGCGAGAAGGGCGAATGGCTATCCTGCGACCTCACCGAGCAGGGTCGCACTGCCGCAGAATTGATGCCCGCGCTCGTCGAGAAGGCCCTGGCCGCGCTACCGATCCCCCGACGCATGCGCTGGGGTGCCGGCGAGACGGAGTTCGTCCGCCCCGTCCACTGGGTGCTCCTGTTGCACGGCGACGCGGTCCTGGACGCGACGATCATGGGCCTTCCCGCCGGCAGGGAATCCCGCGGGCACCGGTTCCACGCCGATCGCAGCCTGGCCATACCGAATCCCGCCGCCTATCCGGCCCTGCTCGAGTCCGAAGGTCGGGTCGTCGTCGACTTCGATGAGCGGCGACGACGGATTCAGGCGGGTGTCGAGGCGGCGGCGGCCGGCGCGGGCGGATCCGTCGTAAACGGGGACGGGCTGTTCGATGAAGTGGCCGCACTGGTGGAGTGGCCGGTACCGATCGTCGGCGCGTTCGACGAGAGCTTTCTCGCCCTCCCGCGCGAGGCAATCATCTCTACCCTGACCGGTCACCAGCGCTATTTTCCGGTAGCCGACGCTGACGGGCGGCTACTGCCGCGCTTCGTCACGGTCGCGAACCTGGAAAGCACCGACCCCGTACAGGTCCGCGACGGTAACGAACGCGTGATTCGTCCGCGCCTCTCGGACGCTGCGTTCTTCTGGGATAGCGACCGGCGCTCGAGCCTGGTGTCACGATCTTCTGCGCTGAACGACGTTGTCTACCAGAAAGGACTCGGCAGCCTGTTCGACAGGTCCGAACGTGTCGCGGCGCTCGCGGCTGCGATCGCCACGGAAATCGGTGTTCCGCCGGCTGCCGTCGAACGTGCCGCCAGGCTCTCAAAGTGCGACCTGTTGACCGGCATGGTCAGCGAATTCCCGGAACTGCAGGGCACGATGGGACGCTATTACGCCCGGGCTGACGGCGAGCCGGAGGCCGTTGCAATCGCGATCGGCGACCACTACCGGCCGCGCTTCGCGGGCGATGCGCTGCCTGCGACGATCGACGGGCAACTGCTTTCCGTGGCAGACAAGCTCGAGACGATCGCCGGCGTGTTTGCGCTTGGCAAGCGACCGACCGGTAACCGGGATCCCTTCGCGCTCAGGCGAGCCGCACTCGGTATTGTCCGCATCCTCGCGGAGTGCCGCCTCGATATCGACCTCAAGGCCGCGATACAGCGCGCTGTCACGGCCCAGCCGATGGCTGTCGCCGAACCAGAGAGTCTCGCGAACGAACTGTACGAATTCATTACCGAACGGCTGCGTAGCTGGTTCATCGAGCAAGACCCGGGGCTTGGTACGGAAACCTTCGACGCGGTGCTCGCGCGCCAACCGCAATCGGTGACGGACTTCGCCGACCGGCTGGCGGCGGTGCGTGCCTTCGCAGGGCTCGATGAAGCGTCGAGCCTGGCGGGAGCCAATAAACGTATCGCGAACATCCTGAAGAAGTCCGCCGGCGGCGATGAACACGCGACGGGGATCGTCGATCCCGCGCTGTTCCAGGATCCCGCCGAGTCGGAGTTGCACAGAGCGGTTGTTTCCGCCACCGAGGAGGCGGCGCCGCTCCTCGAACAACGCAACTATACCGCGTTGCTGCAACGTCTCGCGCGCCTGAAGTCGCCCATCGACCGGTACTTCGACGAGGTGCTCGTTATGGCGGAGGACGAGCAACTTCGCGCTAACCGTTTGGCCCTCCTCGGGCGCGTGCGCGAGTTGTTCCTGCGCGTCGCGGACATATCGCGGCTCGCACTCGACTGACGATGGCCGCGCCCGGACCGGTTTCGCTGGTGATTCTCGATCGCGACGGTGTCATCAACCGCGACTCCCGCGAGTACATAAAGTCCGAGGACGAGTGGCTGCCGCTGCCGGGCAGCATCGGGGCGATCGGCCGGCTGTGCCGCGCGGGCTATACGGTCGCCGTCGCATCGAACCAGTCAGGCCTCGCCCGTGGCCTGTTCGACGAGCCGGCACTCGATGGCATACATGCCAAGTTGCGTGCACTGGTCGCGCAGGAAGGCGGCGTCATCGACACTATCGTTTTCTGCCCGCACGGCCCCGACGACAGCTGCGATTGCCGCAAACCGAAGCCCGGGATGCTGCTTGCACTGGCACGTCACTACGGCACGGGCCTGGCCGGGGTACCGGTTATCGGCGATTCGCTACGCGACCTCGAGGCGGCGTTCGCAGCCGGCGCGCGACCCATCCTGGTCCGCACCGGCAACGGCGCACAGACAGAGACCCGACTTCCGGAGGCGCTCGCGGATGTCGAGGTCTATGACGACCTCGCGGCGGCAACGAACGCATTGATCCGCGGGAGCTGAACCCTTGCTCGCTGCTCGCTCCCTGCTCTTCAACGTCTTCGGCTTCTGTTCCGTCATGCTGTTCGCCATCGTGATACTCGCGTGTTTCTGGGCGCCGTACCGAGTTCGCTGGTTCCTGTGTGTCACGTGGTGCCGGCTCGCTCTCTGGGCCGCGCGATTTTTCTGCGACATTCATATCGTGGTCGAGGGCGGGGAAAACGTGCCGAACAGGCCGTCGGTCGTCATGATCAAGCACACCTCCACACTTGAAACGCTTTGGCAGGTTACGTACTTCCCGCGGGCAGCCTGGGTTGTGAAGCGGGAGATACTGTGGGCACCGTTCTTCGGCTGGGCCATCGGCCTCGCGTTGCAGCCGATCGCAATCAATCGTTCGGGCGGCGCCACCGCCGTGAGACAGGTCGTCCGCCAGGGAATGAAAAAGCTGGAACAAGGGATCTGGGTGACGGTGTTTCCGGAGGGCACGCGGATGGCGCCGGGGCAAACTCGTAAATACGGCAGCACCGGTGCCGCGCTCGCTCGTGCGGCGAATGTACCAATCGTGCCTGTAGCCCACAACGCAGGCGACCTCTGGCAGCGCCGCTCATTCATCAAGAAGCCGGGAGTGGTACGCTTCGTGATCGGTCCGCCGGTCGACCCGGCAGAGCTCGAGCCTCGCGATACGAACGTCCAGGTCCAGAATTGGGTCGAAGCTCGTATGCGCGAAATCAGCACCGTCTATCAGGCTATAAAGGAATCCCCATGAATGAAGGTCCCCACGTTGCCGGTTTGCCACTGGCAATCGCGCTGGCCTTCGCCCTCGCGGGCTGTGGCGACGAGCCGGAAACACCGGCTGCAGAGGTGGAACCGGCAGCAAGTGCGCTGTCCACGATCACCGCCGATGCACTGAAAGCGCATGTCGACTTTCTCGCAAATGACGAGCGCGAAGGACGCTTGACGGGTACGCCGGGTTACGATGCAGCAGCCGCCTACGTCGCGGAGGCATTCGAGGCTTTCGGCCTGCAACCCGGCGGCTCGGATGGCTGGTACCAGCAGGTCCCCTTGCAGACCTTCCAGATCGACGCCGGAAGTGTGAGCCTTGTCGCTCATCGCGATGGCGGCGACCAGGAGCTTCGCCACCGCACGGACTTCGCGATGTCGGGAGATTTCGTACGCAGCAACACGTCGGTGCGTGCCGAGGTCGTGTACGCAGGGTTCGGTGTGCATGCCCCGGACTTCGGGTATTCGGACTACGAGGGCATCGACGTCGACGGGCGTATCGTCGCAATCATCGACAATGCGCCGGCCATGCTCCCGCACAATGAACGAGCTTACTACGCGTCATCGCGGACCAAGTATCGCGAAGCCGTTGAGCGTGGGGCGGTCGGCATTATCGCGTTGCGCTCGAGGCACGCGCAGGCGTCGAATCCGTGGGAACGTATCGAAGCAGCGACGGGCTTGAAGCCGGGCATGACCTGGCTCGCCCGCGACGGGCGCGCGGACAATTATCATCCCGAGTTACAGGGAAGTGCGCTACTGAGTGAGGCCGCGGCAGAGACGTTCTTCGCGGGGACGCCGATCAGTTTCGAGGAGGTACTGGACGCAAGCGAAGCCTCCAGGGTCGCCTCCGTCCCGCTGGGTTTCGAGGTGACGCTCGCGCGGAATACCGAGCACGAAGAGATCGCGAGCCCGAATGTCCTCGGCGTCGTGCGGGGCTCGGATCCTGCGCTTGCCGACGAGTATGTCGTCTACACGGCCCACCTCGATGCACTCGGCCGCGGCGTCGCGGTCGACGGTGACGAGATTTATAACGGCGCCTACGACAACGCGATGGGTATCGCGCTCATGCTGGAAACCGCGCGTGTGTTCGCCGAGCATCCGCCGCGGCGGTCGGTATTGTTTCTCGCTGTCACGGCAGAGGAGAAAGGACTGCTCGGCTCGGATTACTTTGCGCACTACCCGACCGTGCCGATCGATTCGATCGTGGGTAACGTCAACCTCGACATGCCTCTGTTTCTCGTGCCTGTTGCCGACGTCGTTGCCTTCGGCGCCGAGCATTCGTCGCTCGCGGCGGCGGTCGAGGATGCCGCGACGGCCGAAGGATTTACTGTGACGCCGGACCCGATGCCCGAAGAGGTCATCTTCATTCGGAGCGACCAGTACTCGCTCGTGCGGCAGGGTGTTCCCGCGATTTTCCTCGTACCGGGTTTCAGCGCATCGAGCCCGGACGTCGATGGAGGCGCCGCGTTCCGCGACTTCCTCCAGAACCACTACCACCGGCCGTCCGATGATCTCTCTCTGCCGGTGGACTGGGACTCCGCCGTTCGATTCGCCCGAACCAATGCCCGGATCGGCTACCTGACCGGCAACGCAGACGCGCGACCAGCCTGGAACGACGGCGACTTCTTTGGCGAAATGTTTGACCCGAACGGGAGCCGCTCGGCACGGTAGGAGCGGGCGCTGCCCGCGAATGACTCGGTTTGAATGTGCCGGGAGTACTGCCCGGCGCAATTTCAAGTCGCGTCATTCGCGGCTGGCAGCCGCTCCTACGGCCGCCTGCTTATATCGCAGACCCTTTGGCGGGCTGGCGAGGAGACCTGATATCAGCCCGGCGACGATCCGCCTTGCCATCGGCATGCGGGATACCGGGTCAAACATCACATCGCGCAGTGTCGCAAGAATCCTGCTGTCGGACTGATAGAACGGCGTCAGCAGGAGGCTCGCGAGTTGGAAGCTGCGGACGTGCCGCCGTCGGGCGGCCGCATAAATCTCGAGGCTGGAGTCCGGTTCGGCGCACTCACTGAGCGCTTCGGCGAGCGACCAGGCATCGAGCAGGGCCATGTTGGCGCCCTGGCCGAGTTGCGGGCTGGTCGAGTGTGCCGCGTCACCGATGTATGCAATCCGTTGCCCGTAAGGCTTTGGCAGGGTCGCGTGGCCGTAGCGTGCGAGGGTCATCTGCCCGGGTTCGACGATTTGCTCGAGTATGCTTTCTGTCTCCGGCCAGATCGCCCTTACCCGTGATTTCCACTCATCGAGACCCGACGCCAGCCATTCAGGATAGGAGCCCGTCTTCAGGCTCCAGAAGAATGCCACCTGCTCACAACGCGCTGCCGCATGGCGTCCCATCGGCAGGACACCGACCATCGTGTGTGCGTTGACATAACGTTGTTCCAGCGTGTGCGCGTCGAAGCTCCCACCGGGCCAGTCGAACGATCCCCAGATCGCACCCCAGGCAAGTTCCCTGCGTCTCGGCGCCAGGGCCGCATGCGCTCGAAGAGTGCATCCGGCCCCGCTCGCATCGACCACCAGGTCGAACGGCCCGTATGCGTTTCCGGCCGTGTCGAACAAGCTCGCTTCGTCGCCGTCGATTTCCATGCGGCGTATGTCGGCTTTCGTGCGCACGACTATGCCCTGCTCCAGGACCTCACCGTAAAGCACATCGAACAGCGCCGCACGATGTACCGCGAGGCCGTGAACGTCCTGGCCCAGTACCTGGTAGTTGACATCGAGAACGACGCGGCCGGCCGGTGACGAGATGCCGCGAATTCGCTCGATGCGGCTGCCTAGGGTATCGAACGCGTCACCTAGGCCGAGGGCGCGGAGGACGGCGAGACCGGTCGGCTGCAACAGGAGTCCGGAGCCTACGGGGGCCGGCGAGGCAAATCGCTCGAGCAGCGTCACGCGGTGCGCCTTGCGCTCGAGTAGCAGGGCCGCCGCCAGTCCGGCGGGGCCGCAGCCGATGATCGCTATTTGCATGGACCTTGAAAAAGGGCGCTCATCGAGCGCCCTTTTCCGAACATCTGGCCGTTACCAGATCTTTACGCGCTCTTCCGGCGGAAGATAGAGCTCGTCGTCCGGCGTTACGTTGAACGCCTCGTACCATTCCGGCACGTTGCGAACGGCGCCGTTTGCGCGGTACATGGACGGGGCATGGGGGTTCGTCTGGATCAGGTTGCGCAGGGCTTCATCACGGTACTTGTTGCGCCATACCTGGGCATAGCCCAGGAATACGCGCTGCTCACCGGTGAAGCCGTCGACCACCGGCGGCTCCTCGCCGTCGAGTGACATCTTGTACGCCAAAAGCCCGATGCTGATACCGCCGAGGTCGCCAATATTCTCGCCCAGCGTGTAGTCCCCGTTGACGTTCAGGTCGTCGAAGGGCTGGAATTCGCTGTACTGTTGCACGAGTTTGGCCGTGCGCTTCTCGAACTCCGTGCGATCCTCGTCGGTCCACCAGTTGCGGAGTACGCCGTCGCCGTCGAACGTGCTTCCCGAGTCGTCGAAACCGTGCCCGATTTCATGGCCGATGACGGCACCGATGGCGCCGTAGTTGACCGCATCCTCCGCTTCGAGGTTGAAAAACGGCGGCTGGAGGATGGCGGCCGGAAACACGATCTCGTTCAAGGGCGGGCTGTAATAGGCATTGACGGTCTGCGGCGTCATGCCCCATTCCGTGCGATCGACCTCGCCGCCCTGGCGCGCCATCTCGCGCTCGTATTCCGCCTGGATAGCCCTCTCGAGATTCCCGTAGACGTCGTTCGCCTCGACCGTGAATTCGTACTCGCGCCATACATCGGGGTAGCCGATTTTCGGCTTGAATTTCGAAAGCTTGTCCAGTGCCTGCGCTTTCGTCTCGTCAGTCATCCAGTCGAGCTCATTGATGCTCTTCTCGTAAGCCTTGATCAGGTTGCTCACGAGTTCGTCCATGCGCTCCTTCGCCTCCGGCGGAAAGTGCTTGTCGACATACACACGGCCGACGACCTCGCCGAGCGTAGCGTTGACGGTGTTCACAGCGCGGCGCCACATCGGGAGCTGCGCCTCGGTTCCGGACAACACCGTGCCGTAAAACGCGAAGCTCTGCTGGTCGAGTTCCTCGTCGAGTGACTGCGACCGGGCGTTCAGGGCAACCCAGTTGAAGTAGGTTTTCCAGGTGTCGAGGCTCGTATCAGCGACGATCTGGTCGAGCGACCTGACATAGTCTGTCGTGACGACGATCAGGCCTTCGTTCAAACCCGTATCTATTCCGGAGGCCTCCAGCCAGCCGTCCCAGTTGAAACCGGGCATCAGTTCATCCAGTTCGTCGAAAGGCACCTTGTTGTAGTTTGCCGCCCAGTCCCGGGTGTCTTCCTTTTTCATGTTTTCGTCGGCAAGGCGCGTCTCGAGCTTCAGGATCGTTTGCGCGGCGTCGGCCCCGTTCGGCAGGCCGGCGAGTTCGAACATCTTCTCGATGTGCTCGACGTATTTGTTGCGTATGTCGACGGACTTTGCATCGGTATTGAAATAGAACTCACGGTCCGGCAGGCCGAGTCCGCTCTGGAATGCGTAGATACCGTAATGCGTTGGCTTCTTGAGGTCCGGGAACTGTGACAGGCCGATGGGCGCATCGAGCCCGCGTCGGACGGCCTCTGCAAAGTAGACGGCGAGGTCGTCGTGATCGGCAATGGACGCGATGCGTTCGAGCTCCGGCTCCAACGGTTCCAGGCCGCGTGCATTTCGCGTTTCCCAGTCCATGTAGGACTTGTACAGATCGCCGACTTTTTGCTCGTCGCTCCCCGCCGGGAAGTCTCCGGATGCGGATTCCTCGATGATCGACTTGACGTGCTCCTGGGCTTCGTCATTCAGGATCGTAAAGCCGCCATAGCTGGCCTTGTCCGCCGGTATCTCGGTCTGGTCGAGCCAGCCGCCGTTCATGTACATGAAGAAGTTGTCGCCGGGATCGACGCTCTTGTCCATGTTCTCGAGTACCAGCCCCGATATGAGCTGCGGCTCGGCGGCCGCATCGCCCGCTTTGACGCTCGTCGCCGCCTCATCCTGCTGACCGCAGGCAGCCATCGCGCACAGTGCCGCGGCACCCAGTATATGATTCTTCACGTGCGTTCCTCTCTCATCGCGACACATGGGCCGCTGGTTTCGCTTCATAGACCCCGGAACGAAATAACGGTTCCGCGTTGCCGTAGTTGGCTACGGGCGTTCGTCCGGTCCGCCCTCATCGGCATTTTCTTCCGTGCGCGCTTCATCCGGGAGATAGACATCGGCGCCCGGGGCGTCGCCCAGCTCGGCAAGCTCGGCCGCCTGAGCCTGCGTGATCTCATATATGGTGCCTATTCGACAGCCGCGTATCGTGTCGGACCGGGCCCGGAGCGTCCGGGTGTCATCCCTGTAATCCATCATTTCCGGAGTAAACCGGTTTTGCCGCAGTTCCGGACAGGAGCGCGTGAACTCGACGAGGTAATCACCGGAGGATGTCGGGATGGTCACGTACTGGTCGTTCACGTAGGTGTAGGTGTACTGCTGGAAAAAGCGAATCCGATCGACCTCGTTCAGCTCATTCGCATAGATGAAATCGAGTACTGCCTCGTTCTCCTCCGCCTGGAACGGGTTCAGGTTGCAGGCAGGGAGCCCGAACAACAGCGCCAGCCCGGCGGGCAGCATCGGTTTCAGTGATTTTGTGATCGCATGCATGGTCGTTCCTCCGCGTACAGGGACTGGACCCAGGCCACCACGTGGGGATAGTCCTCGATCCAGCGTTCGATGTCCGCACGCATGGGGCTGGTGGCCCGGCTCCGTTCGATCCGCACTTTGTCCGCGCGCCCGCCGCCGTAGTTGCGGGGCTGCAGCCAGAGACCGCTCATCGCGGCAAACTGGTAGTCGGTGTAGTTCAGCCGGTCACCACCGAGTATAGATGCGCGGCCGTCGGAGAGCGTTGCATCCAGTTCCGCGAGCAGTCGCTCGATATGCTGGCAGGCCTTGTCGTAGTTCTGCGGCGTGATCCGGAACGAGCGGCGAATGAGCACGGCGAGTACGGGAAACAGCGGCCGCAACAGGAGCCGCTGCCAGTACGGAACCTCGGGATTGTGCGCGCCCCAGGCGTGCAGCGTCAGTTCCCGGTCGTCCAGTATGTGGTGATAGACCCAGACCTGGAGATTCCCGCCATGTCGATCCAGGCGCGTTTCGAGTGCGAGCCGTTCGGGCGTGGGTTCGAGGTGTGCGACGCGCTCGCCAAGCAACGCCGTATTGGCCCCCCAAAGGTAGCGAAGTATCTCTGCGGAATTGCCAATCTCGGATCGTACGACACCGGTCCGTACCCTGAGCCGCGGCACGGTACGACCCAGGAAGTATGCCCCGAGCGTGGCGCCCGCGGGCTTCTCGACGTAGTCGATGCCGGCCCGGTCCATGTTCCACCGGACTTTCTCGACGAAATGGCTGACGGCTGTGCTTTCGAGCACGAGATCCGGATTTTTCTCGGGCCTTACGTAGCCCGACAGAACGATCAGCCAACGCAAGGCCAGCATGCAGAGGACGACGAGAACTGCGGCCCCTACGGACCATTCCCCGGCCGCGACAATGACCGGAAGCAGGAACAGGAGGACGGTGTGTACCAGCCTGCGGCGTTCCGTCATTAAACGTCCAGGTTGGAGACGGTCAGCGCATTGCGTTCGATGAATTCGCGGCGTGGTTCGACCTGGTCGCCCATCAGGGTGGTGAAGATCTCGTCCGCCTTGACACCGTCTTCGATCTTGACCTGCATCAGTCGCCGCGTCTCCGGATTGACGGTCGTGTCCCACAACTGCGCAGGGTTCATCTCACCCAGGCCCTTGTAGCGCTGGATCGTCTGGCCGCGGCGTGCCTCGCTCATGAGCCAGTTTATCGCGCTGGAGAAGCTATTCACCGGTTCCTGCCGGTCGCCGCGGCGAACGAACGCGCCTTCGTCGAGCAGCCCGTCCAGTTTTTGGGAGAGCGCCATGATGTGGCGGTATTCGTTGGTGTCGAAAAACTCGCGCGGAATGAAACGGGTGGTGCCCAGACCGTGTTGCACCCGGGTCACGCCGATGCGTACCCCCTCGCCGTCCTCGCCGCCGCGGTCGAGCACCGCTGTGTACGTGCCGGCGTCACCGTTCGTCATGCGATGGCTACCCGCTTTCGGCAGGGCTTCTGACAAGGTGTGCGCCCAGTCCTCGAGGACATCGAGATTGTCCGCCTGCTCTTTCGTCAGTACCGGCAGGCCCGCGATGGCCCGTAGCACGACGTCGTCGTAGCGGCGCGCGAGCCGCTTGATGATATTTTCCACCGCGTTGTATTCGGCGGCCAGCGCTTCAAGCGCAGCGCCGGACAGCGCCGGTGCCGTCGCATTGACGTGCAGCGCGGCCTCGTCGAGGGCGGAGTTCAGGAGATACCGTGTGAGCTCCGCATCGTCCTTGACGTAGACTTCCTGCTTGCCGCGCTTGATCTTGTAGAGCGGCGGCTGCGCGATGTAAATATGCCCGCGCTCGATGAGTTCATGCATCTGGCGGTAGAAAAACGTCAAGAGCAGTGTGCGGATATGAGAGCCGTCGACGTCGGCGTCCGTCATGATGATGATGCGATGGTAGCGCAGCTTGTCGGGATCGAAATCGTCCCGGCCGATGCCGCAGCCGAGAGCAGTGATCAGCGTACCGACTTCGGCGGATGAGAGCATCTTGTCGAAACGCGCCTTCTCTACATTCAGGATCTTGCCCTTGAGCGGCAGGATGGCCTGCGTACGCCGGTCCCGGCCCTGCTTCGCCGAGCCGCCGGCGGAGTCGCCCTCGACGAGAAACAACTCCGATAGCGCCGGGTCTTTTTCCTGGCAATCCGCAAGTTTGCCCGGCAGCCCGGCAATATCGAGGGCGCCCTTGCGGCGGGTCATCTCGCGGGCCTTCCTCGCGGCCTCACGGGCGCGCGCGGCGTCGATGATCTTGGAGACAATCGCCTTCGCCTCGACGGGATGCTCGAGCAGGTATTCTTCCAGACGTGCCGACATGGCGCTTTCGACCACGCCTTTAATTTCAGATGAAACGAGTTTGTCCTTGGTCTGGGACGAGAACTTCGGGTCCGCTACTTTCACCGACAACACCGCGGTGAGACCTTCGCGTGCATCGTCGCCCGTCGGGGTGAACTTGTCCTTGCGTCCGGACAGCTCTTTTTCAATGTAGGTATTCATCGTGCGCGTCAGGGCACTGCGAAATCCGGCCAGGTGGGTGCCGCCGTCCCGCTGCGGGATGTTGTTCGTATAGCAGAACATGTTTTCCTGGTAGCCGTCATTCCACTGGAGAGCGGCCTCGACACCTACGCCATCCTGCATCGTCGAAAAATGAAACTCGGCCTCATGCACCGGTGTCTTGTTCCGGTTCAGGTGCTTGACGAATGCGCGGATGCCGCCCTGGTATTCGAATACGTCCTCTTGCTCGTCGCGTTCGTCAACGAGGCGTATCCGGACGCCCGAGTTGAGGAAGGACAGCTCCCGCAGCCGCTTCGCCAGGATGTCGTAGTTGAATTCGATGTTCGTAAATGTCTTCGGACTCGGCTTGAAACGAATGGTCGTGCCCGTCCGGTCGGTATGACCGACCTCGGCCAGGGGTGCCTGCGGCTCGCCGTGCACATACTCCTGCTGCCAGATGCGGTCATCGCGATAAATGGTGAGGACCAGGTGTTCCGAAAGCGCATTGACCACCGACACGCCCACACCGTGCAGGCCGCCGGATACCTTATAGGAGTTGTCGTCGAATTTACCCCCCGCATGCAGGATCGTCATGATGACCTCTGCTGCCGAGCGGCCTTCCTCCGGGTGGAGGTCCACCGGGATACCACGGCCGTCGTCACTGATCGTCACCGATTCATCCGCGTGGATGGTGACGGTGATCGCATCGCAATAACCAGCCAGAGCCTCGTCGATGGAGTTATCGACGACCTCGAAAACCATGTGATGCAATCCGGTGCCGTCATCGGTATCCCCGATGTACATTCCCGGTCGTTTCCGAACCGCCTCGAGTCCCTTTAAGACCTTGATATTACTGGAAGTATAGGTTTTCTTGTCCGTCATTCGGTTTACTCGGGCGACAACCGGCGCATTGTAGCAAAAGGTGGCTCGGGGCAGGAGAATTACGGCGGTGCCATCATCTCGCCGGGATAAGGTTTAACGCGGTGGAAATGGTGTCTACCGTCCGGAAAACAAGCCGGAGGCCTGCTGGAAGCGCCCAATATGCGCCCGGTCAGACGACCCTTAGTCGGCCCCGTTCCACGTGGAACACCGTCGGCTCTGCTGGAAACGCCAGAACCCGGCGTTCGAGCGCAGTAGCGATCACCTGGCTCCCCAGCCCGAAGACAGCCTGGAGCAGACGGTCGAGCGAGCCCGCGTCCAGTTCCGCGGCGGGATCATCCAGAAGCAGCAACAAGGGGCGACCAAGCGCCCGTTGAGCGACATCCGTCGCCGCCAGAATCATCGCGCATGCCAACAACTTCTGTTGGCCGCGAGATACCAGCCGGCGCGCGTGCCGTTCGTCGACATGGAGACTAAGGTCGGCCCGGTGCGGACCCACCTGGCTGCTCCCCAGTTGCCGATCTCGTTCGCCCGACTCGGCCATTGCCGCCTCCAGCGTCCGGCCCGCCGGCCACCCCGACCGATACTCGAAGCGCACCGCGGTCCCCAGCACGTCGCTACTGTATCGAGCCAGGCTCTCACCGGCTTTCTCCAGGACCGACCGCCGCATGGCGTCGAGACGCGTACCGAGTTTCACGAGCTCGGTCGTCCACACCGATAGCCCCTCGCCCGCCTTGAGGGCCGCGTTCCTTTGGAGCAGTGCACGCCTGAAACGGCGCCAGCTCAGTAGAAAGTCGTGTTCCACGTGGAACGCCATCCAGTCCAGGTATCGCCGGCGGTGCTCCGGGCCACCGGCAACGAGGTCATGAATTTCCGGATCGATGAGCTGCAGGGGGAGGGCTTCCGCGAGGCTTGCCACCCCGCCCGCGGGATCGCCGTCCACACGTACCTCGATGCCCTCGCGGCTGTTCCGGACGCCGAGCCGGCTGTCGCGACCCTCGCGTTGCACGATTCCGAACAGTGTGAACGCCGTCGAGCCGTGACGTATCAGGCTGGTGGCCGGCGCACCGCGGAAGGATTTGCCGCGTCCCAGGTACGCGATCGCTTCGAGCAAACTGGTCTTGCCGGAGGCATTGGCGCCATAGACCAGGTTGTAGCCCGGGCTCGCGTCCAACGAGACGTCCTGCAGACAGCGAAAATTCTCTGCCCGAAAACTTCGGATCGGCACCTGGGTCGGTCCCGTTGTTCGGGACTGCGGCTAGAGCCGCATCGGCATCACGACGAATTTCTTGGCGTCATCGCCCGGTTGCCGGACCAGGCAGCTCGAGTTGCTGTCAATGACCGACAGCGTCACCTCGTCACCGTCTACTGCGCCGATCGCATCGAGCAGATAATTGACGTTAAAGCCGATCTCGATGTCATCGCCCGAGTACTCTACCGCGACTTCTTCCTCGGCCTCTTCCTGCTCCGGGTTGTGCGCTTGCAGGACCACGCCGCTGTCACGAATGACGAGCCGGATTCCACGGTATTTCTCGTTTGAGAGGATGGCGGTTCGTTGCAATGCGCTGCGGAAGCTTTCCTTGTCGGCCTTCAACTCGTTCTTTGATTCACGCGGAATGACGCGCTCGTACTCCGGGAATCGCCCATCGATCAGCTTTGAGGTGAAGCGAATGCCGTCGATCTGGATTCGAACATGATTTTCTCCGAGTTCAATATCAACATCCCCCTCGCCGCCTAGCAGACGCCGCAATTCCAGTACGCCCTTCCGCGGGATGATAACTTGCTGTGCCGCCAGGTCCACGCCACTGAGCGCCGCCTGGCACAAAGCCAGGCGATGGCCATCGGTTGCCACCGCTCGCAAATGCGACCCGCCGGCCTCGAGCAGCATGCCATTCAGGTAGTAACGCACATCCTGCTGGGCCATCGAGAAATGCGTTTTGTCGATCAACTCGGCCAGGGCGTTCTGCGGAACACTGATCGTCTGACCGGCTTTGATGTCTTCGACCGACGGGAACTCGGCAGCAGGCAACGTCGTCAACGAGAAACGGCTGCGTCCGGAACGGACGGTCATTTTCTCCCCGCTGACCGAGAGCTGGATTGTCGCCCCGTCGGGCAGTGCCTTGCAGATATCCAGAAGCTTCCGACCCGAAACCGTAATTTCGCCACCCGTCTCGACCTCGACATCCGCGCGCGCCACGAGCTCGACTTCCAGATCCGTCGCCGTCACCAGCAGCTCACCGTTCCGGGCGACGAGCAGGATATTCGACAGGATCGGCATCGTCTGGCGTCGTTCGACAACGCCGATTACCGCCTGCAAGGGCTTCAGGAGCACGTCCCTTCCAGCGCTCAATTTCATACGTTCCACCTGTTAATTAAATATGGAGATATATAATTCTTGTAGTTATTAGGGACCCGTGAGCCTGTGTATAACTTTTTAATCAATAATATTATCAATAACTTAACTACTTCCCATTGACGGCGAAAAGGCTGTGTCGTTTGCCTGCCACCTGTGTATAGCCTGTGGATAAAAATCGCCCTCGAGCTTATCCACCGGCTATCCACACTATCCTGTCAGGGTTCTCAACAAGTTCAAGTAGTCGTCGTCGACACGCTTTTCGGTCTCCCTCAGGAGTTCGATGCGACGACACCCGTGGAGCACCGTCGTGTGGTCCCTCCCGCCAAAGGCATCCCCGATTTCCGGCAGGCTGTGGTTGGTGAGTTCCTTTGCCAGTGCCATCGCGAACTGCCTGGGCCGCGCAATCGAGCGGCTGCGCTTCTTGGACAGCAGGTCTGCTACCCGGATCTTGAAGTAATCCGCCACCGTTTTCTGGATATTCTCGATCGACACCAGCCGGTCCTGCAGCGCCAGCAGGTCACGCAAGGCTTCTTTCGCGAAATCCAGGCTGATTGGCCGACCCGTGAAGCGGGCATTCGCCATCACGCGCCTTAGCGCGCCTTCCAGTTCCCGAACGTTGGAGCGAATTCGCTTCGCGATGAAAAATGCCACCTCTTCCGGCAGCACAACATTCTCGGCGGCAGCCTTGCTCATCAGGATCGCAACCGAGGTTTCGAGCTCCGGCGGTTCGATCGATACGGTGAGTCCCCAGCCGAAGCGCGACTTCAGCCGTTCCTCCAATCCGTTGACTTCCTTCGGGTACCGATCGCAGGTGAGTACGATCTGGCGCTGTCCCTCGAGCAGCGCATTGAACGTGTGAAAGAACTCTTCCTGGGAGCGCTCCTTGCCCGCAAAAAACTGGATGTCGTCAATGAGCAGGGCATCGAGCGATCGGTACGATCGTTTGAATTCCGAAATCTTGTTGTGCTGCAGTCCCTTCACCATGTCGCCCACGAATCGCTCGGAATGTACGTACGCAACGCGTGCTTTCGGCTGCTGTTCCACGATTGCGTTCCCGACGGCATGCATGAGGTGTGTCTTCCCGAGTCCCACACCGCCGTAAATGAACAGGGGGTTATACGATTTGCCCGGGTTCTGGCCAACCTGGCTCGCCGCCGCCCGCGCAAGCTGGTTGCTTTTACCCTCGACGAAGCTCGCAAACGTGAACGTGGGGCTCAGGCGCGATGCTACGGGAGGCGGTAACGCATCCCGCGAGTCGAGAGCAGCCACCCGTCGAGTGGCTACAGGTACGGGTTTATCCCGCGAGCCAACCTCCACGACCACCTCGACGTGAGTGCTGCCGCTGTCGACGATCTCGAGGATGCGCTCGATGTAATGTTGCTGGAGCCAGTCGACGACGAAACGGTTCGGCGCGAGGAGCTTGAGGCGGCGGCCATCCTCGATGGCCTGCAACGGCCGTATCCAGGTATTGAAATGCTGCTCCGGAAGTTCC
Organism: Woeseiaceae bacterium; assembly: GCA_041743865.1. Taxonomy (GTDB): domain Bacteria; phylum Pseudomonadota; class Gammaproteobacteria; order Steroidobacterales; family Woeseiaceae; genus UBA1847. The sequence continues at coordinate 22,319 of JBGTLY010000150.1, forward strand.
GCCTGCAAAAGACGGACGCAACGATCCCAGAGCGTCGTTTCAGCCGGCAACGAGTTCCCCATCAGGCGTATTTTTTCCGAATCTGGCGCGGAAAGATCGGGCAGTCTATACCCCTTTGCCTACGCCTGCCACACGCCACCCCGGCACTGAAAAACCGCCTAAACCCGTGCTCGGGAAGGCGCTCTATTGACACTCGTAAGAGGCCCACGTACCCTTGCCGCCCTTTGTTCGGCCGGGTCCGTTTGCCCGCCAGGTAATCCAGGTACAGGCTCATGAAACGTACGTTCCAGCCCAGCACTTTGAAGCGCGCACGCACGCACGGCTTTCGTGCCCGTATGGCGACCAAGGGCGGCCGTCTCGTACTGAAGCGCCGTCGTGCCAAAGGCCGCGCAAAGCTGACGCCGTAACTCTTTCGGTCGTCGCCCCAGAAACTGCAACAACTTGGAACGGACGAGCTCCTGCCGGTTTCCGATACAACACCGGCTGCTGGATGCTCGCTCGTTCACACGCGTGTTCGACAAGGCCGCGCGCAGCCGAGACCGGCTGTTTACGATCCTGTATCGCGATAATAATGTCGAGATAGCGCGGCTCGGCCTCGCAATTTCGAAAAAGCACTGCAAAAAAGCCACAGACCGTAACCGGATCAAGCGCATCGTCCGGGAGTCGTTTCGGCATCACGGCACACAGCTCGCCGGACTGGATATCGTCGTGCTGAACCAGCCCGCGACGTTGGCGGCGCCCAACCCGGTGTTGTTCGAAAGCCTCGAACGGCACTGGCAGCGTTGCCGCACGACAGGGGCCAGCGGGAATCAATAGGGATGGACAATCAGAGACTGATCACCTGGGGCCTGTTCGCTGTCCTCGCCTTCATTACCTGGCAGGCATGGATACAGGACTACGGGACGACGAGGCCTGCACCGTCCGCGGCCGACGCGGCAGGCGCCGGGCCGGCGCTCGACGCGACGGATGATCTCGACGATCTCTCTGTAGACCCCGGCGACCTCCCCGCAATCGATGCGGCTTCCCCCGGCCAGCCCGAGTTCCGAACGCCCACACTCGATCAGCCATCGCCCGACGTCATCACCGTACGCACCGACGTTTTCCTTATCAACATCGATACCCGCGGAGGCACTATCCGGCATGCCGAGATGCTGGAGTATCCGGTGGAGAAAGACCGGCCCGACGAAAAGATCGTACTGCTCGATACCAGCAGCGCAAATCTCGGGCTGATCCGCTCCTGGTTACGGGCAAGCCAGGCGCCTGACACCGCCCCTGGCGTCGACGCCGTATACAGTGCGGCAGCGACGGAATACTCACTCGGCGATGACGACGAACTCGTCGTGCCGCTCACCTGGACTGGCCCCGACGGCATCGTCGTCGAGAAGGGTTTCGTCTTCCGTCGTGGCGAATACACCATCGGCCTGCAGCATGTCGTCAGGAACGACAGCGATACGGCATGGAGCGGCGACCAGGTGACCCAGGTCATCCGACGGCTGTTCGAGCCGGAACGTTCGATGTTCGACGTCGATTCCTATTCTTTCGACGGTCCGCAGGTCTACACCGGCGAAAAGGCCGAAAAACTAAAACGCGACGACTTGCTGGAGGACGGCTCCACGAGCTTCACCAGCGAGAACGGCTGGGTTGCAGCGATCCAGCACCACTTCCTGAGTGCGGTCGTACCGGTCGGTGACTCGACCAACATTTTCCAGGTGAAGGCGGACGGCAACCGCCTGACGGCGAGCGCCATCGACACTCCCCTGACCGTCGCACCGGGCGAGACCGGACGGTTTGAACGCCAGTTGTTCGTCGGCCCGAAACTGCAGGACCAGCTAGAGGACGTCCATCCGAAGCTGACGCTGACCGTCGACTACGGCTGGCTGACGCTTCTGTCGGCGCCGATGTTTCTGCTGCTGTCCTGGATTCACGGCTTCGTCGGCAACTGGGGCTGGGCCATCATCATCGTCACGATCCTGATCAAGCTCGCGTTTTACAAACTCACCGCGACGAGTGGTCGTTCGATGGCCAAAATGCGAGAGCTGCAGCCGCGCATGAAGGCGCTGCAGGATCGTTACAAGGACGACCGGCAGGCCTTGTCGCAGGCGATGATGGACCTGTACAAGCGGGAGAAGGTGAACCCGGCGGCCGGCTGTCTGCCGATCCTGATCCAGATGCCGTTCTTCCTGGCGTTTTACTGGGTGCTGGTCGAATCGGTCGAGATGCGCCAGGCGCCCTTTGCCCTGTGGATCACCGACCTGTCCTCGCGCGACCCGTATTTCATCCTGCCGCTGATCATGGGCGCGGCAATGCTCTTCCAGCAAAAGCTGAACCCCGCGCCGGCCGATCCGATCCAGGCGCGCGTGATGCAAATCATGCCGATCATGTTCACCGGCTTTTTTGCGTTCTTCCCGTCAGGGCTGGTGCTGTACTGGGTGACGAACACCCTCCTGTCGATAGCGCAGCAATGGCGAATCAACAAGGTGGTTCACGCGGAGGCGGTCGCCCGCAAGCAAGGCAAACCGAAGAA
>JBGTLY010000151.1:0-5436 GCA_041743865.1 Woeseiaceae bacterium
CGACGCGCGGCCCCACGACCAGCTCGTGCGCGGGAACCGTGAATCCATGGTCCTCGAGCCAGACATGCCGGCCTGTCAGCGACGTCCCGGTGAGCGCGGTACGAATGGCGAGCGCCTGCGTGAGCGTTCCAGGGCCGGCCATGAGCGACCGGTCGACCTGTGTCCGGCCGCGCCGGGCGAGCATCGTTTCGACACCTCCGAAGGGCAGGCCGGCACGCACGAGCACCGCGTGCGGCATCTCGGCTGGTCCGGTCACGACATTGAACAGGTGGTGTATGCCGTAGCAGAGGTAGACGTAGGCCAGGCCGCCGGGTGCGTACATGGGTTCCGTCCGGGCCGTGCGCCGCCCGCCAAACGCATGACTCGCCCGATCCGTGACACCGGCGTAAGCCTCGGTTTCGATTATGACGGCACGGGTGGTGCGGCCACCGACGGCGCTGCACAGCACCTTGCCGAGCAGCTCGCGGGCGATCGCCGCGACGTCCTCGCGCTGGTAGAACTTGGCATCGAGTCGGGGCGCCATGCCGGACAGCGTAACCAAATCCACCGGTGCGCGGCATGGCTCCTGGTCAGTGGGCGATCGGCTGCTCGTCCGTCAGGAAGACGAGCCACGCACGAAGAGCCTCGAAAGCCTCGTTGTCGAGTTCCTCGCGCAGGACAAAAAGCGTCTCGAGAAACCAGCTTGCGGCGGCATCCCTGTCATCCGGCATGTCCAAGCTGCGCCTCCGGGTTGCGGAAACCCATACTGCGGGCGTGTGCACAGGAATTCCGTGAACGAGGTCAAATACCCATAGAATGGGCGTTTGTGCGGACGACGGTTCGACGATGAGCACACTGGATTCGGTTCGACCCACGTTGCCGGGCTACTGGTATTACGACCTTGCCCACTACGAACGTGAATTGCAGGCAGTGTGGTATCGCGACTGGGTGTGCGCCGGCCGGGAGGAATCGCTCCCGCGCCCGGGGGACTACATCGTTCTCGAACTCGGGACGCAGAGTATCGTCGTCACGCGCCTGCCGGACGAGCGGCTGCATGCGTTCCACAATACCTGTCGCCATCGTGGCTCGATCCTATGCCGCGACGCCGCCGGCCACTTCCGGAACGGCCGTGTCGTTTGCCCTTATCACAGCTGGACCTACACGACGGACGGGCACCTCGCAGCGACGCCGGGCCGCTTCGAGACACCGGATTTCAAGCCGGCCGACCATGGCCTTTACCCGGTGCACGTCGACAACTGGCGGGGGTTCGTGTTCGTGAATCTCGCCGGACGGCCCGCCAACTCCCTCGCTGATTTTCTCGGGGATGAAGTTCGTCCGCTCGCCAACTGGCCGCTCGAGGACCTCCGCTCGGTCCACCGCGAGGTCTCGGGAATCGCCTGCAACTGGAAGGTCTTCTGGGAGAACTTCTCTGAGTGCTACCACTGTCCGCGCGTGCACCCGGAACTCTGCCGGGTGATGCCGGTTTATGGCGAGGGCGTGCTGAGCGCTGGCGACCTGCCTGGCCGGACGCCTGCGGTCGAGGGCGAGACGGCGCCGCCTGCCGTCGGCAATGGCGCGAAAACCTGGACCCTCAACGGCGAACTCGCGTTCCCGGTGATGGCGGGGCCGACCGCCGAGGAACTGGGCCGCGGCGTCGCGTTCGCGTGTTTCTCCGCGAGCCTGTTCGTACTCGGCCACCCCGACTACGCACGGAGCGTCCGCATCCGGCCGACCGGACCCGAGTCCGTCGAACTCACGATCGACTGGCTGCTGCCGGCCGACGTGCCGGTCGAAGATGAGGCTGCACTCGAGCCCATCCTCGGGCTTGCACGGCGTGTCATTGCGCAGGATGCCGCGGTTTGCGAGCTGAACCAGCGCGGTTTGCACAGCCACCGGCATATGGCCGGCGTACTGATGCCCCAGGAATACGAGCTCTGGCACTTCCATGAATCGCTTCGCAGTAAACTGGCGACGCTTGCCGATGCACCGCTTGCCGATGCACCGCTCGCAGAAGCACCGGTGGCGGACGTACTGGCCGCGGGCGAACCGGCGTAGCACCGCCGATGGCCGACAACGACCGTCTACCGGCACACCGGGAACATGCCGTGCTGGGCATGTCCGCCGCGCTCGGGGCGTTCCTGATGTTCACCATCATGAACGTACTCGCGAAACTGCTGAGCGAACGGCACTCGGTCATCGAGATATCCTTCTATCGCAACCTCGTCGCGCTCGTGCCTTTCCTGTTCATGATCCTGGTGCTCGGGCGTCGTGAGATCGCCGTCATCCGGCACAAGCCGCGGCTGATCATCTTCCGTGCCATGTTCGGCACCGTATCGCTCGCGACGACCTTTGCCGCCTACTCGCTGATGCCCATGGCCGACACGACAGCGCTCCTTTTCACCTCGTCGCTCTTCATTCCCGTGCTCGGCGTCGTGTTCCTGAAAGAAGCCGTCGGGATCTGGCGCTGGGCCGCGGTACTCATCGGTTTCATCGGTGTACTGGTCATGGTCGGCCCGTCCGGCCACCTGCATGCGCTCGGCATCGCCCTCGCGCTCGGTGCCGCGTTCCTGCAGGCCATCCTTCAGGTCATACTGCGCTACCTCGGCGGCTACGAAAGCCCGGAGACCGTAACCTTCTATTTCTTCCTGGTGGGGATGGTGATGACCGCACTGCCCCTGCCGTTCATCGCAGTGACGCCGACGCCGGACGAGATCCCGCTCCTGCTCGGCGTCGGCTTGTCCGGCGCCGCGGCGCAGTTCCTGCTCTCGACCGCCTTCCGCCACGCACCGGCGGCGATCGTCACGGTCTTCAATTACAGCGGCATCGTCTGGGCAACGCTTTTCGGCTGGCTGATCTGGATCGAGTGGCCCTTGCCGGTGGTGCTCACCGGCGCCGCCATCGTCATCGCCTCGAACGTGCTGATCATCTGGCGTGAAAGCCGACTGCGTGGTATCACCGGGGACCGGATACGGGCAAAACTGTGAGTCGCGTTCGATGAGTCTCTTCGAATTTATTGCCGGTCTCTACATCGTTATTGCAGGGCTCGGCGTCACGCTTCTCGTACGCAGCATCGGGCAGATGATCGAGTCACGCGATCACGTAAGTTTCTATTGGGTACACAGCTGCTGGCTCGCGTTCACCTTCCTCCTGATCGTGAACAGCTGGTTCGTTGCCTGGCAGTACCGTGACATTTCGCACTGGACGATCGGCCAGTTCCTTCTCCTGGTGTCGGTCCCCACGCTGTTGTACCTCGCGGCGCACGTCAGTGTGCCGGAGATTTCAGAGGAGGCCAGACACCGATATGACATGCGGGCGCATTATTTCGAACGCCACCGGCTCCTCCTTGGCCTTCTGGCGCTCGCGGTACTCTGCAATCTCCTGAGCGAATACCTGCTCGTCGACCATGACCTGTTCACGACGGACAACGGGATTCGCCTGGCCGGACTCGGGTTGCTCCTCGTCGGCGCACTGAGCCGTCGTCCCTGGGTGCACGCCGTGATCACGGTCGCGGTACTCGCGATCGTCGCCTGGGCGTTCGGCTACGTCGGCCGGCCGATCCAATAGACCCTCCCTCGCCTGATGGACATCTTTTCCGCGACCATCGCCGTCAGCATCGCAATCTACATTGCCGTCGGCAATTACGCGGGCCGTGGCGTCCGGAAACTCGACGACTACTACGTCGCCGGGCGGCGCGCACCGACCCTCCTGATCGTCGGCACACTGGTTGCGAGCGTCATGAGCTCGACGGTGTTCCTGGGCGAAGCCGGTTTTACCTACGACGGGCAGATGGGGCCGTTCGTCCAGTTTCCGCAGGCCGCGGCCACGGGCTACATCCTCGGCGCACTGCTTTTCGGCCGCTACCTTCGGCGGAGCCGCGCGCCGACCGTAGCGGACTATTTCGGACGACGCTTCGACAGCCGCCGCGTGCAGGTGGCCGCTGGCGTAACGATCATCCTGGCACTGGGCGGTTACCTGGTCGTTGTCACGCAGGGTGCCGCGATCCTGCTCTCCAACCTGACCGGGCTCGGCTACACGGAAGCCTTGATCGTCGCGTGGCTCAGCTATACCGCCTTCACGATGTATTCCGGCTCCCGCGGCGTCATCCTGACCGACACGATCATGTTTCTCCTGTTCACGGGCGCGTCGTTCATCGTCGCCGTGTACATCGTCGACAGCTTCGGCGGAATTGCGGCCAGCGTGGAGGCGCTCGGCGCACAACAGCAAAAACCGGACATCGCGGCCTGGCACGGCACGGTCGGGCCCGGCACGGAATGGCCGACGCCTCTCGACTTCCTGATCTGGATGATCACGATCGACATTGCCTGGGGCGTCAGTTACGCCGTAAGCCCCTGGCAGTCGAGCCGACACCTGATGGCGCGCGACGAGCATGTCGTGATGCGCGCCGCGATCTACGCCTGCCTCGCCGTGGCGTTCCTGCAGTTCCTGATTTACGGCACCGGGGGCTTCATCAACCTTGCGAGCCCGGCGATCGCGCCGTCCGACACGGTCATGATCTGGGCCTCGAGAAACCTCGTGCCGGAATTCTTCGGTGCGCTCCTGCTCGCGGGCATCATGGCGGCCGCGCTCTCGTCGGCTTCGACGTTTCTGTCGCTCGTCGGGTTCAGCGCCAGCAACGACATCGTCAGTCACCGGGAACAGACCGACGCGCAGGCCGTCCATGTCAGCCGCCTCGTCATGCTCGCCACCGGTGTCGTCGCGCTCGTGACAACCTTCCTGTTCCCGCCAAGCCTTTTCTGGGTCACCTACTTCATCGGCACCGTTTTCGCCTCGTCGTGGGGCCCGGTTGGGTTCATGAGCATCTGGAGCCGGCGGATCACGAAAGACGGGGCGTTCTGGGGCATCGTCTCGGGATTCGTCTGCAACGTCGTACCCTGGTTCTTCGACTACACCGGAGTGATCGAACTGCCATCCTGGGCCAACCCGATCCTGATCGGCGCCGTGGTGAGCCTGCTCGTCACAATCGCCGTCTCGCGCCGCGGCACGCCAACGCCCGTGGAGGTGCACTTTCGCGAAGCGCTGCACCGGGTGCCGGACGCGGAACGCGACCGGCGGCGGCTCAAGACGACGCTGATCGCACCCGCCATCCTCGTCGTTTACGGCTGCGCGATGCCCTTTGTCATGCAGCACTGGTACGTAAAGCCGTACCAGCGCGGGACCGGGGAGATCGGCGCGGACGATTCCATCAACTGGGCCACGGGCGAGGCGCTGCTGAGCCTCACCTGGGCCGCCGTCTACATCCCGCTCGGGCTCATCGTCTATCGCATCGTCCGCCGCGACTACGCACCCGCTGCCCCGCCTTTAACGCCCGGGTAGAATCGCCCAATGACGCGACGCATCCTGCCCGGGCTTCTGGCCCTACTGTCGTTCGCGGCCGCACCGGCGACAAGCGCCGGTATCGTCGAGGCCGTCAATGACGTGCGGACCAGCGGCTGCCGC
>JBGTLY010000152.1:0-52990 GCA_041743865.1 Woeseiaceae bacterium
GAAATCCAGCAGACGTTGCCGCTCGATGCGCCGGCGTCGCGGCGGTCGTCGTCCGGGGCGATGCCTGCAAGCGGGCAGCTCTGGTTTTGCGTCGGCTTGCCGCAACTGCCGCTCGAAGCCCTGAGCACTGCGCGCGAGCCCCTGGCCATCGTCGAGGAACGACAGGGTATACATCGGGTATTGATGGTCAATAGCGCGGCGGCGGCGGCCGGTGTGATGCAGGGCCTGTCGTCGAATGCCGCCCTCGCCCTGGTTCCGGAACTCGTGCTGGAGGAACGCAGCCGCCTGCGTGAACAGCAGGTGTTAGAACGACTGGCCGGCTGGCTCGAGCGCTTCTCTTCCTTCGTTTCCCTGGCCGCAGAGGATGTGCTGCTGTTCGAGATTGCCGGCAGCCTGCGCCTGTTCGGCGGCCTGAAGTCGCTCCGGCAACAGGTGGCGAGCGGGCTCAGGGAGCGGGGGTTCACGGCGGCGCTCGCGATCGCACCGACTCCACTCGCAGCAAGCTGGCTCGCGAAGAGCGGCCGGCGGGCATGCGTTCGCGATCCGGCGAATATCGCTGCGGCGCTGCGTCCGGTTCCACTCGCCTGTCTCGGCTGGCCGGCGTCCACCGTTGAGGCACTGGCCGGGATCGGACTTGCCACGGTCGGCGATTGTCTGCGCCTGCCACGCGAAGGCTTCGCCCGGCGCTTCGGCGCGGGCCGTTTGATTGAACTCGATCGTGCGCTCGGTCGCCTGCCGGATCCGCGGCCAGGATGGCGAACTCCGGAATCCTTTGTCGCCGATTACGAACTCATGGAGGAGCAGTCGGCGCGGGAGATGCTGCTGGCGGTTTGCGAAACCTTGCTGCAGCGCATGGAGCGCTTCCTGCTCGTGCGCCAGATTGGCACGCTGCGGCTGGACTTCAGCTTTTATCACCTGCGTGCCGATGCCACGACCGTCTCGCTCGGCTGTGCACGGCCGGATCGTTCCGCGACCCGCTGGCTCGACTTGCTCAGGCTGCGTTTCGAGCGCGTGCGCCTGGCGGAGCCGGTCATCGCCGTGCGCTTGCAAAGCACTTCTACCGAGGCCTTGCAGACAGGTACCGGCGAGCTTGCCTTTGAGTCGCGCCGACGGTCCGCCCCGGACTGTTCGATCCTGCATCTCGCCGAACGCCTGAGCGCCAGGATCGGCCGGCAGTGGGTACACGGCGTCACGACCGTCGCCGACCACCGCCCGCAGCAGGCCTGGGCGCCCCGCAGCCTGCTCACGGCGGATGATGCACCGCCGCCGCCTGTTGTCGACGGGTTCAGGCGGCCCTTGTGGATGTTACCCGAGCCGGCATTGCTGCACGCCGAGAAAGGGTGCCCGGTGCATCTTGGCCGCCTGCAGCTTATCGACGGACCGGAGCGCCTCGAGACCGGCTGGTGGGACGAGGATGGAATAGCCCGTGACTATTACACGGCAGTCAATCCGCGCGGCATGCGCCTTTGGGTATTTCGCGATCGTAAGCCCCGCGCCGACTGGTATCTGCACGGCTTTTTCGGCTGACATGCCGGCGCGCTACGCAGAGCTGCATGCACTCAGCAATTTCACCTTTCTAAGAGGCGCATCGCACCCGGAAGAACTGGTAGCAAGCGCCGCGGCACTCGGCTATGACGCGCTGGCCATCACGGATGAATGTTCCATGTCCGGCGTCGTACGCGCTCACATGGCAGCGAAAGACTGTGGCCTGAAGAAACTCATCATCGGTTCCGAACTTTGCCTCCCGAGCGGCCGCAGGCTGGTCGTGCTGGCAGAAAATCGCGATGGTTATGCCGCATTGTGTGCCTTGATCACACGGGCGCGCCGCGCCGCCGTGAAAGGCCAGTACCGGCTCCGTCGGCAGGATTTCGACACCGGCCTGCCGGGCTGTATCGCGCTGTGGGTACCGAACACGTGCTGCTCGTTCGACACCGAGGACCATTGGTTGCGCGAATGCTTTCGTGACCGTCTCTGGATTGCCGTCGAACTCCTGGCCGACGGCCGGCAGCGCGAACGGCTCGATGCGCTCTCTGAAACCGGTCAACGTCTCGGGCTGCCGCTGGTCGCCGCGGGTGACGTGCATATGCATCGCCGGACACGCCGCATGTTGCAGGACACCCTGACGGCGATCCGGCACGGTACCCCGGTCGATAGCGCGGGTTTCCTCTTGTACCCTAACGGCGAGCGCCATCTCCGGCCCCTAGAATTGCTCGAGCGTGTCTACCCGGCGGCATTGCTTGCCGAGTCGGTGAGTATTGCCGCCGCGCTGAGGTTTTCGCTCGACGAACTCTGCTATGAGTATCCCGACGAACTCGTACCCGCCGGGGAGACGCCGGCCACTTACCTGCGCCGGCTGACGGACAACGGTATGCGGCGACGCTGGCCTGGCGGCGCACCCGGCAAGGTCGTGGGGCTCGTGGAGCACGAACTCCGGCTCATCGCCGATCTCCGCTACGAGGCGTATTTCCTGACCGTCCATGACATCGTGGCGTTTGCGCGATCGCAGGGCATTCTTTGCCAGGGTCGCGGCTCCGCAGCCAATTCGGCCGTGTGTTTTTGTCTCGGCATTACCGAAGTCGATCCTGCCCGCATGGAAATGCTGGTCGAACGCTTTATCTCCAAAGAGCGTAACGAGCCACCGGACATCGACGTCGACTTCGAACACGAACGCCGCGAGGAGGTCATACAGTACATTTATTCGAAATACGGCCGCGAGCGGGCGGCACTGGCAGCGACCGTCATTACCTACCAGCCGCGAAGTGCATTGCGTGACGTGGGCAAGGCGCTGGGGCTGTCCGAGCTGCAGGTGAGCCGCTTGTCGCGCTCGATGCAGTGGTGGGACGGCAAGACGGTCGATGACAGCCGAATCATCGAAGCCGGGCTCAGTCCCGACAGCCCGGTCACCCGGCGGCTCTTGTACCTCGTCGGCGAACTGATCGGGTTTCCGCGGCACCTGTCGCAGCATGTGGGTGGTTTTGTCATCTCGAACGGCCCCTTGTCCGGACTCGTCCCGGTCGAGAACGCAGCGATGCCGGAGCGCACGGTCATTCAGTGGGAAAAGAACGACCTCGAGGACCTCGGCTTGCTTAAAGTCGACGTTCTCGGGCTCGGCATGCTGACAGCAATCCGCCGTAGTTTCGACCTGATTCGCGGTTTCGACGGCCGCGATTACACGCTGGCGACCGTGCCTGCCGAAGACCCCTCCGTCTATGACATGATCTGCGAGGGCGACACGATGGGAGCATTCCAGATCGAGTCACGCGCCCAGATGGCCATGTTGCCGCGCCTGAAACCCCGGTGCTACTACGATCTGGTCATCGAGGTTGCGATCATCCGGCCGGGCCCGATTCAGGGCGACATGGTGCACCCGTATCTCAGGCGCCGGAATGGCGAGGAAGCCGTCGACTACCCGAGTGACGAGGTCCGGGGAGTACTGCAGCGCACACTCGGGGTACCGATTTTCCAGGAGCAGGTCATGCAGCTTGCGATCGTCGCCGCCGGATTTACCGCCGGCGAAGCCGATCGCCTGCGCCGCGCCATGGCGGCCTGGAAGCGGCGTGGCGGGCTCGGATCGTTCGAGCAGCGGCTTATCGACGGCATGCGCGAGCGTGGTTACGGCGAGGAGTTCGCACGACAGATTTTTCGCCAGATCGAGGGCTTCGGCGAATACGGCTTTCCGGAGTCGCATTCGGCAAGCTTTGCCTTGCTTGTCTATGTTTCCTGCTGGCTCAAACGTCATGCGCCCGCGGCCTTCACGGCTGCGCTCCTGAACAGCCAGCCTATGGGTTTCTACTCACCGTCACAGCTCGTGCGGGACGTTCAGCGTCATGGTGTCGAGGTACGGCCCGCCGACATCAATGCCAGCGCCTGGGATTGCACGCTGGAGGCCGCTGCCAACGATGCGGCTGCACTGCGACTGGGCCTCTGCATGGTGAAGGGCCTGTCGGTGGAAGCGGGACAGGCGATCGTGTCGCGGCGCGGCGGTGAGTGCTTCACCAGTACGCAAAACCTGGTCGAGCGCACCGGACTCGACCGGCGTGAGCTCGGGTTGCTAGCCACGGCAGGCGCACTGAAATCACTGGAAGGACACCGTTACCGGGCGCGCTGGGCCGTTGCCGGCGTCGAGGAACCCAGCGCGCTGTTCCGTTCCCAGGACCGTTACGAGGCGGTGCCGCTGCTCCGGAAACCCGACGAAGGACAGAATATTGTCGCTGATTACCGGAGCCTCGGACTGACACTCGAGAGGCACCCGGTGCAGCTGTTACGCCAGCGCCTGGATCGCTACGCTTACCAGAGCGCGTCAGAGCTCCCGAAACGCGTTCATGGCCAGGCCATCAGCGTGGCCGGGCTCGTCATTACCAAGCAACGCCCCGGGACCGCGAGCGGCGTCACCTTCGTGACCCTTGAGGACGAAGGCGGGTATATCAACCTGGTCGTCTGGAAGCAGGTTGCAGAGCAATTCAGGCCCGCGCTGCTTAACGCGAAACTGCTCGGCGTGAGGGGCGAGTTGCAGATCGAAGGCAAGGTCATCCACGTTATTGCGAAACAACTCGTCGATCACACGGACTTGTTGGGGGACCTGGACGTCAAATCGCGGGATTTCCGGTAGTCCTGCATCGCGCGCATGGCGCGCTTCTACAAACGCGGTCCTGCATCGCGCCCATGGGGCGCTCCTACATCGCGCTTATGGGGCGCTCCTACATCGCGCCCATGGGGCGCTCCTACTAGTCGTCGTCTTCCTCGAAATCGAAGTTATACGTGCTTTCGAGATCCCTCTCGGCATCCCTGATCTCACGCAGTTCTTCAATGCGCCTCTTGATGGCGCGCCGACGAGCGACATCGTCGTCATCGGTTGCATCCAGTTTAGACACGAGTTCCTCTATATTGATTTCGACCGACATGTCGCCGACGTTATCAACCACGTCGTCATCATCGTCACCGGAGCGACGGACCTTGACTGTGTCGTCCTCCTCCTCGGAGTCGAGCTCTTCTTCTACGTCTTCCGGGTCTCTTTCGTTATTCATCTGGCCTGTCGTCTGGGTTCCTCGGCAGCCGCAGCGCGCTGACTGTCGGTGGTGCCGCGGCCGGCTTTGCGGCCCGGGATTGCCGCATGTATACCGCGAACCAAATGGGATCGCAAGACCGCTTTCCGGCAGATTTCCGCGAAGCTCACGTTACTGAATCAGGTTGTTTATCTCGAAGATCGGCAACAGTATCGCCAGAACGATCATCAGTACGACACCGCCCATCAACACGATGAGGAGCGGCTGGAGAATACCGAGCAAAGCGGCTATGAGGCCATCCACCTCCCGTTCCTGGCCGTCGGCTGCGCGGGTCAGCATTTCGCCGAGCTTACCTCCGGCTTCACCGCTCGATATCAGGTGAATCATCATCGGCGGGAACAACTTGCTGGCGTTCAATGATTTGCTGATCGAGCCGCCTTCGCGCACGCGAATCGCGGCATCGCCGACGGCATCACGCATCGGCAGGTTCTCGATCACGGCCGCGGAAATCTTCATTGCCTCCAGGATGGGTACACCGCTTCCCGCCAGGATGCTGAACGTCCGGGTAAATCTTGCGGTATTGATACCTCGGCTCAGCCGCCCGAAAATGGGCATGCCGAGCAACACCTGGTGGTAACGGCGTCGCGGTCCTTCGCGCTGCAAAAGCCACCACAGCCCATAGATGGCAGCGGCCAGTGCCAGTATGACCAACAGCCAGTTATCCCGCAGAAAATCACTGGTTGCGATCAGGCCGCGGGTCAGCGCCGGCAATTCGGCCTGGGTGTTCTCGAAGACGCCGACGATTTTCGGTACGACCGTTGCCAGCATGAAACTGATGATCGCTACGGCCATGACCACCAGCGCTATCGGATAGATCATGGCGTTCGAAATGCGCTGGCGCAGTTCGTGACGTGCCTCGGTGTAGTCGGCGAGGCGTTCCAGAACTGCATCCAGATGCCCCGATTGCTCGCCCGCCGCGATTGTCGCGCGATAGAGTTCCGGGAAGGCCTGCGGGAACTCGGCGAGGCCATCGGCCAGGGTGTGGCCTTCCATTACCTTCCCGCGCACGCCGAGAAGGATACTTTGCGTGCGCGGGTGCTCGTTCTGCTGCGAGACTGCGGCCAGCGATTCCTCGAGCGGCAACCCGGACTCCGACAGCGATGCCAGCTGCCGTGTCACGAGCGCAAGTTCGGACGGCGAGATGCCCCGTCGCAGGGAGAACGAACGCTGGCGCCGGGCTTCGCGCTGCGCCACTTCGGTGACCCGTACAGGCAGCAGCCGCCGTTCCCTCAGGAGTTGCCGGACATGCTTTGGCGTGTCGCCCTCGATCAGGCCACGGGACTCCTTGCCCGCCGGGTCCAGTGCGACGTACTCGAATGCGCCCATCAGTCTTCCCGCGTGACGCGCAGTACTTCCTCGAGCGTGGTAATGCCTTTGAGCACGAGCCGCCGCCCGTCAGCACGGATGCTGGGACCGAACGTGCGTGCATAACGCTCGAATTCCTGTTCGCTCACGCCGTCGTGAATCATGCTGCGCATGCGATCATTGACGGCAATCATCTCGTAGATGCCGGTGCGGCCGGCAAACCCACCGTTTGCGCCGGTGCCGGGCTTGTAGAGCGTGGGCGGATCGGATGGGTCGACTTCGAGCAGGCCGCATTCGTAGTCGGTCGCGACATACGGCACCTTGGTTTCCTCATCCAGTACACGAACCAGCCGCTGTGCCAGGACGCCGATCAGGCTCGACGACAGCAGAAACGGCTCGACACCCATGTCGCGAAGGCGCGTGACGGCGCCCGAGGCCGTGTTGGTGTGCAAGGTCGAGAGAACCAGGTGACCCGTCAGGCTCGCCTGGACAGCGATTTCCGCTGTTTCGAGGTCACGGATCTCGCCTACCATCACGACGTCAGGGTCCTGGCGCAAAATGGCTCGCAGGCCGCGCGCAAAAGTCATGTTGACCTTCGTGTTGACCTGGGTCTGCCCGATGCCGTCGATGAAGTATTCGATCGGATCCTCGACGGTCATTATATTGCGGCTATTGTCGTTGATGCGCTCGAGCGAGGCATACAGCGTCGTCGTCTTGCCGGACCCTGTAGGCCCGGTAACGAGGATAATGCCGTGTGGTTTGTGAATGAGTTCATCCATCGTCTGTTGCGAATGCGGGTCCATGCCGAGCGACGTGAGTTCGAGACGTCCGGCCTGCTTGTCAAGCAGACGCAGCACGACGCGTTCGCCGTGCCCGGACGGCATCGTCGAGACGCGAACGTCGACGGCTCGTCCCGCGACGCGAAGCGAAATACGGCCGTCTTGCGGCAGACGCTTCTCGGCGATATCGAGTTTTGACATGACCTTGATACGCGACACCACGAGCGGTGCCAGTGCGCGCCGGGTTTGCAGCACTTCGCGCAACACGCCGTCGACCCGGAACCGGACGTTCAGACGGTTTTCGTAGGTTTCGATGTGGACGTCAGAAGCATTTTCCTTGACGGCTTCAGTCAATACGGCATTGATGAAACGGATGATTGGTGCGTCGTCGTCACTGTCTATGAGGTCCGAGGGTTCCTGCAACTCCTGCGCGACCTGATCCAGATTTATATCTTCGTTGAGCCCGTCCACCATCTGCATGGCATTGTGCGAACCCTGTTCGTAGGACGCCTGGAGCAGCGCATCGAACATGTCGTCAGTGACACGCGAGAGTCGAAGCGGAACGCCGGCGAAGCGACGTGCCTCCGCGAGGCTTAGCGGGGAAGCCGATGCTTTGTACACGGCGTCGGCAGTGCCGTTTTCTACCGCGCGTATGAGGACGCCATGCCGCTTCGCAAAAGAAAAAGGAAGCACCCGTGCTTCACGGGCCGCCTCTATGTCATCCGTCAACGGGGCAATCGCGGAGTCCTGTAACAGCTCTTCCTGAATCGTCGGGGGTGTCATTCTTCCGCCTCAACCGCCTCAACCGCCTCACGCGGCATCGGCTGGCGGGATTCTTCGTCCAGCGGTTGCAGCACCGGCCGTTCCGCACCCGGCATCAGAGGAATCGATTCGCCTTCCGAGCCCAGCTGGATGTTCCGAATGTAGTTGTATTTTTCGTTGGTTACTGCCCAGGCACGGTCGGCGTCGCGCAGGATCTGCGGGCGAATAAAGATCAGCAGGTTGGTCTTGACCTTCTCGGTGCCACGAGTGCGGAACAGGTTGCCGACAATGGGAATGCTGCCGAGAATCGGGACTTGCTGGTTCTGTTCCCGCAGAGTGTCCTCGATCAATCCGCCGAGCACGATAATCGTGCCGTCGTCGACGATGACCGTCGTTTCAACGATTCTCTGGTTGGTGATCAGATCCACCGCGCCGGCAGACGACGATGCAATGCTGGAGATTTCCTGCGAAATCTCGAGCAGGAGCGAGTCGCCTTCGTTAATCTGGGGCGTGATCGTCAGTTTTACACCGACGGATTCGCGATTCACGGTCGTGAATGGATTAACGGAACCGCCGGTCGTGCCAGTGTTCGTGTACTGGCCGGTCACGAAAGGGACTTCCTGCCCGATGTTGAGGGTCGCTTCTTCGTTGTCCGTCGTCAGGATCGTCGGAGTAGAGATGATGTTCGTATTGGCGTCGCCCTGCAGGGCCCGGAGAATAGCGGCGAAGCTCACGCCATTGTCGGTGATGCGGCCGACGCCGATCGTCACGCCTTCGCCGATGAGGTTCGTAGGATCGGTGGTGCCGTCGCCCCCGCCGGCAGCCGCCCCGGCGAGCTGGACGATGCCCGGGCCGAAGGACGGGAAGTTCGTAACGGCAATCGGTGCGTCGTCGCCGCTGCCTTCGATCGCCCAGGTCACGCCGAGGTCGGCAGAGCGGTCCTCGAGCACCTCGACGATGATGGCCTCTACGAGCACCTGCGCGCGACGGATATCGAGTTTGTCGACGATGGACATCAGCGCTCGCATGGTCTTGGGCGGTGCGTTGACGACGATGGCGTTGGTCTGCGTGTCGGCCCAGACCCCGGTGACGGATTGCTGTGCCTCTGCGCCGTCGGGCACGGCGTTGGCGGCATTGCTTCCCGTAATATGTTGTTGCAGCTTGGTGGCGAGTTCCTCGGCATCCGCGTATCGCAGGTAGCGTACCTGGGTATCGCCGCCGTCCTGTGGCGGTGTGTCGAGATGTGCGATCAGCGCCCGAAGGCGCAGCCGGGCGGACTTGTCGCCCCCCAAAAGGACGGTGTTGGTGCGGGCGTCGGCGACGAGGCTGATGGCCACCGGCGCGCCGTCGGCCCGTGGCTGCTGCGTCAGCTGTGTCACGACGCGGACGACTTCGGCCGCGGACGCGTGCTGCAGCGGCACGACCTCGATCTCCTCATCGCTCGCCTGGTCGATGCGGCGGATGATACTGACCATGCGGTCGACGTTCGCTGCTCTGTCAGAAATGATCAGCATGTTCGACCCGGGGTGTGCAACGAGGTGGCCGTACTGCGGCACCAGCGGCCGCAGGATGGGGACGAGCTGCGTCGCTCCCACGTTGTTTACCTGGATGATTTGCGTAATCAGGTCATCAGGGCCGCTGGAATTGTCGCCCCCGACCGGACCCGCGTATTGACGGGCCGTGGCATTCGGAATGATTTTGGTGATGTTGCCGGTTGTCACGGCGGCCAGTTGGTGTACGTCGAGAATAGACAAAAACGCCTCGTAAAATGCATCGGGTGTCATCGGTGTCGATGACAACATCGTCACTTTCGCCCCCTGGACCCGAGGATCGATGATGAACGTCCGGTTCGTGATTTCGCCAACGGCTTCGACAATCTGTCGGATGTCGGCCTCCTTGTAGTTCGGCGTTATCGTGGCCTGGCCGTTCTCCTGGGACAGCGCCGCAGGCCCGGCAAGGAGGACGGCGAGCAGAACGGCGGCAAGGCGCAGAACGCCCTGGATGTCGGGTTCTTTTGAGTTCATCAATGCGTTTCTTTGCCTAAGTCCAGTTGATCGGTGCGCAACACTATCGTTTCGGGCGTGCCGTCGCGCTCTACAGTAACGGAAACCTGCGTCGCGGTGCCGAGCGACTGGAAAATCTCCATTGCCTGGGTCGGATCCGTCAGCGACTGGCCGTCGATCTCCCTGATAAGGTCGCCTGGGCGCAGGCCTATCGACGAAAACTGTTCCCGGTCGCGGCCCGGATACACCCTGTAGCCCTGTTGCTGCCCGTTGACGAAATACGGGGTGGGTCGGATCACGTCCGCCAGGCGCGACACATTCTGCGCGACGACCGCCTGGATACTTTCGTCATCCGAATTGCCTTCGTCGACATATTCTTCCTCGAGTGTCGGCATGGTCGGCGCAATGTAACTCGATGTGCTCGGCGTAAATTCGCGCGGCAACGACAGGTTTGTCAGCGCACCCCGTTCGTTCAATACCACGCGGTCAGGATATACCGCATGCAACGAGGCACCGGAGGCAACCGGGTCCCCGACAACGTAGACTTTTTCCTCATTGCCGCTGTCCGCGATTATGGCAATGGAGAACTGCGACAGATCCGATGCGATCGTGCCGCGCAGCTTGAGATTGCGCAGGCTCGTCTCCTCGAGCTCCGCGAGCTCGACGACCGGCTCCGCGCTCTCGTTGTCACTTCCGGCCTCCCCGAAAAGGTGGGCGTCGGCTATGCTGGCCGTATCGGAACCCTGTGCCCGCGCCGACGAGGCGATAGCGGCGCTGTTCGGCGGCATTTCGACGGTTCCTACCGACGTCCCGGGTACCAGCATCCAGATCATTTTTGCGAGCTGCCAGGCGATCAGGACAACGATTACGAGGCTCACCCAGGCGGGCAATAGCCAATTCGCCGCAGCGACGGCGCGACCGCGGTCGCCCGACCAAAGATCAGACCATCTGTAGTTCGTTGCCATGTCCTGCCAGACCGAATGCGGCATCCCTGTACCGTATTGAACGCAGCGTCATCATGATACGGGTTGGGCCGCGATACAAACCGATTCCCGAAACCGCGAAAATCCAACTATTCCAATGATATACCTCCTGCACGTCCCGGGGAAACCGCAGCCCGGCACGTGACGGGGGTCGCAAAAGCGTTCGGAAGACCGGCATCCCAAGGCCGGCAGATCGTTATAATGCGGAGGAATACCGCAAAACCGGTTGAATACGGCATCGAAGCCGCTATAAAAGGGCACATGGGTGAAAAGCGTGACCAACCCCGAATTTCGGAGGATCTTGACCTCGCGGTCGACGAGGCGCGGCCGCGCGTCCAGGAGCCGCCGCGATATCGGGTCGTGCTGCTCAATGATGACTATACGCCGATGGAGTTTGTCGTCGACATCCTCGTTACCATATTTGGAATGGAACGAACGCGCGCAACGCAGGTCATGTTGGAAGTGCATACGAAAGGCAAAGGTGTGTGCGGCGTCTACAATTACGAGATAGCGGAGACCAAAGTCGCGCAGGTCATGGGCCTCGCCCGGCAGCACCAGCATCCGCTGTTATGCACAATGGAAGAAACCTGAAAGGAGGAATGGCCCGCTGATGTTGAGCAGTGAACTGGAATTCTGTTTGAACGAGGCGTTTCAACGCGCCCGGGAGCAACGGCATGAGTTCATGACCGTGGAGCACTTGCTGCTCGCGTTGCTCGATATTCCGAAGGTTCACGAGATCATCAAGGCCTGCAACGGGAATATCCCCGAACTTCGCCGGCAACTGACGGAATTCATCGAGGAGCAGACACCCCTGCTGCAGCTCGATGACGACAACGACGTCCAGCCTACGCTCGGCTTTCAGCGAGTGCTGCAGCGGGCCGTTTTCCACGTTCAGTCGAGTGGCAAGAAGGAAGTCACCGGCACGAATGTGCTCGTGGCGATCTTCAGCGAGAAGCAATCACAGGCAGTGTACTTTCTCGGAATGCAGGACATCACGCGACTGGACGTGATCAACTACATCTCTCATGGCTTGCCGCAGGTCCCGGGCGATAGCGCGGAGGAAGAGCAGGAATCTTCGCTCGAAGGCGAAGGCGAGGGCGACTCGACCGCACTCGACCGGTATGCGACAAATCTCAACCAGCGCGCTATCGACGGACGCATCGACCCGCTGATTGGCCGCGAGGTCGAAATCGAGCGGACGGTGCAAATACTTTGTCGCCGTCGGAAAAACAATCCCCTCTATGTCGGCGACGCGGGTGTAGGCAAAACGGCACTTGCGGAGGGGCTGGCGCGTATGATCGTCGAGGAGCGCGTGCCGGAAGTGCTGCTCGATGCAACGATTTACGCGCTGGACATGGGCACGCTGATTGCAGGCACCAAGTACCGGGGTGATTTTGAGAAGCGCCTGAAGGCGGTCATCAAGGAAGTTCGTGAGGACCCTGGCGCGATCCTCTTCATTGACGAGATCCATACCGTAATTGGCGCAGGCGCTGCATCCGGTGGCGTCATGGACGCGAGCAACCTGATCAAACCCGTACTCGCCAACGGCGAAATCCGCTGCATCGGGTCAACGACCTACGAAGAGTACCGAGGCATTTTCGAAAAGGACCATGCGCTCGCTCGCCGGTTCCAGAAAATCGACGTCCCCGAGCCGACCCTCGACGAGACCGTTGCCATCCTGCATGGCCTGAAGTCGCGTTTCGAGGAACATCACGGCGTGCGCTATGCGGAGGGCGCCATGGAGGCCGCCGCGGAACTTGCGTACCGGCACATCAACGACCGGCGGCTGCCGGACAAGGCGATCGACGTAATCGACGAGGCCGGCGCAAACGTGCGCCTGCAGCCCGCCGCGCGTCGGGACGAGACCGTGTCCGTGCAGATGATCGAAAACATCGTCGCGAAAATCGCGCGAATTCCTGCGAAAAGTGTGTCGTCGTCGGACCGCAAGGCGCTGCAGTCTCTCGAGCGTGACCTGAAGCTCGTCATCTTTGGCCAGGACACCGCCATTACGGCCCTGGCGGCTGCCATCAAGATGTCCCGCTCCGGCCTGCGAGACGAAGACCGTCCGATTGGCAGCTTCCTGTTCGCAGGACCGACCGGCGTCGGCAAGACGGAAGTCACGCGGCAACTGGCACTGTCGCTTGGGCTGGAGCTCATCCGCTTCGACATGTCGGAGTACATGGAGCGTCATACAGTCTCGCGTCTGATCGGCGCACCGCCGGGCTATGTGGGATTCGACCAGGGCGGCCTGCTCACCGAGGCTGTCAACAAGAACCCGCACGCTGTGGTGCTCCTGGACGAAATCGAAAAGGCTCACCCGGAGGTTTTCAATATCCTCCTGCAAGTGATGGACCATGGCACGCTGACGGACAACAACGGTCGCAAAGCTGATTTTCGCAACGTCATCATCGTTATGACGACCAACGCCGGTGCGCAGGAAATGAGCCGTGCCTCTATCGGGTTTACGGAACAGGACCATACGAGCGACGGGATGAATATCATCAACAAGACATTCTCTCCCGAGTTTCGCAATCGGCTGGACGCGATCATCCAGTTCGGCAGCCTCGATGC
This sequence comes from Woeseiaceae bacterium, assembly GCA_041743865.1. Classification (GTDB taxonomy): domain Bacteria; phylum Pseudomonadota; class Gammaproteobacteria; order Steroidobacterales; family Woeseiaceae; genus UBA1847. The sequence continues at coordinate 13,467 of JBGTLY010000152.1, forward strand.
GTTGTCGATCGCGCGTGTCGTCGACAAGCTGATCGTTGAACTGGAGGCCAAACTCGATAGCAACCACGTGACACTCGAGCTCGACGATGCGGCAAGACAATGGATTGCCGACCGCGGGTACGATCCGAAAATGGGTGCACGACCCATGGCACGGTTGATCCAGGAGCACATCAAGCGGCCGCTTGCGGAAGAATTGCTGTTCGGCAAGCTCGAACATGGCGGGCACGTGCGTATCCAGGTGGGCACCGAAGATACGCTCGAACTGATTGCGGAACCGGCGCTCAAGGAACTCGAGCACCTACGGGACGAAAGCTGATCGAGAGAGATGGCGCGCGGCTGGCTGCTGCGGCCGACGCGACTAACGACCGCGGTAGACGATGCGTCCCTTGCTCAGGTCGTAGGGCGTAAGTTCGACGGTGACCTTGTCGCCCGTCAGGATGCGAATGTAATTCTTGCGCATTTTGCCGGAAATGTGCGCAGTCACGACGTGTCCGTTGTCGAGTTCGACTCGGAACGTCGTGTTGGGCAGCGTGTCGGTAACCACGCCTTCCATCTGGAGGGCTTCTTCTTTCGCCAAGGGTTTAGTGCTCCGTCTGCTTCAAGGCTCGCGAATTGTGCAGAAACGGGCTGCCTATTGCAACGCGATACCGCGGTTTGCCGCCGACAGGTCGCGCAACAAGAGTGACTCCCGGGGCCATCGGTCAAACGCCGCAGGGGGCGTGCAATGGCGGTCCAGCTCCGCAACGAAATCCCTGCGCGGCACAGTGACCGCGCCCAGCGTCAGGAGATGACTTGAGACGGTCTGGCAGTCGAGCAGCACAAAGCCGTTCTCCTCAAGAACCTGGCAGAGGGCGAACAGCGCAAATTTCGAGGCGTTAGTTTCGCGGCTGAACATGGATTCGCCGAAGAAGACCCGCCCTATCGCCAGTCCGTATACGCCTCCGACCAGGCGGTCTTCGCGCCAGAGTTCCGTCGAATGGGCCCAGCCAAGTTCGTGCATTTTCAGGTATGCGCTCTGCATATCCGGCGTGATCCACGTGCCCTGCAGCGTCCGGCGCGGCGCGGCGCAGGCCGATATGACTTCGCTGAAGTTGCGGTTGAATGTCACCGTCATTGCGGACCGGCGGCAATCGCGGTGCATGCGTCGCGCGAGCCGGAAATCCCCGGGGTCAAGAACGCAGCGCGGGTCCGGCGACCACCACAAAATCGGCTGGCCGCTGTCGTACCATGGAAAAATACCGCGCGGATACGCATTGAGGAGGCGTGCCACTGACAGGTCGCCGCCAGCGGCCAGCAGCCCGTCGGGTTCGTCCATCGCAAGTTCAACAGGCGGAAAACGCGACGGCGGGTCCGCGGGGCTAAGCCAGGTAATGCGCCGGTTTTTCATCGGCCGCCACCCTTGTGCCGGAAGGGTGTGTGTTCGTTGACCTGTTGCACATACTGATCCACGTGCAGGGCTTCGGCCTCCATGTACTCACCGATTGCCGCATGAAACTCTTCCTGGGCGAGCCAGTGGGCGGAGCGGGTCAGGGCGGGGGTAAAACCGCGGCTGATCTTGTGTTCGCCCTGCGTGCCGGGCTCGAACCGCGCCAGTCCGTTCGCGATGCAAAATTCGATGCCCTGGTAATAGCAGGTTTCGAAATGCAGGGCGTCATGGTGTCCCTCGCTCCCCCAGTAACGGCCGTACAGGGTGTCGGCGCCCACATAGAACACGGCGGCTGCAATGACCCTTTGACCCAGCTCCGCCTGGACGATGAGCAGGGCGTCAGGCAGAGTTGCGGACAGGTTGACGAAGAACTCCCGCGTGAAATAGGGCACTGATCCACGCTCGACGAACGGCCGGCTGATGAGCTCGTAAATCCTGTCCCAGTGCCCGGCATCGAGGTCCCGGCCGGACAGGTGGCGGAAGCGAATGCCGGCTTCGGCGACCTTTCGGCGATCGCGCCGGGCCTTCTTGCGTTTCGCGGCGCTGAACGACGAAAGAAAGTCGTCAATATCGACAAATCCCGCGTTGTGCCAGTGGAACTGGCAGTCCCTGCGCGGGTGGAAGCCCGCGCGATCGAGAATTGCCATCTCCGCTTCAGTCGGAAACAACAGGTGAACTGAGGAACAGCCGGAGCTCGCGGCGAGGTCACACGCGCCGGCAAGCAACGCCTGGCCGTGCTGCTCGCTGCCCGTGCCGAGCAGCTTGGGACAGGTGGCCGGCGTGAACGGAACGGCCGAGACCAGCTTCGGGTAGTAGTACAGGCCGGCACGCCGGTACGCATTCGCCCAGGCCCAGTCGAACACGAATTCTCCCCAGGAATGAGACTTTTCATAGAGAAGCATGGCACCGAGCAGAACACCGTCGTCGGTGTGCAGTGTCAGGTGCCGGGGGGTCCAGCCGGTCTCCGGCGAAACGCTGGATGATTGCTCCGCAGCCAGCAGGAACTCATGTTTGAGAAACGGGTAGCAGTCGCCCGCCAGCCGGTTCCAGTCGGCCGCCGGGACGGAACTGATCGCGTCGTGAACGGACACCCGCATGCCGGGGCCGGACTCAGGCGGCAGCGTCGCTTTTCCCGGCACCGCTTGCGGCATCCCCGGCCTCTAGCGCGTCGAGGTATTTTTCCGCATCCAGCGCAGCCATGCAGCCTGCGCCCGCAGAGGTGATCGCCTGCCGGTACACCTGGTCCATGACGTCGCCGGCAGCAAAGACGCCAGGAACGCTGGTTGCCGTTGCGTCGCCCTCAATGCCGGCGCGCACAACGATGTATCCATTCTTCATCGCCAGTTGACCTGCGAACAGGCCGGTGTTCGGCGTATGGCCGATCGCGATGAATACGCCGTCCAGCGCGAGGTCCGTTTGCGACTGATTCGCCGCTCCGCGGATGCGAAGACCGGTGACCCCGGTATCGTCACCCAGAACGGCGTCGACAACGCTGTTCCAGTGAATCGTGACGTTACCGCCCTGTTCCTTCGCGAACAGGTGGTCCTGCATGATCTTTTCGGCGCGAAGTTCGTCGCGTCGATGCACGAGATGCACTTCGGAGGCGATGTTGCTGAGATACAGCGCTTCCTCAACGGCCGTATTGCCACCGCCCACGACCGCGACTGGCTTTCCGCGATAGAAGAAGCCGTCACAGGTGGCGCACGCGGAGACACCCCGCCCCTTGTAAGCTTCCTCCGAGGGTAGTCCAAGATACTTCGCCGTAGCACCCGTGGCGATAATCAGCGCATCGCAGGTGTATGAGGCGTAGTCGCCGTCCAGGCGAAACGGGCGCCGAGAAAGGTCGGCCTTGTGTATGTGGTCGTTCAGGATCTCGGTGTTGAAGCGCTTGGCGTGCCGCAGCATCCGGTCCATAAGCGCAGGTCCCTGCAGGCCCTCGACATCGCCCGGCCAGTTGTCGACGTCGGTGGTCGTCATCAACTGTCCGCCCTGCTCGATGCCGGTCACCATCACCGGTTTCAGGTTTGCGCGGGCGGCGTAGACGGCAGCAGAGTAACCTGCGGGGCCCGAGCCGAGGATGAGGACCCGGCAATGCTTGGGAGGGCTCATGTATAATTGAATCCTTGTTCGCTTGGGGGCGACATGCTGACGCGAAACCTGTAAATACGGCCCTCTGACCCGGAATCAAGGGCGCCTGCGGGACGCGAACGCGTGATCGCACAGTTTAGGGAAAAGCACTCTTCATCGCCATGGCCAAAGCCGCAAAAGCCAGACAGCCCGATGCCGTCATGTCTGCCCCGGTACACCGGGCACTTCGTGAAGGTGCGCTCTACGTGTTCGGTGCGCTGGCGCTAATACTGTGGTTCGCATTGTTCACTTACGACCCAGCCGACCCCGGGTTCAGCCAGGCGACCAGTGCGGCGGAAGTCCGAAACGGCATCGGCCGGCTCGGGGCACTGACGGCGGACCTCCTCTTCAACCTCTTCGGGCGGCCGGCCTACCTGTTGACGCTGATGGTTTTGTATCTGGGCTGGATGTTGTACAGGGAACAGAAAACCCAGACGGCACTCACCAGGACCGACTTCATGCTTCGCGGCAGCGGGTTTCTCGCGACGCTCGTCACGAGCTGCGCGCTCTCGACGCTGCACTTTTCGCCGGCAGGCTTCAACGAGACGGCCGGGGGCATCATCGGCCAGGTGGTCGGCTACCAGCTTGCGGCCGTTATGAAACTGCTGGGCGCGAGCGTCCTGCTGTTTGTATTGTGGGTGGCATCCATTTCGCTGTTCCTGGGCTTTTCCTGGATCAACGTCATGGATGGCGTTGGGCGCCGGAGTTTGCGTGCCTGGGAAAAGCTGGACGCATGGCTCGATGACCTGAAGGACCGCGCCGAGGGCCGCCGACAGGCTGCGGCACGCCAGGATGTCGTGCAAGTGGAGAAGAAGCGCATCGAGGGCCGGCCCAAGCCTCGGATCGAACCGGTCATCGCGGCGCTCGAACCCAGTATCCGCGCGGAAAAGGAGCGCCAGGTGCCGTTGTTCGACCCGCCGGCCGCCGGCGAGTTGCCGCCGCTGTCGCTGCTTGATGACCCGCCGGAACAACGCGATGGCTACTCCCCCGAGTCGCTCGAAGCCATGTCGAGGCTGGTCGAGCTCAAGCTGGCGGACTTCAACATCGAGGTCGAGGTCCGTTCGGTGTCGCCCGGGCCGGTGATTACGCGCTTCGAACTCGATCCCGCGCCGGGAGTAAAAGTGAGCCAGATTGCGGGACTCGCGAAAGACCTGGCCCGATCGCTGTCCGTGGTCAGCGTGCGTATCGTCGAAGTGATACCCGGCAAGTCCTATATTGGCCTCGAGATCCCGAACGAGAACCGCCAGCTTGTCACGCTCGGCGAGATCCTCAAGTCGCGCGCGTACGATGATCTCAGTTCGCCGCTGACCCTGGCGCTCGGAAAGGATATCGGCGGCAATTCCGTGGTGGCGGATCTCGCGCGAATGCCGCATTTGTTGATCGCGGGTACTACCGGGTCCGGCAAGTCCGTCGCGATCAATGCCATGATCCTGTCGATTTTGTACAAGACGCAGCCTGAGCAGGTGCGGATGATCATGATCGATCCGAAAATGCTCGAGTTGTCCGTCTACGAGGGCATTCCGCACCTGCTGACGCCCGTGGTTACGGACATGTCCGAGGCTTCGAACGCTTTACGCTGGTGCGTGGCGGAGATGGATCGCCGCTACCGCCTGATGGCGGGACTCGGCGTCCGCAACATCGGTGGCTACAATCGCAAGGTCAAGGAAGCGATCGACAAAGGCAGCCCGATCAAGGATCCGACGTTTCTGCCACCGCCGTTCGAGGACATCGAAAAGCCGTTCGAGCATCCGACGCTTACGCCGCTTCCCTATATCGTCGTCATCATCGACGAACTGGCGGACATGATGATGATCGTCGGCAAGAAGGTGGAGGAACTGATCGCTCGACTCGCCCAAAAAGCACGCGCGTCCGGCATCCACATGTTGCTTGCTACGCAGAGACCCTCGGTCGACGTCATCACAGGCCTGATCAAGGCGAACGTACCCTCGCGTATTGCATTCCAGGTGTCTGCGAAGGTCGATTCGAGAACGATCCTGGACCAGCAGGGCGCGGAGAACCTGCTTGGCCACGGAGACATGCTTTACCTGCCGCCGGGCACTTCGCTGCCGGTTCGGGTGCACGGTGCCTTCGTAGCAGACCACGAAGTGCATGCTGTGGTACGTCATTTGAAGCAGAGCGGAGCGCCCCGTTATCTCGACGAGATTCTGGAGGGACCGACGGGATCGACGCCGGGCCTCGTGGGTCTCGATGGCCTTGCCCCGGACGGGGGCGACGCGGAACAGGATCCGCTGTATGACCAGGCCGTGCAGGTCGTTCTGGATACCCGCAAGGCATCCATTTCGGGTGTACAGCGGCGCCTCAAGATCGGCTATAACCGCGCAGCGCGAATGGTCGAGTCAATGGAGGCAGCGGGACTCGTGGGTCCCCTGCAGTCCAACGGATCGCGCGAAATACTGGCGCCGAATGCCGGAGACGACGACTGATGCATTTCCTGCGGCAATTCGGGCACGGCGCCGCGCTGGCGCTTCTCGTAGCCGGGCCAGGGTTTGCTGCCTCGGACGATAAGGCGGCAATTTCGCCGCTGCTCGATCGGTACCTGACTGAGGTCTCGACGCTTTCGGCCGATTTCACGCAGTCACTGATCGATGCCGATGGCGAACTCGTCGAGGAATCGTCCGGCTCCTTGCTGATCAGCCGTCCCGGCAGGTTTCGCTGGACGTATCGCGAGCCGTACGAGCAATGGCTGGTCGCCGACGGCCTCAACCTGTGGAGCTACGACGTCGACCTGGCTCAGGTAACAGTGAAGCCGCAATCCGCGGCCCTTGCGAGCACGCCCGCGCTGTTGCTGGGCGGGTCCGATGATGTCCTGGCCGAGTTTCACTATGAAGGCAGCGCATCGCATGGGGGCCTGACCTGGGTGCGCCTCGTGCCGGTCGATCCCGACAGCGGCTTTCGTCACGTTGAACTCGGCTTCAGTGGAGAGACGCTGGCACGCATGGTCTTTGTCGACAATTTGGAACAGACCACCGTGGTGACGCTCGATGATGTCGATGTCAACGGGGCGATAGACGGCGCGCTGTTCGACTTCGAAATTCCCGACGATGTGGACGTCGTCGGTACGCCGGCGACGCCACCGAACGGCACCAACTGATGCTGCCTCTTCGCTACCCGCAGGGCTGGCGCATCGCCAGCGTCGCTATTCTACTCATCGTGCTCATGGTTGCACTGATGCCGGCCTTTTGGTCCGGCAGCAGTACCTTCAGCTCGTGGTTCGGAGGAATCGACAAGTGGGCGCACGGGATCACCTTCGCGCTGCTCGCAATCTGGTTCGCGGGTCAGTACCGGCGGCAGGCGTACTGGCGAATCGTGCTCGGGCTACTTGCGTTCGGCCTGCTCATCGAGCTCTGCCAGCGTGTCGTTGGCTACCGCACGGCGGACTGGCTCGATGTCGTTGCCAACTGCGGCGGCATCGGCGTCGGCATCCTGGCCGCTGCCGCTGGAATCGGCGGATGGGCACTGCACGTCGAATACTGGCTGGCTGGCGGAGCCGCAAGGGACTGAACGAATGACCGCCGACCTGTTTGCCGCGAACGAGCCGCAGAATCCCGGCCGCCCGCTCGCCGATCGCATGCGGCCACGTTCGCTCACTACTTTTGCCGGCCAGGATCATCTCGTCGCGCCCGGGAAGCCGCTGGCGCAGGCAATCGCCAGCGGACGACTGCATTCCATGATTTTCTGGGGCCCGCCGGGCACTGGAAAGACGACGCTCGCGCGCATGGTTGCCCAGCAATCGGAGTCGCAATTCATCGCGCTGTCGGCGGTGATGGCGGGCGTCAAGGACATTCGAGCCGCAGTCGACGAAGCGCGCCGCTACCGCCATGCCAAGGAACAGGGCACCGTACTCTTCCTCGACGAAGTGCATCGCTTCAACAAATCGCAGCAGGATGCCTTTCTTCCATTCGTCGAAGACGGAACGTTCGTATTCATCGGTGCTACGACAGAAAACCCGTCCTTCGAGTTAAACAATGCGTTGTTGTCACGGGCACGGATTTATGTGCTGAAGCCGTTAGACGAGACGTCGATCAGACAACTGCTCGAGCGAGCTCTGACTGACACGGCCCAGGGCCTTGCCGGCCGTGTCACGATCGAAACCGACAGCCTGGCGTTGATGGCTACCGCCGCGGATGGCGATGCGCGGCGCGCGCTCAATTTCCTGGAGCTCGCTGCCGACCTGGCGGAGGACGGCGTCGCAGACTCCGGCACAGTACGCGAAGTAATCTCCGGGGGGGGCCGCCGGTTCGACAACAAGGGCGAGTATTTTTACGACCAGATTTCCGCCCTGCACAAATCGATTCGCGGCAGCGATCCGGACGCGTCGCTGTACTGGCTGATGCGGATGCTGGATGGCGGCTGCGAACCGCTGTACATCGCACGGCGCATGGTACGGGTGGCCTCCGAGGATGTCGGCAATGCTGATCCGCGCGCCCTGCAGCTCGCTCTAAACGCCTGGGACGTTCTCGAACGGCTGGGTAGTCCCGAGGGTGAACTGTCACTTGCCCAGGCGGTGGTCTATCTGGCTTGCGCCGCCAAGAGCAACGCCGTGTACAAGGCGGCGGGTGCTGCGGCGGAGGACGCCCGACACTTCGGCTCGCTCGAAGTACCGATGCATCTTCGTAACGCCCCCACGGCCCTGATGAAGGGCCTCGGCTATGGCAAAGACTATCGGTATGCCCATGACGAGGAAGACGCCATTGCCATCGGCGAAACCTACTTCCCGGACGACATGCCACCGGCCAGGTATTATCATCCGGTGCCCCGCGGCATGGAGATCCGGATTCGCGAGAAACTCGAGGATATTGAGCGGCGCAGGCGCGACCTGAAACAGCAGGCAAAAGGCGACAAATGATCGATCCGAAACTTCTCCGACAGGCAAGCGATGAGGTTGCGAGGAATTTCGCCCGTCGGGGCTTCACGTTCGATGCTGACGGCTACCGTGCGCTCGAGGAGCGGCGCAAGTCGCTGCAGATCGAAACCGAGCGGCTACAGGCGGAACGCAATGCCAGCGCCAAAGGTATAGGTAAGGCAAAAGCGGAAGGCGTGGATATCGGGCCGTTGCTCGCGGCCGTCAGGAGCATGGGCGACCGTCTCGACGCTGCGGAGGCTGGCCTGAACGATGTGCAGTCGGCGCTTGAGGATATCGAACTTGGCCTGCCGAACCTGCTGGCGCCCGACGTACCCGAGGGCAAGGACGACACGGCGAACGTCGAGGTTCGCCGCTGGGGCGAGCCCGCGTCCTTTGAGTTCCCCGTTCGCGACCATATCGAACTCGGTGAAGGACTGGGATTGCTCGATTTCGACAGCGCCGCGAAGATTTCGGGAGCGCGGTTTGTCGTGATGAGTGGTGGGCTGGCACGCCTGCAGCGGGCACTTATCCAGTTCATGCTAGATACGCATACCGGTGAGCACGGCTACGAGGAAGCCTACGTGCCGTATCTCGTGCATGCGCCAGCACTGATCGGTACCGGGCAGTTGCCGAAATTCGGGGCAGACCTGTTCCGCACCGATTCAGAGTCGCCGTTTTACCTCGTTCCGACGGCGGAAGTGCCGCTTACCAACCTGGCCAGGGATACGATTTTCGATGCGGCCGATCTGCCACGGCGTTACACGGCGCACACGCCGTGTTTTCGCTCGGAGGCGGGTTCCTATGGCCAGGACACGAGAGGCATGATCCGGCAGCACCAGTTTGAAAAGGTTGAGCTCGTGCATCTCGTCCATGCGGCCGAATCGATACGCGCGCTCGAGGACCTCACGAGCCACGCGGAGGTCATTCTCCAGCGGCTCGGCCTGCCATACCGTGTCGTTGCGCTGTGCGCGGGCGATATCGGTTTCAGTGCGGCGAAGACCTACGATCTCGAGGTCTGGCTGCCCGGCCAGCGCCGGTACCGGGAAATCTCGTCCTGCAGCAATTGCACGGATTTCCAGGCCCGGCGCATGAAGGCGCGCGTCCGAAATGCCGATACCGGCAAACCGGAGCTCATCCACACGCTGAACGGCTCGGGCGTAGCTGCCGGGCGGGCACTGATAGCAGTCGTGGAAAACTACCAGCAAGCCGACGGCAGCATCCAGGTGCCCGAGGTGCTCCGCCCGTACATGGGCGGAGACTCGGTGATCACGCGAAGGTCAGTCGCGGTTCAGGAACAGCTGTAGCACGTACCAGAACATCAATGCGATGGACGCGAACAGTGCCATCGACGCAGCGACGTAGCGGTCTTCAGGGTAGTGGTGCAGGATGTTCGAGGTGTCGTAAAGCACTGCGGCGCCGGCAAAGCCGATCATCGCGACGGAAAACCAGGTGCCGAGCTCGAAGCCGAATACCAGGGCCCCGACGATCGCGCCCATTGCGAGGAAGAAGCCCCAGAGCAAGATGCCACGCAGGAAAGAGAAATCCTTGCGCGTTATCATTGCCACCGAGATCAGCCCGATGCAGCCGATGACCGTAACGCCGATCGCACTGTCGAGGACGCCAGGCGCCCGCGTGGCCGCAACGAGGATGAGCGGCGAGAAGATCAGGGCCTGCGCAACGACGAGCAACGCATACGCAGCATACTGTGCGGGCTTGGACGTCAACTTGTGCGCTACGTGTGATGCACCCCAGCCGACCAGCATGAAAGCGCCGAGCGTCAGCAGCCAGCTTCTGAGCAACACCGGCGCAATCTGGTAGGCGATGCCAGACGTGATCAGGTAGTACTCGACCGCAGCGAATGCGAGGATACCGCCGATGACATGTGCGTAGCATCTCCAGATAAAATTCGACCGGGCCTCGACCGAGGCATCGGCAACCGGCGATACGTAGCTCAACTTGTCCTGCATGACAGAATTCCTTCGATAAGGGCGTCGCCGGATAATAACATTTCAGCCACGCGGCAACGACGATATTGGACGTAACTCACCAGGGCAGCCGGTATCCCTCGGCGTGCCAGAAGCCGCCCGTATTCTCCGGCGTCAGGGAGTCGATGCACTGGATGAGCCCGCGGGCGGCGACGGCCGGCTCGATACCACGGCCACCGGTCATCCCCGTTGCGACCATCCCCGGATGCAGCATAGCCACTGAGACGCCTCGCGCCTTGAACTCGAGCGCCAGGTTGGTGCCGATCTGGTTGACGGCGGTCTTGGAGGCGCGGTACCCGTAGTAGCCGCCGGATCCGTTGTCCTCGATCGAGCCTACCCTGCTCGTGATGATGACAATCCGGGCGCCCTCGTGGAGGTTGTCGGCCAGGGCTTCGGTGACGCGCAACGGGCCGAGCGAATTGACGCGGTACTGCTCCAGCATAGCGTCATAGTCGATGTCGCCGAACTCGTCCGCCTTCAGGATGCCCGCATTGTTCAACAAGATGTCGATCGGCCGGCCGCCAAGTGTGCGTTTCAGGGCTTGAATCGAAGCACCGTCCGAGACGTCGATCCCCTCGACCGTTTCCACATCCAGATCCCGCAGTTCGTCACTGGCACGACGGCATACGGCGATGACTTCGTCACGACGCTCGCTGAACTGTCGCACGAGTTCGAGGCCGATACCCCGGTTACAGCCGGTGATCAGTACGGTCGTCATGGGTATACCTCCAGTGCTTCGGGATCGCGTATCCTCCGAGACCTGTGAGCGCCGGGGCCAATTTCAAGTATCACCGGACGACGGTGACCGCCGTAGTCATCGCCAATATGATCGGGACCGGCGTCTTCACCAGTCTGGGCTTCCAGCTGCTCGACATCCGTTCGGGCTTCGTGATTCTGGTCCTGTGGGCGCTTGGCGGTGCGGTCGCCCTGTGCGGCGCCATGACTTACGCAGAGCTCGGTGCAGCCCTGCCGCGATCGGGGGGCGAGTATAATTTCCTGTCGCGCATCTATCATCCGGCCGCCGGGTTCGCTTCCGGCTGGGTGTCGGCGACCATTGGATTTGCAGCGCCGACGGCGCTCGCGGCGATGACTTTCGCCGCCTACGCGTTGCCGGCTTTCGGCCTGGGGGATAGGCCCTGGCTCGGAAAGCTGTTCGCCGTACTGCTGGTCGTGATACTTGCCGCCGCACACTCGTTCAGCCGTCGCCAGAGTGGCGGCCTGCAGGCGGTGTTCACGCTGTTGAAGCTCGTTGTCATCGTGCTGTTCTGTGTCCTGGCGCTCCTCGCGGCCGATGCCGGCCATCATGTGCGGTTCCACCCGGAAGCAGGTGATGGTGCGCTCATCGCGACCGGTGCTTTTGCGGTCTCCCTGATCTACGTAAGTTATGCCTACACCGGGTGGAATGCGGCGACTTACCTGTCGAGCGAACTGGACAATCCACAGCGCGACCTGCCGAGGATCCTGCTGGTAGGCACTTCGACAGTGACCTGCCTGTATGTCGCGCTGAATGCCGTGTTCCTCGCGGTTGCACCCATGGACGAGCTGGCCGGCAATGTCGAGATCGGCTATCTCGCCGCGGTCGCTGCCTTCGGTGAGGATTGGGGCCGTTTTACCGGGCTGGTCCTTGCGCTCCTCCTGGTCTCGACCGTGAGCGCGATGACTCTTGCCGGTCCCCGCGTTCTGCAGGTTGTTGGCGAGGATTTCCGCGCACTCGGCATTCTTGCACGGGTCAACCGTGACGGACTGCCGTACATAGCCATCGGCCTTCAGTCCGGCGTGGCAATTGCCTTCATCATGACGTCGGGATTCGAGCGCATACTTGTATTCGCCGGATTCACGCTCGCCCTGAACAGTTTCGTGACGGTATTCGGCGTTTTTGTGCTACGCGCCCGGGAGCCGGAACTCCCGCGTCCGTACCGAACCTTCGGCTACCCGTTTACGCCGCTTGCATACCTGCTGGTAATGGGCTGGACCCTCTGCTATGTGCTGTACTCGCGCCCTGCCGAGGGATTGCTGAGCATCGCCTTGCTGGCAAGCGGCGGACTCATATACGTCGTGGCACGCCGCAGGAACAGCCGGGACAGGCCGGTCGCGGAACACTCGTGAACCTGAACATAGTGCACTGGAGGGTGGGCATGACACGACGAAACTGTCTTATCTCTTTACTTGGCCTGACGTGCGCGTCGGCATTCGCGGACCACACGGCCCGTCCTGTAAACACGTACTCCATTGTGGCCAGGGACGCGGACACTGGGGAACTCGGCGTCGCCGTCCAGTCGCATTGGTTCTCCGTGGGGTCGATCGTATCGTGGGCTGAGCCGGGGGTTGGCGCGGTGGCCACGCAGTCGTTTGTCGAGCCTGACTATGGGCCGCTGGGCCTGCAATTGATGCGCGCCGGCAAGGACGCGTCGCAAGCGCTTGGAGCGCTTCTTCTCATCGACGATCACGCAAACGTGCGTCAGGTCGGTATGGTGGACGCCAACGGTATTGTGGCGAATCATACGGGAGACAAGGCCATTGTCGAGTACTGTGATACCGCCGGTGACGGTTTCACAGTGCAGGCAAATCTGATGTGGAAGCCGACGGTTTGCGAAGCTATGGCAAGTGCTTACGAATCGTCGAACGGCGACCTCGCGGAACGCATGATGGCGGCGCTCGAGGCCGCTGAGCGTGAAGGCGGCGATATTCGAGGGAGACAATCCGCCGCGCTGCTGGTGGTCAGCGGAGACCGCACGCAACCGGCATGGGGTGGCCGCATGTTTGATCTTCGGATCGAAGACCATCCGGAGCCTCTGGGGGAATTGCGTCGCCTCTTGACCATGAATCGCGCCTACAACCTCATGAACGAGGGGGATGGCCATATGACAGACGGCAACATCGAAAAAGCCGTCGAGGTGTATGCCGCGGCCGAGGCGCTGGTCCCGGACAATCACGAAATGATCTTCTGGCATGCTGCGACGCTTGCCGGCGCCGGCGAGGTGGAACAGGCTTTGCCGTTGTTCAGGAAAGCCTTCGAGCTGTGGCCGAGATGGCGCGAAGTCGTGCCCCGTTTGCCGGCCTCGGGACTGTTGCCTGACGACCCGGATCTGCTGGCCCGGATTCTAGCCGCAGATTGAGATAATCGGGGGCTCAAGCGAATTGAAAAGGAGCCATTCCGGCCCCTTACATCTATCAGGTGGCGGAGAGGGTGGGATTTGAACCCACGAAGGGCTATAAACCCTTGCCGGTTTTCAAGACCGGTGCATTCAACCGCTCTGCCACCTCTCCGTGCGCGATCGGAACGGCGCATTCTGCAGCTGCTTCGACACCGATTCAACACGCTCGCGAAGGCAAACTGTCCGGAACACCGCAAGGTACGGCCTCCACCCAGGAGCGATTTCGCCGACTCAGCGAACCCGCCGACTGCTGCGCTGTCAGAGCTAGAGAGACGGTGCGCCGTATTTAGAGAGAGTCTGGGAATGTTGCCCAAAAACTTGATTTTAAGAATAATGTTTATCGCTTCATCGCTAGGTTCGTGTGTCGCGGCGGGTACCGAACACCAGGCACAGACGCCAATGCCAGCGGCGGTTTCGCCGGCACAGTCCTTACTGGACACCGCTCGCCATCGGGCGCAATCCGGCGACGCGACGGGTGCCGTCGAGGCGCTGCAGGCACTAGCCGACAGCGGTTTCGCCGACGTCGACTTGATCCGGAACGATCCCGCGCTGCGTAAACTTCCGGGCGACCCGGCGTTCGATGCACTGCTTGGAGTCATGGCGGCAAAGGCTTATCCGTGCGAACACGACCCGGTGTTCGGCGAGTTCGATTTCTGGGTCGGCGATTGGGACGTGCACCTGGCCGACGGTCGAGAAGCAGGAACCAACAGTATCCGGCGTGAGCAACGGGGCTGCCTGCTCATCGAAGAGTGGCAGAGCGCGACGGGCGGCTCCGGCACAAGCATCAACTATTTCGACAAGGCTGACGGGGAGTGGGTACAAATCTGGAACGACGCCAGCGGCAGCCAAATCGAGATACGCGGCGGCCTTACCGACGACGGAATGTTGCTGAAAGGCACTATTCACTCTGTCGCGACGGGCACGTCTTTGCCGTTTCGTGGATTGTGGACGCCACTTCCCGATGGCCGTGTGCGACAATATTTCGAGCAAGCCGACGCCGGCGGCAGCACCTGGACGCCGTGGTTCGAGGGCTTTTATTCTCGCCGCAGTGACGGCAACTGAGGGCAGTGTGACCTATTCATCGAACAGAGGCTTTCCGGCCGGCAATCCCATCGCGAATGCGCTCGTCGTCATCGTTGGCGCGTTGACCATCGCAGCCTCGATCGTTCTTGGCTTTTTTGCCCTCATTGTCGTTGTGTCCCTGATGCTGATTTTCGCGGCGATCATCGGCATTCGGGTATGGTGGCTCAAGCGCAAGCTGCAGAAATCCCCACATGCAGGAGCGGCGGCCAGCCGCGCACAGGACGTGATTGAAGGCGAGTTCCGGGTGGTCGATTCGGGGAAGCCGCAGGACGGAAACTAACGCTACCCAATGTATGAGGGTGTCCGGGCTGCGGGCTGTATTGGGTATCTGGTCACGCCTGTCAAAAACCCGTAGAGTCGCGCCTCATGCAGAGCGCCCCGGATAATGGCAACAAGCGCCGTCGTAGGCGACGCCGTCGTATCCAAATCATCCTTCTGTACACGGCCATCGCTGTCGGTCTTGCATGGTTTTTCGAATCGCAGGCGACGACGACCATCATTTTCGTGCGACATGCCGAGAAGGCGGTCGAGGGTGGCGATGACCCCTCCCTCAGTGAGGCCGGCCGCCGCCGCGCTGCCGAACTCGCGCGGCAAATGGTCGACGCTGACGTCATCCAGGGAATAGATGCGATTTTCGCGACCCAGTACAAGCGGACCCAGGAAACGGCCGCGCCGCTGGCAGATGCGCTCGATATCCCGATCAGAACCTATGATGCAGACGACACCGAAACCGTATTGCAGGAGATTCTGTCGGACTACAAGGGCATGATCATCCTCGTTGTAGGTCACAGTGACACCTTGGCTGAACTGATCGCGAACCTGGGCGCGAGCAAGCGCGTGCCGCCGATTGCCGAGAACGAATACGACAACATGTATATCGTGTCGATTCCATGGTTCGGCAAGACGAAGACCCTTCGTGTGCGTTACGGAGATCCCTACGAAACGGAAGGCTGATCGCCGGGCAGCAGTTTCATACCGGCCATCTCACGAACGCGTACCGCGTTCTCTATGAACGCCCGGTGCCGGTCGATACGGAAGTCGGCGAGCACCGCACCCCGGATCGTCCTGTCCTGGTCGACGAGGTAGGTGCATCGACGGACGCCGATGCCGAGCGGCCCGTTGGCACCATACATGCGCGTCACGACTTTGTCCGGGTCTGCAAGCAGGGTGAATGGCAGGGAATGCCGACTCCGAAATCGCGCGTGGCTGGCACTCTCCTGCGGACTGACGCCAGCTACGGAAAGACCAACGCTGTGTATGTCCGTGTGCAAATCACGGATGGTGCAGGCTTCTTTCGTGCAGCCCGGTGTGAAATCTGCAGGATAGAAGTACAACAGCAGGGGGCCGTCGCTCAACAAGCCGCTCAGCGATTGATCGCAGCCGGTGTGATCCTGGAGCACAAATTCGGGCGCACGGTTGCCGACCTCAAGCATCAGTCTTCCCGTGCCTGTGAGGCGCATCGCCGAATTCCACCTGCATTACCTGATAGTCGGTCATGGTCATGCCGAGCTTGACATATGTCTGCTGGGCCCGCGTGTTGTCTTTCTCGACATACAGCCGAATTCCGACGACATCCGGCGCCTCGGCCGCCAGGGCCTCGACATGCTGATACAGTGCCGTAAATACGCCGTCGCGTCGATGGTCGGGATGCACGTAGACACTTTGCAGCCACCACAGCATGCCATTGCGCCAGTCGCTCCATTCGAAGGTCACCATGATCTGGCCGCTAATCTCGCCATCCTGCTCGGCTACCCAGTAACGACCGAGTAATGGATCATCCAGGATCCGCGCCACGCCAGGACCGATGATCCCCGGATCCAGTACGCCGTCCTCGGTTTCGGCAGCAAGACGCGAGTTGAATTCCGCAATGACTGCGCGGTCGTCCGGGGTGGCATCACGTATGTGTATTGGCATGCGGAACAATAGACTCCTGAAGGGTTGCGTCGACGTGCATAGGAGCGGCTGCCGGCCGCGAATGAGATAAAGCAGGCGTAGCGCTCGTCGAATTCGCGGCTGACAGCAGCTCCAATGGTCTGGCCGCGCGCTCGAAGTCTGCCGTCGCGGGTCGACTTGACCAACGCAGACGCAGGCCGGATCGAAAAATGGTGCCCCGACCATGATTCGAACATGGGACCCCCAGATTAGGAATCTGGTGCTCTATCCTACTGAGCTACCGGGGCGCGCAGCGGGCGATTGTATCAAACTGCGCATTTCCTGATAGGCTTCCAGGGCACGCTCCCGCGAACCCGACAGTTCAACAATCGGCTTCGGATAATCGTCTCCGATCGCTACGTTCGACAGGCGCTGGGTCGTGCCGTCCGCCAGCCAGGGTTCATGGATGAACTCGATCGGGAGATTCGCGAGTTCGGGTATCCAGCGGCGAATATAGTCGCCCTGCGGGTCAAATTTACGGCTCTGGAGAACCGGATTGAATATTCGAAAATACGGCGCAGCATCGGTGCCGCAACCCGCGACCCACTGCCAGCTCGCCGAGTTATTCGCGAGATCTGCGTCAACGAGTGTGTCCAGGAACCAGGTGGCCCCGGATTGCCAGGGGACCATCAGGTTCTTGACGAGAAAGGACGCCACGATCATTCGCACCCGATTGTGCATCCATCCTGTCGACCACAATTCGCGCATGCCGGCATCGACGATCGGATAGCCGGTCTGCCCCCGTTGCCACGCACGCAGGCTGTCCGGATCTTCGCGCCAGGGGAAGTGCTCGAATTCGCTGCGTAACGGCACGGCGGGCAGTTCCGGAAAGTGAAAGAGCACGTGCCCACTGAAATCACGCCAGTACAGTTGTCGTAGCCAGGCGCCGTCGGGCTGTCCCTTTGCCTGGGACAGATCGTTGACATGATGCCAGACCTGTCGCGCACTGATTTCACCGAAGTGCAGATACGGCGAGAGGCGGGACGTGGCGTCCAGATCCGGCCGGTCGCGATTTTCCTTGTAGTCGGCGACATGCGCATCGAATTCGTCCAGCCGCAGCAAAGCCGCAGCTTCACCAGGGCGCCATGTACGGCGCAAACCGGCGGCCCAGTCCGGTTTCACCGGCAGCAGGCGGAGTTCATCGAGCCGCCGTACGGGCATCGCACGCTCGATGGCGTCGATCAGGTCCGTGGAACAGTTGCGGATATCGGCGGGCGCGGGCACCGGCCGCCGAGGCTCGCCACTATTCCGGCACGCATTCCAAAACGGCGTGAACACTTTGTACGGCGTCTCGTCACCGGTAAGCACCGTGCCGGGTGCGTGCAGGTAGTAGTCGTCGAAAGCATGACAATCGATCGAGATGCCTGCCACCACGGCGTCTTGCTCAGCGCGCCCGCGGGCGGATCCGTCGTTCGGAAAATAAAGTCCCGAAGCCCCCGATTGCTCAGCAAGTGCCGGTATGCACTTTGCGGGGCTCCCCTCGAGCACGATCAGCCGGGACCCGAGTCCTGCTAGATCCGTCGAGAGTTCCCGCAGGCTGTGGTACAGCCACCAGTCGCTCGCGGCACCCGCCTCGTTCACGTCACGGACGTAGACAGCCAGTACTGGCTGACCGGTGTCGACCGCGGCGGCGAGCGGCTCATTGTCGGCGAGCCGCAGGTTGCGGCGAAACCAGACGATGGCCGGCGCTGTCACGAGAATAGCGCTCGCCGGACACGACGGGGTTTCGATGGTCCCGGCTTTCATGGTGGCAGTGTATCCGCCCCGATTCTGTCCGGTTGTAAAGTAATGTAACAAAGCATTTCCAGCCATAGGCGCGGTGCGCTTTGCTTTGTACCCTCTGCGGACGAAAGGAGAGCGACATGAATGGAATGACCGCGCGGGCACTGAGCTGGACCGAATCCGGAATGGTGCCCGACGCCATAGTTAGAAAAGGCATACGCCGACTACTCGATCGAAAACTGAGGGAATTGCGCGCCGGCGATCCGGAGGCCGCTGCCAGCATCACCCGCGAATTCATCACTCGCATGGATAATTCGCCGATCGCGCTCGTTCCCGAACTAGCAAACGAACAGCACTATGAGCTTCCACCCATTTTTTTTGAGCGGGTATTGGGCGAACACCGCAAATACAGCTGCGGCTACTGGAGTACGGACGCGGCAAATCTCAACGAGGCGGAGGTCGCAGCGCTCGAAATTTCCACACGGCGGGCGGGTATTCACGATGGTATGCGAATTCTTGACCTCGGTTGCGGCTGGGGTTCCATGGCACTCTGGATCGCCGAACACTACCCCCGGACGTTCATACTCGCCGTCAGCAACTCACACGCGCAGCGCGACGCTATCCTCCAACAAGCAACGGACCGGCAGCTGGCGAACATCGAGGTACGGGTTGCCGACATGAACGACTTCGACCCCGGCGAACGTTTCGACCGGGTCGTGTCGATAGAAATGTTTGAACATATGCGAAATTATCGCGAGCTGTTCCAACGCATTGCCGGCTGGCTCGAACCCGACGGCCGATTCTTCCTGCATATATTCACGCACCGCAGCACGCCTTACGAGTACCTTGACACAGGGCCCGGTGACTGGATGAGCCGCCACTTTTTTTCCGGCGGCATCATGCCATCCACAGAGCTGCCCCTGCATTTTCAGCAAGACCTGGACATCGAGAAGCTATGGCGATGGAACGGACGCCACTACGCCCGCACGTGCAACGCATGGCTGGCTCAAATGGACATGCGGCGGGAGCAGGTCATACCTGTTCTCAAAGCCACCTACGGGATAAACGAGGCGGAGCGCTGGTGGATGCGGTGGCGCATGTTCTTCATGGCCTGTGCTGAGCTGTTCGCCTGGGACGATGGCCGCGAGTGGTTCGTCAGCCACTACCGTTTTCGTAAATGCAGGTCGTGAATTGCTGACATTGCTCAATTTTCTCCTGTGCCAGGTCGGCTGGTTCGCCTCCGTGCTGGGTGGCGCAAACCAACTGCCCTGGGTGGGACCGGTTGTTGTGGCGATCGTGATCGCGTGGCACCTGCGCATTGCCGCAAGGCCTGCGGAGGAGGCCATGTTGATCATCGTGTGCGGGGTCGTCGGGGCTGCTTTCGACAGCGTACTCGTCGCTGCGGGATGGTTGAGCTATCCCTCGGGACTGCTGTCTGCGGTCCTGGCGCCGTACTGGATCGTCGCCATGTGGATGCTGTTTGCCACGACACTCAACTCTTCACTTCGGTGGCTCCGTAATCGCACTGCCCTGTCCGCCGGCACTGGTTTCGTGGCGGGGCCCCTGAGCTACATCGCAGGCGCGGAACTCGGTGGCGTCGAGTTTCTGGACAAGAGCGCCGCACTGGCAGCGCTCGCCATTGGCTGGGCTGTCATGCTGCCGGCACTGACGGCCGTTGCGGCCCGTTTCGACGGTATGACCGTGAAATCGCCGGCGTTTTCCGGTTCAGTGCAGTGACTACAATATTGGTGCCATTGCTGGCTGCTCTGATCGCTTTGCTGGTGCTGGGAGCCGCCGCGTGGATCGTCAGCCTGCGCGTCGGAAACGTCAGTTTCGTTGACAGCCTGTGGTCGGTCTTCTTCGTGCTTGCCGCCGTCACGTATATCGCCATGGCCGGTGCGGCCGGTGCAAGGACGCTGATTGTCTTCGTCCTTCTGGTCGCATGGGCACTTCGCCTGGCCGTCCATATTGGCATGCGCAATTGGGGCGAGCCCGAAGACCATCGTTACCAGGCGCTACGGAACTCACATCCGCCGTTCGCCGTTACCAGCCTTTATCTTGTGTTCGGCTTGCAGGCGACACTGGCATGGTTCGTGTCGCTGCCCTTGCTTCCGGCACTCGCGAGTGCGGCACCGGTCTCGTGGATCGACGCCGTAGCGGTGCTTCTCTGGGTCACCGGGATGTTCTTTGAGGTTACAGGTGATTGGCAACTTGCGCGCTTTCGGCGCGATCCGTCGAACCGGGGCAAGGTACTCGATACGGGCTTATGGCGTTACACCCGGCACCCGAACTACTTCGGGGAGTTCTGCATCTGGTGGGCATTCTACCTTTTCGCCGTTGCGGCGGGTGGATGGTGGACGGTGCTTTCCCCGATCCTCATGAGCGTCCTGTTGCTTCGGGTGTCTGGTGTCGCGCTGCTCGAGAAATCGATGGCAAAGCGTCGGCCCGGCTATAGCGATTATGTCGAGCGCACGAACGCCTTTCTCCCGGGCTTGCCGAAGTCGCCGGAAAGTAACAGGGAGACGTCGCGTTGAACAAGCTCACAGTGCTCGCATCCGGTGCGCTGCTGGCTGCTTGCGCGTCAGGAGGGGCTCAAGTGCAAACCGTGGATCATGTAGACCTGGAACGCTTCATGGGCGACTGGTATGTCATTGCCAGTATTCCGACTTTTATCGAAAAGCACGCATATAACGCTGTCGAGAATTATACGTTGAAACCGGACGGCACGATCGAAACGACGTTCACCTTCCGTGACGGAGGCTTTGACGGCAAACTCAAGACGTACACGCCTACCGGTTTCGTGCAAGACATGGAAACCAACGCTGAGTGGGGCATGCAATTTGTCTGGCCCATCAAGGCCGACTACCGCATTGTCTACCTGGACAGCGGGTACACAGAGACCATTATCGGCCGCAACAAGCGCGATCATGTCTGGGTAATGGCTCGCACGCCGGAAATTGCGGAAGCCGACTATCTCGAATTGCTCGAGCGTGTCGCCGGGTTCGGCTACGACATTGAATCGGTAAGGCGGGTTCCGCAGCAATGGTGAGGGAGCGGTTATAATGCGAATTGCTGTCGTCGGGACCGGCATTGCCGGCAACACAGCCGCGTATCGCCTGCGCAAGGACCACGAGGTAACGGTCTATGAGGCAGCCGGGTATGTTGGCGGACATACGAATACGATTGACGTCGATGACGGTCACCAGACATTGCAGATCGACACCGGGTTCATTGTTTTCAACAATCGCACGTACCCGAACTTCCTGGCGCTGCTCGACGAGTTGGGCCAATCGACGAAAAAGAGCGTGATGAGTTTCAGCGTACAAACGGAGGATCGCCGGGTCGAATACAACGGGGCTTCACTCAATGCGCTGTTCTCGCAACGCCGCAATATTTTACGTCCGCCGTTCTACCGGATGGTTCGGGATATTCTTCGATTCAACCGCCATGCTATAGCCAGTGTGCGTGAGGCAGATCCGTCCGAGACCGTAGGGTCATACATCGTCAGGCACGCGTTCAGCAGGGAATTCCTGGACTGCTACCTCGTACCCATGGCTGCGGCGATCTGGTCTGCCGAACCGGTTGCCGTGCATCGCATGCCGATTCGGTTCCTCGTGATATTTTTTGAGAACCATGGCTTGTTGCAGTTGCGGGACCGGCCGGAATGGCGCGTCATCGAGGGAGGGTCCCGCAGTTACGTGTCCAGGATGGTCGACGGGCATCGGGACCGAATTCGGCTGAATGCGCCGGTCCGCAGGATCCGACGCCTGCCTGAGCACGTTGAAATACGGACGGATGCCGGCGGCTGCGAAAAGTTTGATGCCGTGTTCCTGGCTTGCCACAGTGACCAGGCGCTGGCGCTGTTGTCCGACGCCACGCCGACCGAGTCGGCGGTTCTGGGTGCGATACCCTACCAGGAGAATGAAGCGATACTGCATACGGACGCGACCGTCATGCCGCGTCGCCGTCGCGCATGGGCTGCATGGAACTACCATGTGCCGCGAAATCCGTCGCGGCATGTAGCGGTCACGTACGACATGAACACCCTCCAGGGACTGGAAACCAGCCGCCGTTATTTCGTGACGTTGAATAACGATCGACACATTGACCCTGCCAGTATCATTCGAAGAATTCGCTACGAGCATCCGGTTTATTCTCGAGAGTCCGTCGCTGCGCAGCAAAGACAAGCGGAGCTTAATGTGCACCGGACGTTCTATTGTGGCGCGTACTGGAGGAATGGATTCCACGAAGACGGTGTCGTCAGCGCACTGGACGCACTCGATCACTTCGAAATAGCGAGGACTGATGCAGAGTTGCATTTACGAAGGACAGGTTAGGCATTCCCGGCAGGCGCCGGTGCGACACCGGTTTGGATACCGCGTGTTCCTGATGTATCTCGACCTGGCCGAGTTGCCGGCATTGTTCGATAAGCGCTGGTTCTGGTCGGCGCATCGGCCGGCACTTGCCCGGTTTCGACGGGAGAACTATCTTGGGCCTGCCGACAGGCCTCTCGACGAGTGCGTGCGTGACCTGGTGGAGCAGTCGACCGGTCGCCGTCCGTGTGGGCCCATCCGCCTGTTGACCAACCTCAGCTACTTCGGCTATTGCTTCAATCCGGTAAGCTATTATTACTGCTTTGACAAGGAAGGCCTGCAGCCGGAGTCGATCGTCGCCGAGGTAACGAACACGCCGTGGGGTGAACGAGCAACCTATGTGCTGTCTGCCTGCAACGCGGACAAACGTGGCAAGGCTCTTCGATACCGGGATACAAAGGTGCTGCACGTGTCGCCATTCATGCCAATGGACATGGAATATGAATGGTGCTTTACTAATCCCGCGCAGCGCCTGGCTATACATATGGCCAATGTGCATAAGGGGAGGCGTGTCTTCGACGCCGCGGTCGTCCTCGACAGGACGGAAATCAGCGGCACCTCGCTGGCACGCACGCTGCTTCGGTTTCCCGCCATGACCGCCAAGATCGTCGCCGCGATTCACTGGCAGGCGCTGCGATTGTGGCTGAAACGGTGTCCCGTGCACCAACATCCGGACAAGCGACATAAGATCGCGGTTTCGTAACGAAAGAACGTCAACAATGAATTCAGTGTCAGTAGGCTCCAGGGGGCTCCTGGAAAGGCGTCGCAAGCTTTCCGGCTTCGAGCAGTTTGCTCGGCGTGCCGTGCGCTCGCGAATGCAGCTCATTCAGAATGGCCAGTTGGTCGTCTGCGAGAACCGGCGACACGATGCGTACGGATCGCTTACCGACGAGATGCCATTGACGACGCTCCTCACGATAAACGATACGCGCTTTTACCCGCAGGTTGCTTTTGGCGGAGTGCTCGGTGCGGCCGAAGCCTGGATGCAGGGCTACTGGACCTGCGGCGAACTCACGGACCTTGTCCGTATACTCTTGCGAAACCGGCATGTGCTGACTAATCTGAATGCAGGCGCCGCAGTTTTTGCCCGGCCGTTGCAAGGAATACTGCACCGGATGAATCGAAATACGCCAACCGGTAGCCGGCGAAACATCGCCGCGCACTACGACCTCGGGAATGATTTCTACGCACTGTGGCTGGATCGCACGATGATGTATTCCAGCGCTATTTTCGAGCGGTCTGATATGTCACTCGAGGAAGCGTCGGTGGCAAAGCTCGATCGCATCTGCCGGAAGCTGTCCCTTCAGCCAGGCGACCGGGTGCTGGAAATCGGCACAGGCTGGGGCGGCTTTGCCATCCATGCCGCCAAGCATTACGGGTGTCACGTCACATCGACAACGATTTCCGAACGCCAGTTTGACTATGCACAGGAGCGGGTTCGCTTAGAAGGCCTGGGTGATCGCGTCCGGATTCTGGACCTCGACTACCGGGAACTCGAAGGGCAATTTGATAAGCTGGTGTCCGTGGAAATGATCGAAGCCGTTGGCTGGGAGTACCAGGAGCGCTTTTTCCGCAAGTGCAGCGACCTGTTGAAGGCGGACGGACAGATGCTTCTCCAGTCGATTACGATCGCCGACCAGAACTTCGACAGTTATCGCTCGAGCGTCGACTTCATAAGACGGTATGTGTTTCCAGGAGGGTGCCTTACGTCTGTCACCTCGATGCTGCAGTTCCTGACGTCGGCGACCGACCTGCGCGTGGTGCATCTCGAAGACATCGCGCCGCACTACGCCAGGACCATAGGACTCTGGCGTGAGCGATTCGAAGCCAGTCTCGATTCGGTACGGGCGCTGGGGTATCCGGAGGAATTCGTCCGCATGTGGCAGTACTACCTCTGCTATTGCGAGGGGGCGTTCCTGGAGCGCGCCATTGGCAACGTCCAGATGCACCTGGTCAAGCCCAACGCGCGGCCCGACGTCGTCGGGTTCTAGGCGAGGCGGGAAAACACCCGCTATAATACGCTGCATTCTTTGCCATCCCGGCGGCTAAAACCGACAGGCCGGGCCTGATACCATGCGAGCGCAAATCGCCGATCATGGGCTCTAATGACAGGCTAAAGGCCGAACGGCTTGATCGGCAGGTCGAAATCGACCTGCCCTGTGCTTCTCGCCCATCCGAAAAGGAGTCAGAAACGTGTACCAACGTCACGCCGCTATGCTTTCATCGCTGATCGTCGCACTTGCCGCCTGTGGCGGGGACCCGGTTCCCCCGACTCCGGAAACGTCGCCGCCGCTGGCCCAGAACGATGCTGCCCAGGGCAACAACGAGGCCGAGAAGGCGGCGCTCGCTATCACGGCGGATTACATGCGCGACATCGTCGTCGAGATTTCTGGCGATGCGTACGAAGGCCGCGGACCCGGCAGTGCCGGAGATGAAAAGGCGCGGACATACCTGGCGAACGAAATGGCGTCACTGGGCCTCGAGCCGGGCGCCGGGGACGACAGTTGGGAGCAGCGGTTCGAGCTCGTCGGTATCGAGGCGACCCAACCGGATACGTGGACGTTCGAGGGCCATGGCAAGACGATGACGCTCGACCAGTGGGACCAGTTCATCGTATCGAGTGGCGTGCAGTCAGAAAAGGCCGTCGTCGAGAATGCCGAGCTCGTCTTCGTCGGCTACGGTATTCAGGCTCCGGAGTACGAGTGGGACGATTTCAAGGATGCCGACCTCGAAGGCAAGGTGCTCGTCATCATGAACAATGACCCCGACTGGGATCCTGAATTGTTCGCGGGGGAGACCCGGCTCTGGTATGGACGCTGGGACTACAAGTATCTCAGCGCAGCCCGCCAGGGCGCCGTTGGTGCGATCGTCATTCACACCCAGCCTTCGGCTGGCTACCCCTTTCAGGTGGTTCAGACATCCTGGACCGGGCAGCAGTTCGAACTGCCGGCCGGCGACGAACCCCGCAACCAGGTCAATGCCTGGGTGACCGAGGATACCGCGCGTGAGCTGATCGCCCTGGCGGGTCATGACCTGGACGAACTTCGGGAGCGGGCTTACAACCGGGACTTCGAACCGGTACCGCTTGGCATCACCACCTCCATTTCGATGGACGTCGCTATCGAGCGTGTCGAATCCGCAAACGTACTTGGCCTGATTCCCGGCAACGATCCCGAACTCCGTGATGAGGCTGTCATCTATACCGCACACCATGACCACCTGGGGATCGCGACACCGAACGAGGCGGGCGATGCCATTTACAATGGCGCCATGGACAACGCATCGGGGGTTGCGCAGGTGCTCGCAATCGCAAAAGCCATAAAGGCATTGCCGGAGGCCCCGCGCCGGTCGATCCTGGTGGCTTTGGTGGGTGCCGAGGAGCAAGGACTCCTGGGGTCCAAGTGGTATGCGCAACATCCCACTTTTCCGCCCGGCAGGATTGCGGCAAACCTGAACTACGATGGCGGTAACATCTGGGGGCATACGCACGACGTGACATTCGTCGGACTCGGCAAATCCTCGATCGACCAGATCGTCGAGCTGATCGCGAAAGAGCAGGGGCGCATCGTCAAGCCCGACCAGTTTGCGGATCGCGGATACTTCTACCGCTCCGACCAGTTCAGTTTTGCGAAGATCGGCGTCCCGGCCATGTACCTCGACACGGGCACCGAGTTCGTCGATCGGCCACCTGAGTGGGGCCGTGAGCAGGTCGACCATTACACCGACGTGAATTACCACCAGCCGAGCGACGAGTACGACGACTCCTGGAATTTCGATGGCATGATCGAGGATGCCCGGCTCGGTTACTGGACAGGGCTCGCGATTGCGAATGCGGATGAATTGCCGACCTGGACGCCGGGCGACGAGTTCGAGGCGGCGCGCGAGCGCGCCCTGGAGGCCGTCGAGGAATGAATTTATCGCCGGACTGCCTCCGGATGACGGCGGCGCTGTGCGGCGCCGTCGTCCTGTCTGTAACCGGGATCGTCTTTGCCGGTACGCCGTCCGCCGCGGATGAGCGCCTCGATGCGCTGCTGGCGGAGTACTGGCAGTACAGCCTGCTCGAAGACCCGGTGGCCGCAACGCGTGCCGGTGTCGAGAGTGAAAACGATCGGCTGCCGGGGGTTGCACCGGGCGACCTCGAGCGGCGCCTCGCAACGGAACGACGCTTTCGCGCGCAGGCCCTCGATATCGATCCGGCAGCACTGAGCGAGGACAGTCGTCTGAATGCGGAGCTTTTCCAATGGGTGCTCGATGACTCGGTCCGTGCCTACGAACTGGACCTTGCGCGAATCCCCTTCAATACCTTTTCGGGCTTTTTCATGAATGCACTCACCGCGAGCAACGGCGTGCGGATGGACAGCGTCGAAGATTATGAAGCCTACCTTGCCCGGCTGCGCGACGTCCCGCGTTACTTCGGTGAAAACCTCGACAACATGCGGCGCGGTGCGGCGAGCGGCTTCGTGTTACCACGGGTCGTTATTGAAGGCGTGTTACCGACCGTTCGGGCGCAGGTGAAGGAAAATCCGGAGAAAAGCAGCTTTTTCGAACCGTTTCGCGTAATGAGTGAACGATTGAGTGATGTGCAACAGGAGCGACTGCGGGCAGAGGCGCGCGTAATCATAAGCAACGCGGTCGTGCCGGCGTTTGCGACCATCGCGGACTACCTTGCCAGTGAGTACGAAGCCTCCAGCACACTCGCTGCCGAGGCACTGCCGGGCGGCGATGACTATTACTCGTTCCAGATACACCGATACACGACCCTGCCGGACCTGACAGCGGACGAGATACACCAGGTGGGTCTTCGCGAGGTCAGACGTATACGCGCAGAGATGGAGACGATTATCGACGAACTCGAATTCGACGGGGGGTTCCAGGCCTTCGCTGAATTCCTCCGTACGGATCCGCAGTTCTACGCGTCGAGCAGTGACGAATTGCTGATGGCAGCCGCCTGGACAGCGAAGCGCATCGACTATGTGATGCCGGGTTACTTCGGCTTTCTGCCGAGACAACCCTACGGCGTCGTCCCGGTACCGGAGGAGATAGCGCCCAACTATACGACCGGCGCCTACCACGGTGCGCCTCAGGGCGGCGATCACGGCGGCGCATTCTGGGTCAATACTCACGCGCTCGACCAGCGTCCCTTGTACGAATTGCCGGCGCTGACATTGCACGAGGCGGTGCCGGGCCATCATCACCAGAACGCGGTCGCCCTGGAGATGCAGGATGTGCCGGAGTTCCGCAAGGACCTGTACTTCAGCGCCTTCGGTGAAGGCTGGGCGCTCTACACGGAAAACCTCGGCGTAGAGATGGGTATCTATCGATCACCCTACGAGCACTTTGGCCGGTTGAGCTACGAGATGTGGCGGGCCTGCAGGCTGGTCATCGACACAGGCATCCACAGCCACGGCTGGACAAGACAGCGCGCGCTCGATTTCATGTCCGCAAACACCTCGCTGTCCGAAGGGAATATCCGGGCCGAGATCGATCGTTACATTTCATGGCCGGGTCAGGCGCTTGCTTACAAGCTGGGGGAATTACGCATCCGTCAGATGCGCAGCCACGCGGAGCGCCTGCTCGGTGAACGATTCGATCTCCGGGAATTTCACGATGTCGTTCTGCAGAACGGCGCGCTGCCTATCGCAATGCTGGAATCGGTCGTAGAGCGCTATATCGACGCTGCGCTCGAGCCGAGCGACTAGGGATCAACAGGCGAGGGCAGTCGCGTTGCGTCCGTTGCGTTTCGCGTCATAGAGCGCGGAATCTGCCCGTTGCAGCCAGTCGCTGCCGTACTCTCCGCTTTTCAACTCGGCAACCCCGAGCGAAATCGTGACTGCATGGTCGTTGGCGAGTTCGTTGGCCTCGACGAGCAGCCGCAACTGTTCAGCAAGGTGCGCCGCACGGTCCAGGGCCTGGTGTTCGGCGACGACGACAAATTCCTCGCCGCCTATTCGATAGAGGCTGTCGGTGACACGAATCCTCAGGTTGACGATGTCGGTGATGCTTCTCAGGATCTGATCGCCTTTTGCATGACCGTGCGTGTCGTTGACACCTTTGAAATTGTCCAGATCCAGAAGGATCACCGAGCACGGCTCGGGATTCCGCGCATGAGCAGCGACGATCTCGGCCAGTTTCGTTTCCAGGGCGCGGCGGTTCCCGACGCCGGTAAGCGGGTCTTTCGTGGCGAGCCTGAGCAGCATTTCGCGCTGCCGGTTGCTGACCGCGGCGAACGAGTAGGCGAATGAGGCCATCAACAAAAGTGTAATGACTATCGTCGTCGTCTGGAAACTGCTGGTCTCCGAAAGCAGCATTGGCATCAAAGCAGAGATCATAACGAATACGAGAATGATCGCCTCCTTGGGTCGCAGGAGGTAGAAGATGGCCATAACGGCCGGGTATGCCCAGAGAGTTTGTTGTGGCCCTGTTGCGTAAACGGATGCGCAAATGCCAACGACGCACATAAGCGAGAGGAGAACGCACGCAATGCGAATTTTCTGTGTCCGGTAGACCCACGTGCCAAGCAAAAGCATGCCGATGATTATGAGTACATCGATGAATGCCATGAGGTATTCGTCATGCATGAGCCGCATGATCGCGAAAGGCGCAACGCCGAGCGAGCATGCAACGGCGAGAATCAGCGGCAGCGCGCCCTCGACGTCTTCGTGCTTGTATTCCAGGCCGGTGATCGAACGCCAGGTTTCGATCCCGGATTGTCGATTCTTTGCTTCCACTTCGATGCTGCCAGATTTGAGACGGGCGGCACTATAGCAGCAAATTGCGACTGCAGATGCGTGCGTTGGCGCTAGTGCCGGCGAAATCGACTGAAGAAGCCGCTCCGGGGATTGTCGTCATCATCGTCGTCGTTCGCAGGACGCGTGTTAAGCGCTTTCAAGGTCTGGGTCAAAGACGTGCTGATTTGTTCTTCGATCGACTGGGACGGAACTATCCGGTTCGCTGCCGCGCTACCTGACTTGGTCTTGGCCGTCCTCAGGCGCGCCGATTCCGAGAGCTTGCGCTCCGCGTTAAGCGCGCGCACGGTTGCGAGGCGCTGTGACGCGGACAGGTCGAGACCGCCGCGGGGCATATCGCCTTGCAGCGACACTTCTATTGCGTCGGCGCCGTAGACCTCCATGAACTCCCGCTCCATCGTTGCTTCGAACGATTCGCCCTCGTCAGCGGGTCTTTGATCCGATTCCCGCTCGAGCTGCAAGGTGTCTTGCGGTGCGTCCCGCGCCTCACTCGCCAATGATGGCGCGTTCGCGGCAACTGCAGCAGCTATTGCACTGAATTCCTCGCCGAACAGCGTTTCGGCCATCCTGTCGTCGACGTCCTCCAGGGATTTCGCCCGGGCTATTCCCGCCGCCACCTCCTTCAGCTCGTCGGCCCGAGTCTCGTCGGGACGGACCGCCGGCGCAGCGGCGGCTTTCCCATTGCTACCGGCCTTCTTCTTTTCCACAGCCGGGGCAGCAGAAAGCTCCTCTTCGGCGATGGTCTGGTCGTGCTTTCTCAACGCCTCGGTTGCCTCTGCGATTTTCTGGCTGATGGCCATGTCGAGCGTGATCGCCGGAACGCCTGCCAGCGTCGGGTCCTTCAGCTCGATTTCCGGATCGTCGTCCGTGGCTACGGGCCTCACAGGCTCCTCCCGCGAGAACTCTGCCATCGCCATTTCGAGCGCTTCCAGGTCAGGGCGCAGCTCGGCCAGCGTCGGGTCCTTGTCCCACGCCGGCACATCGTCCCCGGCAACCGCGGTACCGGCGGCGGCTGGCGCCACGACGGCCTGAGCGTATTCCGACGGCCTCAACGAGGCAGCGGCGCCTTGCGGTGCGGCTGCAGGTTTTGCCGCTGCCGGAACGGTCGTCGTATCCGGCACGGTGGATCGGGCGGTCTCGGTGTTATTCACCGTTATCGAGCGCTCGGCCGGTGTGGACGCTGCGGGTGGCGCCGAGGCCGGGCAGGGCGCCTCCATCCTCGTGGAGCTGAACAAGGTGGGTATCTCCGCGGACTCGTCCACGTCGTCGCGCGGGTTGGCGAGTTCCGGGGCCAGTTGTTCGAGGTCCGGCAGCGTATCCTGGATCAACTCCGGTGCGTTTCCGGCATCGTACTGTCGTTTACTGAGCAACGTTGCGGGTGCGGGCGGGACAGCCGGTGCCGCTGGCGTGGGAACCGGCATGTCGCAGTCCAGCCCGAATTGGTCATGCGCGAGGCGCGCCAGGAAAGCGGCGTCAACGCGGGAGCGCTTCTGCTCTGCGGCACTGTTGAGCAGAGCGTCCACGAGGTTGTTCACCATTCGGGGAACGCCGCCGCTAAGTTCATGCAAGGACTGGACGACGTCGCTGTCAAACAACTGGTCATAATCGCCACCGGCCAGGCGCAGGGCGTGCTTCAGGTACGCCACCAATTCGCCCTTGCCTAGCGGCTCGACGTGAAACCGCAACCGGGTACGTTGAGCAAGACGCGAGAGCGCCGGGGTTCGCAGAAGTTCTCGCAGATTGTCGCTGCCCTGGAGCACGATTCGCGCGCCATGCGCATCCTGGCCGTCAGCGCACGTGAGCGCTTCCAGTTCAACCAGCGCGTCTTCGCCGATGCGCTCCGCGTCGTCGACCACGATGCAGAGTCCCTGACCGGCCTGAGACAAGCGGGCCACGACGTCCCTGCACAGCAGGAACCGCCGTATCGTGCTCGCCGGCGGCGCTTCGACCTTTAAATGGGTGAGCAGAAAATCGAGAACTTCATCGTGCTTGAGCCGGGCACGGGGCATATGCAGCACGTTCAGATTCTTTGTGAAGCCATCGAGTGAGCGCGTCACCAGGGTCGACTTGCCGATCCCTGCGGCGCCGCTTACGGCCACGACGGTGTCACTACCGACCAGGGCCGATTTCATGCTCTGGACGATGCGGGCGGTTTGAGGACCGACAAATACCTCGGCACCCTTCGGGTTGGTGCGAAACGGCTTGCGATTCAGCCGAAAAAACTTTTCGTACATGTGCGTCCCTATCCTGCTTTTCTGGCCCTGCTTCCCTGGCCTGCTTTACTGGCCCGAGTTGGCTACCGCAGGGCACAATGCGGCGAGATTGACGGGAATTCTGCGGATATCGTCACAGCTTTTCGCGGAGTTATGTCACAGATTTGCACCGGTCCGGTTCCGCTCGCCGGTTGAGAGACTCTTGCAAGGGATTGATTTATGGTTCAAAACCGGACCAGACGCGCCCCGGAATCCGCGCGGTGACCGGGTTCGCGTCACCGAATGCCCGAACCGGCGTGATCGCGGGATTGCTGGCCTACAGCCTGTGGGGCGTATTCCCGGTGTATTTCAAGCTCGTCGATTCGGTGGCGCCGCTCGAAGTGCTGGCCCACCGGATCGTCTGGGCCGTGCCCTTCGGACTGCTGATCATACTGGCGCGGCGACAGCTCTCCCAGGTGCGGCACGCATTCCGGAATCCCCCGATGCTGGCGTGGCTTGCATTGGCCGCGCTGTGCATTGCGGGCAACTGGTTCGTGTACATCTGGGCGGTCATCAACGAGCGCATTTTCGAGACGAGTCTCGGCTATTACATCAATCCGCTCGTTTATGTCCTGGTCGGCGTTCTGTTTTTCGGTGAACGCCTGCGCCGCCTGCAATTGGTCGCGGCCGTGCTCGCGACAATCGGCGTCGCAATCCTCACCTTCAGCGGCGGAAAACTGCCCTGGGTGTCGCTCTCGCTGGCGGGCCTGTTCACGGCGTACGGGGTGATTCGGAAGCAGGTTTCGATCCATGCCATGCCCGGCTTGTTTGTCGAGACCCTCCTGCTCGTGCCCTTCGCGACGGGCTGGCTCCTGTGGTGGATGTCGACGGGCAAATCCTCTTTTGCGGCGGGTGACTTGTCATTGACGAGTCTCCTTTTGCTCGCCGGTCCCGTTACCGTGTTACCGCTCCTGTTTTTTGCGACGGCGGCGCGAAACCTGACACTGACCACGCTCGGCTTCATGCAATTCATTGCGCCCACGCTGCAGTTCATGACCGGTGTCTGGTACGGCGAAACGCTGACTACGGCGCACCTGGTCTGTTTCGGTTTCAACTGGGTCGCCGTGCTGGCCTTCAGCCTCGATGCGGTACGCGCCAGCAGAAAAAAGCCCCCGGCGGTAACACCGCCGGGGGCTTGATGGAGCCGATTTTGCCTACTTGCGGGCCTTGCGTTCCTGCGCTTCCCGGATCACGTCCTCCGCGACGTTCTGCGGACACGGGGCGTAATGCGAGAATTCCATGGAGAACTGGCCACGGCCGCTCGTCATCGTCCGCAGGTGCCCGATGTAGCCGAACATGTCGGCCAGCGGCGCATCCGCTTTGACACGAACGCCGGTCGGGCCGGACTCCTGCGCCCGGATCATGCCGCGACGTCGGTTGAGATCGCCGATGACGTCGCCCACGTGATCCTCCGGCGTGAACACGTCGACCTTCATGATCGGTTCCAGCAACTGCGGGCTGGCTTTGGGTATCGATTGTCGGTAGGCCGCGCGGGTTGCAATTTCAAACGCCAGCGCTGACGAGTCCACCGCGTGAAACGCACCGTCGACCAGCACGAACTTGACGTCCAGCAAGGGGTAGCCTGCCATCGTGCCTTCGCCCATGCAGCCGCCGAAGGCTTTCTCAATGGCACCCCAGTACTCGCGGGGCACGCTGCCGCCCGTGACTTCCGAATCGAACACGTAGCCTGCGCCTTTTTCCGCGGGCTCGATGCGGTACTCGATCTTGGCATACTGGCCGGAACCGCCTGACTGCTTCTTGTGCGTGTAGATGTCATCGACTGACTGGGTAATTGTCTCGCGGTAGGCCACCTGGGGCTTACCCATGGTGACGTCGACCTTGTGCGTCCGTCGGAGGATGTCGACCTTGATGTCGAGATGCAACTCGCCCATGCCTTTGATCAGGGTCTCTCCGGAATCTTCGTCCGTCGCCATGTGGAACGAGGGATCCTCCTGGACCATCTTGTTCAGTGCGATTGCCATTTTTTCCTGGCCCGCTTTGTCTTTCGGTGCGATCGCAACGGAAATTACGGGGTCCGGGAACACCATCGGCTCGAGGGTTGCCGGCTTGTCTGGGTCCGCGAGCGTGTGTCCTGTCCGCGTATTCTTCATGCCGAGCAGTGCCACGATATCGCCGGCCTGTGCGGAATCCAGTTCCTCACGAGAATTCGCATGCATTTCGACGATGCGGCCAATACGTTCCGTTTTTCCGGTAAACGTGTTCAGCACGCTGTCGCCTTTCTTGATCCTGCCCGAATAGATGCGTGTGAAGGTCAGGGCACCATAGCGGTCGTCCATGATCTTGAACGCCAGCGCACGCAGCGGTCTATCCGGATCGACGATCGCAACGCCACCGGTGGGGTTGCCCTCCAGGTCCATTTCCGGTTGCGGCGGCACTTCGGTCGGATTCGGCAAATAGTCGACGACGGCATTCAGGACATTCTGTATACCTTTGTTCTTGAACGCAGACCCGCAATAGGTCGGGAAAAAATTGAGGTTGATGGTGCCCTTGCGGACGCAGCGCTTGAGGTCTGCGACCGAAGGCTCTTTGCCTTCGAGATACTGCTCAAGCAGCTCATCGTCCTGTTCGACCGCGGTCTCGATCAGCTTCTCACGCCATTCCTCGACTACATCGGCCATCTCGGCCGGCACGTCGCTGATTTCGAAGTCTTCCGGCGCGCCCGATTCGCCCCATATATAGGCCTTGCGCTCGAGAATATCCACGACGCCCCTGAAATCGTCCTCGATGCCGATAGGCAGGACCATGACCAGGGGTTCGGCAGCCAGGACGTCCCTGATCTGCTTCACGACGCGATAGTAATCTGCACCAATCCGGTCGAGCTTGTTGACGAAGATGACCCGCGACACTTTGGAATTGTTTGCGTAACGCCAGTTGGTTTCCGACTGGGGTTCCACACCGCCTGAGCCGCAGAATACCCCGATGCCACCATCGAGCACTTTCAGCGAGCGGTAAACCTCGATCGTAAAATCGACGTGACCCGGCGTATCGATGATATTCAACCGGTGCTTGTTCCACTGGCAACTCGTCGCCGCCGACTGGATCGTAATGCCACGCTCCTGCTCCTGCTCCATGAAGTCCGTAGTGGCCTGACCGTCATGCACCTCGCCGGTCCGGTGAATACGGCCGGTCAGCTTCAGGATGCGCTCTGTCGTGGTGGTCTTGCCCGCGTCGACGTGGGCGAAGATGCCAATGTTGCGGTACGTGCTCAGATCTTTCATTTCGGAAGTGCTCGTTGCTCGTTAGTTTCGTTTGCCACCCGTTCGGGAGCATGATCGCAGCCGTGCACCTTGGCGTTCCAGGGCGGCCGTTTCAGCGTGCTATGGAGCGGAGGCCTTGCGTGTTACGTGCCAGCCCGATGGAGCTGCCGTTCGTGCCAAGCCTGCACGCGCACGGGCGGCGCAGGCCGTTCGGGCGCGGATGATAGCAGCGCGTTCGCCCGTTAACCAGTGCCCGGGGCCGCGCCGGCAGGGGATATTGGACCGTACGGGCAGAATTCAACAGCCCTGCCCGGACCCTATGATGGACAACGGACCGCAGCAGAGGGAGCTCATCACGCGAGACCCGGTACGGCCTTACGCCCTTAGGTTTTTTGTCTGTGCCTTCCGGGTCCGGCGACGCTCAGTGAATGGTCCTTATGTAAAACGATTGTCGCCAATCGCGCGAATCCGTGTCAGCTACTGACACCCCGCGTTCGCTCCGCGCCGGAACAATAGGCGACTACCTGCCAGTAAGTGATTGATTTTCAATATTAATGGCTTACCTGACCCGTCGGCCGCGATTGGCACAGCCTTTGCAAAAGCGCAGTAAGCAACGGCGATGACGCCTAGACGGACCGCAGGAGGATGACATGGCATTGGTGACGATTCAGGACTGGACCGAGAGCGACGTGCTGCTCACGTTCGGAAAGCATCGCAACGTGGAGTATCGCGTGTACCGAAACGGCACGCGTTGCTACCAGGAAATTCGCGAGCCGGGCGGTCAATCCCTCCACACGCTCGAGCTGCCCGAGGGCATGAAGCTCGACATCAAGAGTTACGAGGTGCTGCTTCGCTATGTGCTCCTGGACATCGTTGCCTGAGGGCACGCTTCATCCGGATGTTGTAGCGTGGTGTTCTGCCTCGCTCCATACGCGCAGGAGGTTCCCGCCGAGAATCTTCGCGATGTCCTCCTCGCGGTAGCCGCGCGCGAGCAGACCGCGAACGAGGTCGGGGTACGTGGAGACGTCCTTGAGGCCGATGGGCAGTGAGTCACCAACGCCGTCATAATCTGAACCGATGCCGACATACTCGACGCCGACCAGTCGAATCACGTGGTCGAAATGATCGAGGACCTCATCGAGCGTCGCAAACGGGAACGGTCCGTGCTCGGCTTCGTAGCGTTTCGGAAACTCCTCTTCGACCACGCTCTCCGGAATGTCCGGGTGCAATTCCATGTACGCCTTTTCCGCGTCACTACGGGCGCTTGCGTATTCATTGGCCGCACGGGTAATAAAGGAAGAACCAAAATTGATCATGATCAGTCCGCCATGCTCTGCCAGTGCTCGGATCATGTCGTCACTCATGTTGCGCTCGAAGCCCGGTGTGAAATGCCGGGCCGAAGAATGCGACGCGATTACCGGCACCGAAGAAACGTCAAGCACGTCGTAAAATGCGGCATCGGACAAGTGGCTGACATCGACCATCATGCCGAGACTGTTCATTTCGCGCACGACTTCAACGCCGAAATCACTCAGGCCGTCCCACTGCCGATTGTCGTCGTAGGATGAGTCCGACAGGCTATTGCTTTTTCCGTGCGCAAGTGTGATGTAGCGAATGCCCCGCTCGTAAAAATACTGCACGTTCTCGAGCTGTCCATCGAGCGGCGACCCGTTCTCCATGCCGAGCGGCAGTGAAATCAGCCCGACTGCGAATTGCCGACGAACGTCGTCCGGGCTGGTTGCTATCGCAAACTTGTCGGGATTGGCGCTCACGAGCCCCTCAACCAGGTCGATCAGCCGGTTCGCAAGTGCGAACGACTCGCCGCGATCGGCGACAGTTGTGCTCGTGAATATGGACATGAAAGCCGCATTGAGGCCACCTTCGACGGCGCGGGGGTAATCGAAGTCGCCGCCCTCCGTTGCCTCAGACACGTCCGCGGGTTTTGCATCGATCCGGTAAGGCACGTCGACGTGGGTATCGACGATGATGTACTGCTTCGCAATTCGTTGCGCCTCGTCGTGCAGGACTTGGTCAGGCGACTCCGGGTGATGCGGCTTTTGCGCCGTGGTGGAAGCATTTCCCGGGAGCGGATCGTGGCCAGTGGCAGTGCAGGCGACAATCGACCATGCCATCAGGCAGGCGGCGAAGAAGTGTCTCAACATAATCCTGACTTTTGTTGAAGGAGGGAGCATCACACCACACGGCCCGGCCCCGGTCCACTGAATGGGCCAGGGTACGCTGCGTCAAACAGCAAGCTCGCGTTGCGCGGGTTGCCAGTGCGTGAGGTTGATACGCGCAGCGCCCATACCGAGACCACGCACCCAGCGGGCTGCTGCATCCAGCGTTGCCCAGCTCCTCACTTTGCCATGCCGAGTTTCGGCGGTCACGGGCCCGTTCGGTGTGCTGGCTTCGATATGGAAACGCGCGCCGCTGGCAATGATGTCGATTCTCCGGACGGCCCCGGCCGCGACCAGTGCCCGCAAGGTTCGCTCATCCACCGCTTTGCTGCCGACGGTGACGGGGTAAGTCCGAAATTGCGATGCCGGCTTCGTCGCAATGCCGGCGGATCAGGACTTCGACCATATTGGCGATACTCCGATGTTCCTGCGCGGCAGCTTGCCGGACTGCATTCTTGACCGCCGGGCTGATACGCAGATTGAGTGTTGAGACCTTGTAACCGGGCATGGAATGCATTGTAACGCATAAGCGAAGTAGTTGTAACGCACTTTCTCTGATTCGGACGTGACACCGGTCGCCGCGCCCGTAGACAATGACCTGACCTGCGGACAGTACCCGCCGGTGTTCCGGTAACGGGGAGGGTGACGGATGCTAAGTATCGTTTTCGGGGTTAGCCTCGCTCTCGGCGTGGCGGCAGTCACGCTGGTGGCGTTCACGCTGTTGTGGATTGCGCTCGGCAAGGTGGACGCCTGAGCCCATCAACGCCGCTCTGGCAAGGAGTGATGGCCACAGCAATAGCCGGACAGGAGCCGGAGCGCAGCAAATGGAGCTGATGCGCGTCGTCAGCATCAATGTCGGTCGGGCACGAACCATGGGGTACGGCGAACGCGTGTTCGTCACCGGCATCGACAAGCAGCCTGCCCGCGGCGCCATGCGCGTCCTGGCAAGCGGGATCGAATCCGACGTTATCGTTGACCTGGCGCACCATGGCGGAATTGACCAGGCTGTCTACGTGTACAGCGCAGAAGACTACGCGTCGTGGTCCCGGGAACTGGGTCGCGAGTTGCGCTACGGCTTGTTCGGGGAGAACCTGACGGTCGCTGAATTCCCCGCGGACGTAAACGCCGGCGACCGGCTGCTGGTGGGAAACGTGATACTCGAGGCCACTGCGCCGAGAATTCCCTGCAGCAAACTTGCTCTGCAAATGGCGGATTCGAATTTCGGGCTGCGATTTCGCAATGCGGCGCGGCCCGGAGTGTATTTCCGGGTACTCAACGAGGGCGAGATCAGTCCCGGCGACCCCGTCACGCTGGTCGAAAATCCGGGTCCTTCGGTGACGATGCTCGAACTGTTCCGGGCATGGTTCGATCTGCATCCGGATCCGGACCTGCTCCGCCGAATCGTGGCCGCGCCGGTGGCCGAACGGGCCCGGGAGCGGTTCCGGCAGAAGCTCGAGGCAATCGATAACGCAAGCGGCACATCTGCCGTGCAATAGAACGTGATTAAAAAAAAGGCCCCGTGGGGAACGGGGCCAGAGGCTACGAGCTCAGGGGAGAGGCTCGCAAAACAAACGGGTGCAGTGCCTAGGGCACAAAATCGTCGAGCAGAATCAGTCCGAGCGGTGCTCCGCCACCCGGGGCATCACGCGCTACCGCCGTGTACAGGCCACCAGCCTCGATTGAAATCGCGGCCGGCCCGATGGCGGGCGTCGTCGTGCCTGCCGGCGTTACGGTAACGTCGTAGTCGCCGGCGGGGAGCGAAAGAAAGCCGGTGTTTTCGCCGAACGGTACGCCGGCAAGTACGGGAGTTTCCGCGGTGATGTCTGCACCTGGCGCGGTGACGTAGATATCGACGTTCTGAGCGGTCGGCGACGCATGAATTATGCGAATTTTCGCTTCGGTTGCGATCCGGCGGTAGTCATCGGTCGCAACGAGCGGCTCGATCGAGGCGAGTGGACCGATCGCCAGCACGTCGTAAGTCGTACCGGCATCCAGTTCGAGGTCTGCGTCGATCACGATCGCGCCCGGGTTACCTGCGGCGGTAACCTTTACGTTGTAGGTGGCGGGTTCGACGTCGAGAAAGCCGGTTGCCTCGGGAAACGCCAGGTTGCTGACCAGCGGGACCGTGTCGTTCGCAATGACATCGACAGCCGGCGCGTCCGGGGACGCATGCACGACACGCAGCCGGGCCGGCGTGGCGGCATCCGACAGTTCTGCGGAGCCAGTGCCTGTCAACACGGAGAGGGTGATGGGCGAATCCCCGGTAGACGTATTAGGTACGGCAGCCAGAAGCAGGTCGTCACCTTCGCTCAGGCCGATCGTTCCCGAGTCATAGACGACCGTTGCCGCATCGCCGGCTGGCGTGACACGGATCTGGTAGTCGCCTGCGGCGACCTCAACCGGGCCCAGCGTTTCCTTGTAGGAGAAGGTGCCGAGCGGCGCCGTTGCGGCCAGGTCGGCTCCA
>JBGTLY010000153.1:0-4318 GCA_041743865.1 Woeseiaceae bacterium
ATGCCAAGTCTCGCCAGCGAGGTACTCATTGCACCAACATCGTCGGCTTCCAGCAAGTCAACGAGCGTCGTCGTGCTGTCAGCCAGCGCCGACATCAGCAACACTCGATTGGAAATGCTTTTGGAGCCCGGCAACCGAACCGCGCCACAAGCGCAGCCGAATGGGTCAATGGTTAAGACGGCAGGCCATGCAATCACGCGGGAATGATGCCATGCCAGCCCTAACGGAAAGTCGTGCTACCGGTCCCAGCAAACCTCCTGCGTCCCGCCAGTAAACGTCCGCTGTCCCGTGTGATCGATACTAATCGAGGTACACACATCGGCGGCCATGGGGCCGCCTACCGTAGGTGTAGCTGTAAGCGTGTACGCAATCGCCGTATTCACTGGTAACGCAATATCGTATTTTGCAGCCCCTTGTGCCGGCGATTGGCGGAGGGCAAGGGGCAACGCCGCAGCGGCACCAAGATATGAGCCCTGTTGCGTGCGCCACCGTTCCACCCAATTCGCCGCAATAAGCAGCTGACTGCGCGCCTCCGAACGGTTGCTGCGCGCGACGTAGGCCCAGTAATTGGGAATCGCGATGGCGGTGAGGATGGCGATAACTGCCATTACCATCACCATCTCGATCAGCGTGAAACCTCTAGCCCGAAGCATCCAACCGCTCCTCATCGCACGGGGCGCCACGACCGCAGCGGCATCAGGCCAGCGCACACCGTGGGAATTCGGGCAATCGTTCCATCAACCCTCATTCCAACGTGCGCACAAACGCCGCCCGCTGGTACCTGAGCTGCGCGGTTACCTGACATCTTGTACCTCGGGTTCGCCAACATCGTCTTGACGTCCGTATCAGACATGGCATGAATGGCCGGCAGCCCACTCGGATCGATGGCGTCGTACAGCGGCGGCAAGCCACCAACCGATCCGGGCGAAACTCTGCGCCCCACCACAACAGCTCCTTGGCCAGCAAACGCGTTTTGCGTAAAGGCCCCCGACAGATCAAAGCGATACAGGAACGACACCCCACCCGGCACGCAGCGATCCCCCAACGACGTCGGGGAGAAGGTCGTCACGGCAAGTGATCCCGAATCCAGAATCGGACTGGCGATGACGCGTTCCCCGTCGGTCACCATTGTGGTTGCGTCTATGAGCGGAATATAGAAGCCGTTCTGCGGCGCCAGCCTGAACGCGGCCAGATCAGCGGCTTTCAGCTGCCGAAATACGTCATCCGGTGTCGCCGCATTGCCATCGAGATCGAACTGCTCAAGCCGAATCTGTTGCAATGCAGACTTCAGAATCGTCGTCGATGTCGATGTTTGCCCTACGTCTCTGACTGCATACAGCGATTGAACCTGCATATCGGTTGGGTCGCTAACTTCGAATAGCTTCCCCGTACCGAAGGTGACGAACAACCCGCCCAGCGGATGTGGAGTAACGCGCGGCGCGGCGCTGATCGGCTGCGCAACGCTCGCACTGTCGGTGGCCTTGAACAGAGGCAGCGGACTCGCCA
Organism: Woeseiaceae bacterium; assembly: GCA_041743865.1. Lineage (GTDB taxonomy): Bacteria > Pseudomonadota > Gammaproteobacteria > Steroidobacterales > Woeseiaceae > UBA1847. Next base: position 1,507 of record JBGTLY010000153.1, read on the forward strand.
TCGAGCCCAATGCGCTAGCCCACTGTGTCTTGTCGGCGCTGCTCAGATTGAACTTCCACAGATTGCCTTGCTTGTCACCCGCGTAAACAGCGACGATATTGCGGCTGCCATCGTATAGAGGCGTGACGGCGCCCAATCCATTGGGAAGCAATGCGGTGCCCCCAAGGTTGCCGATTCTCCGGACCAATGACCCCGTCAGTGCATCGATGATCAACAAAGATGCTTCATTGCTGCCGCTTTCGAAGCCATTGCCAACGATGTACACCCAACGCCCCTGGCCGTTGGCAGCCGTCGTGTCACGCACACTCCCGATCACGCCGGGTTGAAACACGTTGCCAAGATCGTTACCGGCACCGATATCTGCAGGAAGTTTGTCCCACAGGAACGTGATACCCCCCGTCGCGCTAGTCTCGTCCGGTGTCGTAATGTCCAAGGCGAAAAGCCCCGGCGCACCGCCGCCCGTAGTGCCGATCGCGATCGTCTTCCACGCCGTGCCGTTCCAGATGTCCCCTTCAACGACGGGGCCGTCAACGAAGTAGCGGTGGATATAGGCCGGCGCCGTCAGATCTTTCAGAGTCGGGTACAGCGAGCGCGGGACGTAGGCGAAAGTTTCGCGGCCGCTGGTGGCGACGCCCACGCGCGCGTCCAAGACGTGGAACATGCCGTCGTTGGAGCCGAACATCGCAATTTCCTTGCGCGTCGTTTTCTTCGTCTGCAAAAACGGGATCCGGTAGACACTGGAACCATGCGGCGCGACAACATTGAGTGCTGCCGCGGGGCCTAAGTGATACGCGTGGTCGGTCGCTTTCGAGAATTGTGGTGTCGAGTTGACAATATCGCCCAGCACAGTGATCGGACGCAATCTCAGAGCACCCCCTTTGGTTTGTTCTGTAGTGGGCTCCCCTCGAAGCCATTGCAATACAGGACTGTCGGGCAGGCTCAAGGTCTCGCTGAAAGAATCAAGGTCCGTCCTTTGTGCGGCGGTCAGAAGGCCCCACTGGAACTGTCTAAAGTCCGATGCAAGTGGCCCAACGGCGGTGTAGATATTCCGCGCGCCAGATGCCGGAAAATTGGCACTCCACTTCGCTGCCGGCTTGAGGCCCACCCCACTAATCAGCCAGTCAACCAGCTCTTTGGTATCGAACGCCTCGACCTTTCCGTCCCAGACATCGGTGCGGAAGCTACTCTCGATGATCAGATTGCCGGTTGCTACGGACGTGTTGGAAACGCTCGGAGCCGTACCCGATGAAGGATCGGCAAGAATCTCGGCGAGCGCGGACTTAATACTTGACCGCAACTGTTCGGGGTCGGCAGCAGCATAAAAATTGCCCTCTGACGCCACGGCCGCACGAAACGTGTCGTTGGTCCGATTGCCATAGCCAGGGGTTGGAGACAAGGGCGGATAAACCGTTCCGCACCCGCCGATCGTCGCATTCACCGGGTCCGAATTGAGGTCGACAATTCGACAGTCTTCGGGGGGCGTACCGACCGAAGGCCAAGTTACGCTACCCGCGCGGGCATTAATGATCGCGCGATTGGTCGCATCGTCCATCGTCGCTTTCACGCCGTAGCCGACGATGTAATTCACCATGTGCTGCCAGAACGCCTTCTTGGTCGGAAGGTCGCGATCAAATCGATTAGCGAGATCCGGCCTCAAATCATTGGCCCAGTAGTACTTCGCAACGTCGGTCAACGTATACGTGTCGCTGCTCGCACCTGCGGTGAACCATGGCTCCGTCGCCGGCAAATACTGATAGCTATAGAGTTGCATCGGGTCTTTGCGATTCGACCCAGTGATAATCGGCCCGGTTTGGGAGTCGATGTCCAGTACCGAACCAAACGGTGACCCAGTTGAAATCGGCGTCGTGTTGATGCCGTCCGCGACAGCATCCTCCATCCTGGGCTGCGGCTTTGGCGTGACTCCCGGCGGCTTGACCTTTGTCCATTCGCCGTCAGTCGCAAGCAAATTGAAATTCCGCCGGCACCAAAGATTGTTGGCGACCGGCTCGCCGACGGAGGGGTCGTCGGCGTAAGGATTGCGAGCGTCCCTGCGCGTGAAGTAAGCGCCAGCCGAATGGATCGCTTCGCGATTAGGTGTTGACCCCGTCCATTGAAGGCCGAAGAGCCAGTCAAATACCTGTTGCCGGTCCGACGTTCCCACCGTGAACGGTCTCACTCCGCGCTCAACGGCAGTCGGACTTGTAAAGTTGTCGCCGTCGATGGAAGGCCGTCCCACGAAACGGCTTCCGACGTTACCCGACGTGGGCGGATCCCACGGATTCGGTGCATCCGGGAAGCGATTGATACGCCCGAACCCAAACCGCAACGTCTGGCTGGCATCGGTCGCTGCGGAGAGTACCTGCGATGTCACCGCTACCGCGGCAAACAACCGATTCCTGTAATACGTGTACCAGTTGGCGAAGTTCTTCGCTTCTTCTGTCCACGTACAGGAGTTCGCAAAGGCACAGTCGGTACGCGTGGCAGCGGGCAGGCCGGTGACTGCATCGACGACCGGGAACGTAGCGCCCAGATTCACCGTCCGATCGATATCGACCAGCAGGTATTTGCCCGGTTGGTTCTCTTCGCCTGGCGCACCCGTAAAGCGGAAATGCCGCGCGGGAGCCCACCCGCCCGGCAAGTACGTGCGGTTCGCCACCGGGCACGTCGCGTCGGCCGGGTTGAACGTCTGGCATGTACCGTTGACGAACCCAGTGACTGGAGCGGGCGGCTGGTTGATACAAGCACCCTGCGTAGTGCCGATGATGGCCGGCGGAGGTTGATTGCTGCAGGCCCCATTGATGAACCCTAGCAA
>JBGTLY010000154.1:0-3143 GCA_041743865.1 Woeseiaceae bacterium
CGGCACGCGAGGCCTCCACCCCGAGTCGCCGTGCCGCCTCCAGAAAAGCATCCGGGGCCGGCTTGCCCTGAAGCGCGAGTCGGGTGACGTCCGTCCCGTCCACCCGCGTGTCGAACAACTGCGCGATCCCTGCCGCCTCCAGCACCGCCGCGCAGTTGTTGCTCGAGGACACTACGGCGATCTTGACCGCCTGTGCCCGGAGGTCGCGCACCAGCGCGATCGCCGCCTCGTAGGGCTCGACGCCGTTCTGCTCCAGGCGTTGCAGGAAATACCGGTCCTTCAACTTGCCCAGCGCGTGCACGCTTTGCACTTCGTGGCCGTCTTCGGGGGCTCCCAATGGCAGTTCGATGCCGCGCGACTCGAGGAGAGCTGCCACGCCGTCGAATCGCGGCTTGCCGTCGACGTAGCGCCGGTAATCGGCGTCGAGATCGAAGGGGACGAACGGCTCGCCTGTCCGGGTGGCGCGCTGCTCGAGAAATCCGTCGAACAGCTCTTTCCACGCCGCCGCATGCACGATCGCGCTCCTTGTCAGCACGCCGTCCATATCGAACAGGACCGCGTCATAGTCGCGCGGCGAGAGCGTGATCGCGGGAACGACAGCCGTCATCTCGTCGCTTTGCGCGTGGGGCCTGTCTTCCCCGTTTCTCCGGCACCCCATCGCCAATTCCGGATTTCCGGCATGTCCTCACCGTGCTGCCGGATGTAGCGCCGGTGGTCGATCAGCTTGTCCCGGACGAACTGGGTGAGATAGGCGGCGCGCGGGCCCAGGCTCGGCACCCGGTCGACGACGTCCTTGACCAGGTGAAATCGATCGATGTCGTTCAGCACCGCCATGTCGAAGGGCGTGGTGGTGGTCCCTTCTTCCTTGTACCCCCGAACGTGCAGGTTGTGATGGTTGGTTCGCCGATACGTCAGGTGATGGATCAGCGAAGGATAGCCGTGGTATGCGAAGACGATGGGCTTGTCCCTGGTGAACAGGACATCGAAATCCCTGTCGCTCAGCCCGTGAGGATGTTCGCTCTGCGGCTGCAGCGCCATCAGGTCCACCACGTTGATGACGCGGACCTTCAGCTCCGGAAAATGCTGCCGCAGCATCTCCACCGCTGCCAGCGTCTCCAGGGTGGGCACATCGCCGGCGCAGGCCATCACCACGTCGGGCTCGCCGCCCGCGTCGCTGCTGGCCCATTTCCAGATGCCGAGTCCGGCGGTGCAGTGCTTGACTGCCGACTCCATGTCCAGCCATTGCGGCGACGGCTGCTTGCCGGCGACGACCACGTTGACGTAGTGGCGGCTGCGCAGGCAGTGATCGGTCACCGCGAGCAGGGTATTGGCATCGGGCGGCAGGTACACGCGGATGATGCTCGCCTTCTTGTTCACCACCAGGTCGATGAATCCGGGATCCTGGTGAGTGAAGCCGTTGTGGTCCTGGCGCCACACGTGCGAGGACAGCAGGTAGTTCAGGGACGCAATCGGCCGCCGCCACGGAATCTTCCGGGTAACGTCCAGCCACTTGGCGTGCTGGTTGAACATCGAATCGATGATGTGGATGAAAGCCTCGTAGCAGGAGAAGAAGCCGTGCCTGCCGGTCAGCAGGTAGCCCTCGAGCCAACCCTCGCACTGGTGCTCGCTCAACATCTCCATCACCCGGCCATCGGGGGCGAGGTGGTCATCCTCGGGAGTGATGTCCGCGGTCGAGCAGCGGTTGGTGACCTCGAACACGGCGCTCCAGCGATTCGACGCGGTTTCGTCCGGACTGAAGACACGGAAGTTGCGTGCGTCGGCGTTGAGCTTGAGCACGTCGCGGATGAGCTGACCCTGCACGCGCGTCGACTCGGCTTCCACGGCACCGGGTTTCGGCACCTTGACCGCGTAGTCGCGGAAGTCCGGCATTTTCAGGTCGCGAAGCAGCAGGCCGCCATTGGCATGGGGATTCGCTCCCATTCGCCGGTCGCCCTTCGGCGCCAGTTCCGCCAGTTCCGCAACGAGCCTGCCGTTCTTGTCGAACAGCTCCTGCGGCCGGTAGCTCTTCATCCACTGTTCGAGGACTTTCAGGTGCGCGGGCCTGGTAGCGAGCTGCGCGACCGGCACCTGGTGCGCGCGAAACGTCCCTTCGACGGGTTTGCCATCGACTACCGCAGGACCGGTCCAGCCCTTCGGCGAGCGCAGGATGATCATCGGCCAGCGCGGCCGTTGCCGGAACCCGTTCTTTCGGGCGTCGCGCTGGATGTCCCCGATGTCGGCAACGACCGTGTCGAGCGTGGCCGCCATGAGCTGGTGCATGGATTTCGGGTCGTCACCCTCGACGAAATAGGGGGTGTAGCCGTAGCCACGGAAGAGCGCTTCGAGCTCCTCGCGGGAAATGCGGGCAAGCACCGTGGGGCCGGCGATCTTGTAGCCGTTCAGGTGCAGGATGGGAAGCACGGCGCCGTCGTGCACCGGATTGAGGAACTTGTTCGAGTGCCAGCTGGTCGCCAACGGGCCGGTCTCCGCCTCGCCATCGCCCACGACACAGGCAACCAGCAAATCGGGATTGTCGAACGCGGCGCCATAGGCGTGGGCCAGCGAATAGCCGAGCTCGCCGCCTTCGTTGATCGAGCCCGGAGTCTCGGGGGCTACGTGGCTGGGGATGCCGCCGGGAAAGGAAAACTGCGTGAACAGCTTCTTCATCCCCTCTTCGTCCTGCGCGATATCCGGGTACAGCTCGCTGTAGGTTCCCTCCAGGTACGTATTGGCCACCAGGGCGGGTCCGCCGTGTCCGGGCCCGGTGACATAGATCACATCGAGGTCATGTTGATTGATGACGCGGTTGAGGTGGACGTAGATGAAGTTCAAGCCCGGCGTCGTGCCCCAATGGCCCAGCAGTCGCGGTTTCACGTGCTTCAGGGTCAACGGCTTCTTCAGCAGCGGGTTGTCGTAGAGGTAGATCTGGCCGACGGACAGATAGTTGGCGGCCCGCCAGTAGGCGTGCATTTTCCGCAAGACTTGCGAAGACAGCGGCTTGTTCATGCGCTATTCCTTGTGTTGAAGAAGACGATGGACCTCCTGGGCGATCATCCATTGCTCCCGGGCCTGCGTGACGATCACCTTGACGCGGGATTGCGGATGCTGGATCTGGGGCGCCTCGAATCCTTCGAGGCGCAACG
>JBGTLY010000155.1:0-4169 GCA_041743865.1 Woeseiaceae bacterium
GCGTCGAGTCTCGACCAGGCGGGCGTCATTACCCGTTCAGCCGAGGATGCCGCGCTGCTCCTCGAGGTCATGGCCGGTTTCGACGAACGCGACTCGACTTCGATCGACCAACCGGTGCCGGCCTACACTGCCGGCCTCGCCCTGCCGCTCGACGGGCTGCGCGTCGGTATCGTCCGCCAGCATTTCGATGCCGGTCTCGATGCCGGATGCGAAAGCGCGGTCCGCGAGGCGCTCCGGGTCCTCGAGGCACGCGGAGCGACGCTCACGGAAGTCGATCTTCCGAACCTGGACTACTGCGTGCCGGCCTACTACGTCGTCGCTCCCGCGGAGTGTTCTTCCAACCTGTCGCGATTCGACGGTGTGCGCTTCGGCTTCCGGGCGGAGAATCCGAAGGACCTTTCCGACCTGTACTGCCGCAGCCGCGGTGAAGGCTTCGGCGCAGAGGTCAAACGCCGCATCATGACCGGTACCTACGTGCTGTCCGCGGGTTACTACGATGCCTATTACCTCAAGGCCCAGAAGGTCCGCCAGCTCATCAGCGAGGATTTCCGCCGCGCGTTTGCCGAAGTCGACCTGATCGCCGGCCCGACGACGCCGACGCCGGCCTTCCTGCTGGGCGACAAAACCGGCGATCCGATCACGATGTACCTGAACGACATTTATACGATCGGCGCAAACCTCGCGGGATTGCCGGCCCTCTCCGCGCCTTGCGGCCAGGTGGGCGGCCTGCCGGTCGGCCTGCACCTCGTGGGGCCGCACTGGTCGGAGCAGTTGCTGCTCGCCGCAACGCACCAGTACCAGCAGAACAGCGACTGGCACCGGCGGGTACCGGAGGGGTACGCGTGAATACCGCCAGCTGGGAAGTGGTCATCGGGCTCGAGATTCACACACAGCTTTCGACCGCGAGCAAGATATTTTCCGGCGCAGCCACCGCCTACGGCGCAGCCCCCAACACCCAGGCCTGCCTCGTCGACCTCGGCTATCCGGGTACGCTGCCGGTACTGAACGAGGCGGTCGTGCAGATGGCGGTGAAATTCGGACTCGCTGTGAATGCCAGCGTCGCTCCGCGATCGGTCTTCGCCCGCAAGAACTACTTCTACCCGGACCTCCCGAAGGGCTACCAGATCAGCCAGTACGAGTTGCCGATCGTCAGCGGGGGCGAACTTTTCATCGCGGGTGATGACGGTGCCGACAAGCGCATCGGCATCACGCGGGCACACCTCGAGGAGGATGCCGGAAAGTCGATCCATGAAGGGCTCGATCGCTACTCCGGCATCGACCTGAACCGTGCCGGTACACCGCTGCTCGAGATCGTTTCGGAGCCCGACCTTCGTTCCGCGCGGGAAGCCGTTGCCTACATGCGCAAGATTCATTCGATCGTCCGCTACCTCGACATCTCGGACGGCAACATGCAGGAAGGATCGTTTCGCTGCGATGCGAACGTGTCCGTACGGCGGCGGGGCCAGAAGACTCTCGGCACCCGTACCGAGCTCAAGAACCTGAACTCCTTTCGCTTCGTCGAGCGAGCCATCAACTACGAGATCCAGCGCCAGGTGGAATTCCTCGAGGACGGCGGTAAGGTCGTTCAGGAAACGCGACTCTACGATGCCGACCGCGATGAGACGCGCCCCATGCGCACGAAGGAAGAAGCGAACGACTACCGCTATTTCCCGGACCCGGACCTGCTGCCGGTCGTCATCGATGCGGCCTACATCGATGCCGTACGCGCGACGCTCCCGGAACTTCCTGATGCCAGGCAGCGGCGCTTTGTCGAGCAATACGCCCTGAAACTGGACGACGCCGGCATTCTGACGGGCAGCAGGGCACTTGCCGACTACTTCGAGACGGCAGCGAGAGCCAGTGCCGCGGCACCGCAGCTCGTTGCCAACTGGACTCTCGGCGAACTGGCCGGTGCCCTGAATCGTGAGGCCATCGAGATCGCGGCATCGCGCATCACGGCGCCGCAACTCGCGGGCCTCGTCGATCGCATCGATGACCACACGATCTCCGGCAAGATTGCGAAGGAAGTGTTCGAGGCCATGTGGGCCGGCGAGGGCAGCGCCGACGAAGTGATCGCAGCGCGGGGTCTCAAGCAGATCACCGACAGCTCGGCCATCGAAGAAGCCGTCGACCGCGTTATCGCCGCCAACCCGGATCAGGTCGCGGAATACCAGTCCGGCAAGGACAGGCTTATTGGCTATTTCGTGGGCCAGGTAATGAAGGAAACCGGGGGCAAGGCCAACCCCGGTACGGTCAACAAGCTGCTGAAAGCCAAGCTGGCCGGGTAGGCCCGCAGCCGGGCGTATCGTGTTTGCCGATCACATCATTCCGTTTGCTTTCGAGTCGCTGCCGGTGCGGGGTGAAATCATCTACCTGTCGCGCGTGTGGCGACGCATGCTGAGGGCACAGGATTACGCGCCCGTCGTACAGGAGACGCTCGGGCATGCCGCGGCAGCAACCGGGCTCATCGCGCAAAGCCTGAAATTCGACGGCTCGGTGACGATGCAGATCCAGGGTGCCGGCGAGCTGCGCATGCTGGTCATGCAGTGCACGAGCCAGCTCGAATTGCGCGGCATGGCAACCGCCGCCGGGGCGGTGACGGCGACCACGTTCGACGAACTTCTGCAGGATGCGCATTGCGCGATCACGGTAGACGCCGGGGAACGGCCCTACCAGGGCATCGTTGAAGTCGGTCAACATTCCCTTGGCGCCAGTCTCGAAAACTATTTTACGCGCTCGGTGCAGCTGCCCAGCCACGTGGCACTGGTCAGCGATGATCGGCTGTCGGGCGGCGTACTGTTGCAGCAGATGCCGGGCCAAGCGATTGATGACGACGACTGGACCCGCCTGGGTCTCCTGGCGGCGACGCTCCGGGCCGCCGACTTCCCGGCATCCGCCGGCCCGGACCTGATTGGCAAACTCTTCAATGAGGACGACGTCCGGGTGTTCGCCGGCCGACCGGTCAGTTTCCGCTGCCGCTGTTCCAAGAAGCGGACCGACGAAATCCTGCGCCTGCTCGGCGAGGCAGAAATTCGTGACGTTCTTGCCGAGCAGGGGCGCGTGAAGATCACCTGCGAATACTGCGGCCGACGGCGTCGCTACGATGCCGTCGATGTGACCCGGGTATTTGCCAAGAATGTCGTGACCGGCTCCCCGCGTCTCCAGTAGGAGCGCGCCATGCGCGCGAATGGCAGATAGTGGCCGCGCCTGGGAATCCATCGCGCGCATGGGGCGCTCCTACCGGGGCTCCGGCGGGCAGCGCCCGGCAAAAGACCCTTTTTCCCGTTGTCCCGGGGTGTTAGACTGTTCGGCCTCATATATAAAGAAATCTTTATATATTTATGGAAGAAGAAACCGACCAACTCATTGCCGGATTCAAGGCGCTGGCCGACCCCGTTCGCCTGCGGCTCGTCGCGCTCTGCGTGCAGGGCGAATGCAGTGTCTCGGAGCTTGCCGACGTACTCGGCCAGAGCCAGCCGCGGATATCCCAGCACCTGAAGATCCTGTGCAATGCCCGCATGCTCCAGCGTTTCCGGGACGGTCACTTCGTCTTCTACCGGGCCCCGGTGCGAGGCCGGCAGGCCACGATTCTTCGGCGGCTGCTGGCGCTCGCTCCCGAAGACGAACCGGAATTCACGCGCGACCTCGCGCGCTTGCGCGTGCTGCGGGATGTATCGCCGGCCACCGACCTTCGCGAAGAAGACCGCAGCCTGCACCAGGCGCTCGTGGAGCTGACCGTGTCGACGCCCCTCGGCGACCTCATCGATATCGGCTGCGGCCAGGGACGCATACTCAAGCTGCTCGCGTCTCGCGCGCAACGCGTCGTCGGCGTGGACATCGATGCCGACGCCCGGCGTTATGCGCGCGCCGAAGTGTTTCTCGCAGGCCTGCCCAACTGCAGCTTGCGGAAGGGGGACATGTACGACCTTCCGTTTGCCGATGACGAGTTCGACACGGTGATCCTGGATGACGTATTGCGCGGCGCAGACGATCCTGATGCGGCGATCCTTGAAGCCCGGCGCCTGCTAAAGCCCGGGGGGCGCCTGTTCCTGTTGTCAGTGGTCGACGCCGGTGACGTCGATGCCGCGCGGTCAGCGTTCGCCGCATACGCCCGCACCGCCGGACTGCGGCTGGCCGCACCGAAAGCGCTTCCGGGAAACCGGCCGCGC
>JBGTLY010000156.1:0-2923 GCA_041743865.1 Woeseiaceae bacterium
GTCGCGCGTGCAAGGGCTGACGTGTCCCACATGCTCGTCGGCGGTTGAGGCAGCGCTGCGCCGCCGCCTCGACAACGTCGCGATCACCATGGACCAGCCAAGACAGATCATCGATCTCGCATTCGAGCAGACTGCCACTCCATTCTCGTCCGCGTCGTTCCGTCAGGCCCTGGCTGAAGCAGAAGGTGAAGTCGTGTCGATGACGATCGAGGCGTGCGGCACTATCGATGCTGTCGAGGGGCGGTCATGGCTGGTATCGGGGAGTTCTCGCCTACTTGTCGAGGGCAATCGGGACTTCGTTGCAGGAACTGAGGTTTGCGTGACCGGCGACCTCCACGACCAGGAGCGTCCGCCTAGAATCGTGCTCGGCAGCTTCGGATCCTGACTCCCGTTGCAGTCAGCCGCGGTCCTAAACACCACCCAAGCCTCAAAAACTAAGCGCAAAAGCACTCCGACGCTGGAAACCCTGTCACTCCTATAATGGGCGCACCGGAGGTCAGGCTATGCCGCTCGAACCCCGTTCGCGTCTCGGGTCCTACGAGATCGTCTCACTCCTCGGTCGCGGCGGCATGGGCGAGGTGTACCGAGCCCACGATCCGAAACTCAATCGTGCGGTCGCGATTAAAGTCCTCCCCGATCAGCTGTCTCAGGACTCCGAGCGGCTCGGGCGCCTTCGCCGCGAGGCTCAGGTCGTCGCGGCATTGAGTCACACAAACATCGGTCAAATTTACGGCGTCGAAGACTCAAACGGAGTTCCCGCGCTGGTGTTGGAGCTCGTGGAAGGCCGACGCTCGCCGATCGAATCGCCGATAGACCTTTGCCGATTCCCGAAGCGCTGGAGATTGCCGGTCAGATCGCCGACGGACTCGAAGCGGCGCATGAGCGAGGTGTTATTCACCGCGATCTGAAGCCGGCCAATATCAAATTCGCCGCGAACGGCGTCGTGAAGATCCTCGACTTTGGTTTGGCGAAGCCGCTTGTCGGCGGCGGCCCTGGGCTTGATCCAGCTTTGGTCACCGTCGAGGCCACACGTGAGGGCACCGTAAGCGGCACCGCCGCATATATGAGTCCGGAACAGGCGCGAGGACAGGCCCTTGATCGGCGGACCGACGTCTGGGCGTTCGGCTGCGTGCTTTTCGAGATGCTAAGTGGTCAGCGAGCGTTTGCTGGCGCGACGCTATCCGACACTCTCGCTGCGGTCCTGACGAGCGAACCACGCTGGGACGCGCTCCCCGCTTCGGTGCCAACGCCAATCGTTCGCCTGTTGCGTCGATGCCTGGAAAAAGATCTCAAACGACGTCTGCGACATCTCGGTGATGCACGACTCGAGATCGACGATGCGCGACAGTCGCCGCAAGGCGCGGAGACCACAGTCGCAATCCCCTCGGGTGTAACGAGGCGCACCGCGATCGGCGCAGTCGCGGGCGCCGCGATCGGCGCAGCAGCAATGGCCGGCGTGGCCGTTCGGTTCCCCCGTAGCAGGCTTGGCCCTGAGGTTATGCGCTTCGGAGTTGCGTTGCCCGCGGGCACGCTAACCAATTCGACGTTTCTCAGCCGCTTGGCCATCTCACCCGATGGCACACATATCGCCTGCAATACGTTTACAACTAATCAGGCAAACCTCGAACGCGGCGCCGCAGGACGACTCGGCGTGCTGATTCGATCGCTCCGCGAGCTCGACTGGAAGCCGCTCAGCGATACACCTGCTACCGGCAGTCCGTTCTTCTCTCCCGACGGGCAGTGGGTCGGCCTTGTGGCGGCGGCCGAAGGCCAACGCCTGCGCAAGCTCGCGCTCGCCGGCGGCGCTCCGGCAACACTCACCTCGTTTGCGAATTCGCAACCAAGCGGAGCGACCTGGGCCGCCGACAATGTCATCTATTTCGTGTCATCGACTCCGGGCGGCATTGTCCGCGTTCCGGGCCAGGGCGGTGACCCGGTAGAAGTGCGGCCACTCGACGCCGCCAATGGCGAGCGGACGCTTGCAAACCCAGATGCCTTTCCGGGCGGCATTGTGTTCACGGTGGCGACTAACAATTCGGAGTCGTTCGACGACGCGTCGATTGCGGTATTTGCGCCGGCGTCGGGCCGCGGCAAGATGCTGGTCGAGGGCGGTTTCTTTCCCCGCTACTCGCCCTCTGGACACATCGTCTATGCGCGCTCCGGGTCTCTGTTTGCGGTGCCTTTCGACGTGAAGTCGCATACGGTGACGGGACAGCCGGTCAAGGTGCTCGACGGCGTGATGATGAGCCGCAATTCGGGCGTTGCGAACTTTGACATTTCCGCGAACGGCACGCTGGTTTACATCCTGGGTCAAGCGGATGGTGGTGCGCGCACCCTGCATTGGGTCGACAGAACCGGCACGTCGGAAAAACTCCCGCTGCCGCCGCGCTCGTACCTGCACCCGCGGATCTCGCCGGATGGCCGCCGGCTGGCCATCGAGGTCGAGGGATCGAGCCACGACGTTTACGTCTACGATTTCTCGACCGGCGTGCTGACGAACTTCACGAACGATGGCATTAGTCACTGGCCGATCTGGTCGCCGGATGGCAGTCGAATTGGTTATCGGTCTGGTCCGATGGGACGTTTCAAGCTCTTCCAGATGGCGGCCGACCGCAGTGCTCCTCCCGTGCGCGTGGACACACCGGGCGTTTCTTCCAGTACAGGCTCGTACGGGCCCGGCGGGCGCGCGATGGTGTACACCGACACGACCTTCGGCAAACCGACGAAAGTAATGGTGACCGCTCTCGACGATTCGCGTTCGCCGGTGCCGCTCGACGATACCAGTTTTGCGCAGGGATCACCGAAGTTCTCGCCGAATGGGCAATGGCTGGCGTACTGCACGAATGAATCCGGACGTCCGCAGGTCTACGTCAAGGAATTCCCGAACGGCGCGAAGATTCAGATCTCGAACGACGGCGGCAAC
>JBGTLY010000157.1:0-3441 GCA_041743865.1 Woeseiaceae bacterium
CTGCCCGTCCACGATGATCCCGCAGGCACAATCGTCGAGGTCGAGCGCCGCGCCGAGCACGCCGGCGGCGCGGGCCGCAAAGCCCCCCATCGCGTTGTACAGGTGGGTGAAGCCCTTGAGCCCGTGCGCTGCAGCAGCCGCGATCGTTTCCGCGCTGGCATCGCTGTGACCGGCACAAACAATCACGCCGTTGTCGGACAAGGCTCGAATCGTTCGCAAATCGACGTGCTCCGGCGCGAGCGTGACCAGCACGGTCAGTCGTTTCGCGAGAGCAATCAGCCAGTCCAGCTCCGCAGCATCCAGCGGCCGGAAAAACTCGTCCCGGTGGACACCGCGCTTCCCGGGATCCAGGTGCGGGCCTTCAAGGTGCACACCGAGCACGGCGGATTCGCCCGCCGCAACAGCCTCTGCTATCGCGGCCACTGCCCGGCGCTGGGTTTCAATCGCGTCGCTGATCACCGTCGGCAGCAGGGCGGTCGTGCCGCGGGCACGATGACCGGCAATGATCCGCGTCAGGCCGTCGCGGGTCGGATCGTTATTCAACAGGACACCGCCCCCGCCATTGACCTGCAGGTCAACGAAGCCCGGGACCAGCAAGCCGCCCGCGAGAGTCCGTGATTCGGCGCGGGCCGGACCGCTGGTGCCGACAGCGACTATGTGCCCGTCGGCAACGGCAACGGCAAGGTCGTCGTGGATTTCATCGCCGTCGAATACCCGCGCGCCGCGGAGTGCGAATGTCGTGGAGCTTGCCCGGGCCATGCGAGGGCCTTCTTGCCGCGTCAACGGCTTGTGAGTCTATCCCACGAGGTCACGGCTGCGACAGGCTACGCGTCGTCGCTTTTCGCAGCACGCAGGCGGATGCCCGTTTCCCGGAGCTGTTCCGCCGATACGGGTCCGGGCGCATTCGTCAACGGACAATGCGCGGACTGCGTTTTCGGGAAGGCAATGACATCGCGGATGCTGTCGGCGCCCGCCATCAGCATTACGATGCGATCAAGGCCGAATGCAATGCCACCGTGCGGCGGACAGCCGTACTGCAGGGCCGTCAAAAGAAATCCGAACTTCTCGCGCGCTTCGTCCGGGTCGATGCCGAGCAGGTCGAACACGGCCGATTGCACCTCCGGATCGTGGATACGGATAGAGCCGCCGCCGATTTCGGAACCGTTCAGGACGATGTCGTAGGCTCTCGACAGCGCCTTGCCGGGCGCGCCTTTGAGCATCGGTACATCGCTCACCGACGGTGCCGTGAACGGGTGATGCAGTGCCATCCAGCGACCGGCGTCCTCGTCCCGCTCGAACATCGGGAAGTCGACGACCCAGAGCGGTGCCCAGCCCGCGGCCACGAGGCCGCGATCGTGTCCCAGCTTGAGGCGCAGGGCGCCGAGCGCGTCGTTGACGATGCGTGCCTTGTCGGCGCCAAAGAAAATCAGGTCCCCGGTTTCGGCAGCCGTGCGATCGAGAATGCCGTCCACCGCCGACTCGGGCAGGAATTTCAGGATCGGCGATTGCAGGCCGTCGCGCCCTGCAGCGAAATCGTTCACCTTGATGTAAGCCAGGCCCCGGGCGCCGTAGCGCGCAACGTAGGCGGTGTAGTCGTCGATCTCCTTGCGCGTGAGGGACACGCCGCCCGGGACCCGCAGCGCAGCCACGCGGCCGTCCGGGTCCTGCGCCGGCCCTGCAAACACCTTGAATTCAACCGACGACATCAGGTCGCCGACCTCGGTAAGTTCGAGCGGTATGCGCAGGTCCGGCTTGTCCGAGCCAAAGCGTGTCATCGCTTCTGAATAGCTCATGCGCGGAAACGGATCCGCCAACTCGATGCCGAGCGTCGCCCGGAACAGGTGGCGCACGAGCGACTCCATCGTCGCAGTGACGATTGCCTCATCGACGAAGCTCATCTCAATATCGAGCTGCGTGAACTCGGGCTGGCGATCAGCACGCAGGTCCTCGTCGCGAAAGCAACGGGCAATCTGGTAGTAGCGATCGAAGCCGGACATCATCAGGAGCTGCTTGAAGAGCTGCGGCGACTGCGGCAATGCGAAGAACTTCCCCGGGTGCGTGCGGCTCGGTACGATGTAATCGCGCGCGCCTTCCGGCGTGGCCCGCGTCAGCATCGGCGTTTCGATATCCACGAAGCCTGCCTCGTCGAGGAATTCGCGCATCGCTTTCGTCACGCGATGTCGGAGCCGCAGGTTTGCCGTCATCGATTCACGCCGGAGATCGAGGTAACGATACTTGAGGCGCAGCTCCTCGTTCGCGACTTCGTCATGGTGGAACGGCGGCGTCGCCGAGCGGTTGAGCACGCTGAGTGTGGTCGCAAGCACCTCCACGCGGCCCGTCGCCAGGTTCTCGTTGACGGTCCCGGCCGGACGCTCACGCACGGTTCCGGTGATGCACAGTACGTATTCGCTGCGGATCCGTTCCGCCTCGGCGAAGACCGCGGCATTGTCGGGGTCGAACACGACCTGCAGGAGGCCTTCGCGGTCCCGCAGGTCAATGAAGATCACGCCGCCGTGGTCGCGGCGGCGGTGGACCCAGCCGCAGACGGTGACTTCGTTCCCGGTAAGAGCCTGGCCGACGTGGCCACAATAATGAGTTCGCATGCGTTTTTCCGGGGTAGGTCACGGGCAGCCGCGTGCGGCCCGAACGTCAAAAAAGGAGCGGAATGGTACGGCCTGCGGGTGCCGAGGGCAAGGCGGTCCCGCCGGTCCCCAACGTGGAAAACCCTTATTCCAGCGGCAGTTGTGTCGTGGGCGCGCCATGCCAGCGTGGGATGACAACGCCGAGCGAGATAATCATACGAAGCGCTTCGTCCACACTCATGTCGAGCACGGTCACGTCTTTTTTCGGCACCACCACGATGTAGCCGGAGGTCGGGTTCGGCGTCGTCGGTACGAAGCAGCAGACGACTTCTTCGCCCGTCCGGCCCTGCACTTCACCGAGTTCGGTGGCGGTCTGAAAGGCAAGGCTGTACAGGCCTTTGCGCGGATACTCGAGAAGAAGTACGTTCTTGAACGATTCGCCCGATTCCGAGAACACGACCTCGGCGAAGTTCTTCGCTGCGGAATAAATCGCACGCACGAACGGGATACGCTGCAGGAGGGACTCCCAGGCGAGCATGAAGCGGCGCCCGACGAGGTTCGCGACCAGCATGCCGGTGACGAGCAGGATCAGGAAGGTCAGCAGTACACCGAGCCCGGGTATGGCGAAGCCGAGCAACGCCTCCGGCTGGTATCGGGCCGGTACGAGCGCGAGCGTCCGGTCCAGCAGCCGGACAAAAAAGCTGATCAAAAGCACCGTGATCCCGAGCGGAATCCAGACCAGGAGCCCGGCGACGAGATAGCGGCGAAGGCGTTTCATCCGTCAGGCACTGCCGGCCTTGTCGCCGGTCGCAGGCTTCGCCGCCTTGTCGGGCTTGGTCTCCTTCGCAGACTTGCCGCC
>JBGTLY010000158.1:0-2369 GCA_041743865.1 Woeseiaceae bacterium
TCCGACATCGCGGTCTTGGCCGGGCGGGTCGAGGAGGGCCTCGAGCACATTCGCAAGGCGTTCCGGCTGAACCCGTTCCCGGCAAGTTGGTACTATCTGACGCTCGGCCAGGCGCAGTATGCGGCCGGCGAATACGAAGCCGCCGTCGAGACACTGCGCAGGGACGAGACCTATCGTACGAGCTCACGCCGTTTCCTGGCGGCAAGCCTTGCCCAACTGGGCCGGCTCGACGAGGCGCGCGCAGAAGTCGAGCTGTTCCTCGTTGGCAACCCGCATTTCACAACCCGCCACTGGGCCACGACGGAGCCATTCCGCGACGCTGCGACGCTCGAGCATTTCGTCGATGGCTACCGCAAGGCCGGTCTTCCGGAGTGACGCGCCGGCGTGATCGAAGCGCTGTCCTCGAGCGTCTGGTTCGAGGTGTCGATCAAGGCATACATCTCGGTCACTCGTAACGGCGCCTTCGCACCGTTCGTGCAACCTACTCGGGGTCGTTTGCGGTAGGGGCAGCGGATGGAACCTTGTCGAGCCATCATGCTACGAGAGGAAGCCGGGTTTCAGACCTGCCGGACGATGGTGCCTATCACATTGACGAGAAGGCGCGCGGCGGTCAGGGCCGACAGGCCGTCAATGTCGGCGGGAGGATAGAGCTCGACAAGGTCGAATCCTGCGATCCTGGCCCGCCTGCCGAGACCCGCGATCAGGTCGATCACCTGCGTGTAGGTGAGGCCGCCGGGCGTACGCGCCGCCACGCCCGGCATGATGCCGGGATCGAGGCCGTCGCAGTCGAGGGTGACGACGATCCGCGCTCCTTCCGGAATATGCCGGAGAGCAGCTTCGACGCCCTGGGCGTGAACCTCGCGGGCGGTCACGAAGCGGCTGCCATACTGTCGTGCCGCTTCGATTTCGGTGAGGCGTGCGCTGCCGACGCCACGGATGCCGACCTGCACGATGCCGGCGACATGCGGCATCTCGCTCGCCCGGCGGATCGGGTTCGAATAGCCGTAGCGCTCGCCTTGCAACTCGTCGCGCCAGTCGATATGGGCGTCGATCTGCAGGATCCAGACCGCCCCGTGATCCGCAAAGCCGGCGAGGAAGGGAATGGGCACGGAATCGTCGCCGCCGAGCAGGATCGGTACGGCCGGCAATGCCAGGACCTCGCGCGTCTTCGCCTCGATCCGGGCCCGGTTGCCGGCATTGTCATGCATGGTGGTCGGGATGTCGCCGGCGTCGATGCAGCAGACCAGCTTGCCGTCGAACAGCGGGCCGCCGAGATCGAAATCCCAGTGCTCGACGAGCGCGGCATCGCCCTGGCTCGCAGCGCGGATGGCGTCGGCGGCCAAGGCATAGCCGCTGCTGTCCTTGCCGGGATAGGTGCTGCCGTGACCGGCTCCGAAGATCACCGCACGGGGCATGCGGCCATCGGCGAGGCGATCGGGAAAGCCGAGAAAGGGAGGCGAGGCGGTCATTTCTTGATGGTCTTGATGATGGTTTAGCTGAAGTTTCGGTGTTGAGGTTGCAGGACCCCTACTCCTCAAAGCGACTCCTGGCGTCACGATCGCGGTCGTATCGTCTCGTGAGCGGAAACGGCGGCAACCAGGACTCTCGACGGACGATCCAGCTTTCGTAGGTTGGCATCAGTTGGTCAGGGGCATCCAGGGATCCTATGTTCACTTCGATTTCGTCCGCGCTGCGTGCGAAAATGGACGAGCCGCAGCGGAGACAGAAAAACCGCCCGGCGTAGTCGCGTGTTTCGCCATCGATCGTCACCGCATCCTGAGGGAACACCGCGGAAGCGTGAAAAAGGGCCCCGTGATGCTTGCGGCAGTCGAGACAGTGACAAAGGCCGACCCGGTATGGAAGTCCCGACGCCACAATTCGGACGTTGCCGCACAGGCAACCGCCGGTGAACCGGTCCATGCTGCGTCTCCTCCAAAATCAAGCGGGTGAAATGTTTATAACGAACAGCACTGTCATTGCAATTGACGGCTGCGGGCGGGGACGTGTCGTTCTTCCGTAGCGGGCGATAGTGATCATCACTTCCAGGCGAACAGAGCCTATCAGATGACACTCCTGCAACATCGGAGCGTTTGGGTGATTCGCGTAGCACACAAAGCTCCACACCATAAACTGGCCAATCTCTATTGGTGAGGCCTTGACGAAGCCGTCAGTCGGAAAGGCCGAGAACGAGTTGCCGGGCCGGCGCGAAGCTGCGGCGGTGATGCGGGCTCAACCCGGCCTGGCGAATCGCCAGCAGATGCTCCGCCGTGCCGTAGCCGGCGTTGTGGCCCCAGCCATAGGCCGGGTAGCGGTCGCCGAGCCTGGCCATCAAGCGGTCGCGCGCTACCTTGGCGACGATCGAGGCCGCC
>JBGTLY010000159.1:0-9464 GCA_041743865.1 Woeseiaceae bacterium
GCGCGTCACGATGACCGGCACGCCCGCGGCGCGGGCGGCCTCGACGCCGGCCGGCGAATCCTCGATGGCCAGGGCAGCACCCGGTGCGATGCCGAGTTCGTCCAGTGCGATGCGGAATACCTCCGGGTCGGGCTTTTTCCGCTTTACGTCCTCGCCAACGACCACGCTTGCAAACCGCTCCCGCCAGTCGTCCCCCAGCTGCACGCGAAGAAGCGCGTCGAGATTGGACCGGCTGGTCGTCGTCGTGATGCCCATCGGCGTGCCGGACCGCGCACAATCCTCCATCAGCTCGCGAACACCGGGCCGCAGCGCGAGTCGGCGCTCGCCGACCAGCTGGGCGTAGAATAGGTTCTTCTCCCGGTGCACGCGCGCGGCGAGTTCTTCCCTGGCGCCCCGGTCCGCCGGGGCGTCTTCGTGCGACTCGAGGTCCGCCAGCAGGCGTTCGCGGCCACCGGCGATCCGCAACAGCTCGCCGTAGCGTTCCTCGGACCATCGCCAGTCGAAGCCAGCCGCTTCGAAAGCCATGTTGAACGCCACCCGATGGCCGTCGCGCTCGGTCTCTGCGAGCGTTCCGTCGACATCCCACAGGACAGACTTCAGCATGTTCACTGCGCGCTCCGCTCGTGCGTGAGTGACGAGCATCCCGGCGCCAGCAGCCGGCCGATTTCCGCAAAATCGGCGACGATGCGGTCGGCCGGTTCCTGCTCAACAGGCTGCCCCATGTTGTAGCCATGGGGCAGCAGCCAGACGCGCACGCCGGCACGGCGCGCCGTCTCGGCATCGATCGAGGAATCCCCGATGAACAGCGCGCGCCCGGGCTGAATACCGCCGGCGGCGAGACAGGCGAGCAATCCTGCGGGGTGCGGCTTTCGCGTATCGAGCGTGTCGCCGCTTACGACGCGTTCGAAGGTCTTCTCCAGTCCGTGCGCCCGCAGAACGCGGGAGGTGTAACGCTGCTCCTTATTAGTCACGATCGCGAGCTGTACGCCTGCCTGGTCGAGTCCGAAAAGCACGTCGCGAACGCCAGGGTAAAGCCGGCTCGTGGTGCCGCAATGTGCGTCGTAACAGCGGTCGAAGGTCCGGACATGCTCCTCGAAATCCTGCGACGCGCGGACCTGGTCAGCCGGCATTCCGGTAGCGTCTGCGATCGCTTCGACCAGCAGCGAACGCGTGCCGCGGCCAATCCACCGGGTTACGACCGGCAGGTCCAGAGCAGGCCAGCGATAGTGCGCGAGGAAGCCGTTGACGGCCGCGGCAATCTCCGGCGCCGTGTCGATCAGTGTACCGTCGAGATCGAATACGACCATTTCAAAGCGTTCGTCCATGAGACAAGGCTTCCGTTACGGGGGATCGAGCATCACGCGAACCGAGGCAGCCAGGTTTTCGGGCGTGATGCCGAAGTGTGGATAGAGTACCTCGCCCAGCGCCGAAGCGGTTGAGCAGGTCTCGTGGCTGCATTCGCAAGGCCCTGGCCGAGCGGTCCGGTGGTCGTCTCGACCCCGGGCGTCAGCCCGACCTCGGGATGTCCCGGCGTCTTGCTTGACAGCTGTCGGAACGCCTCGAGCTCACTCATCGGCAGGTCGTAGCCGGCGAGATGCAGCAGCGAGTACAGCAGCATCGAACCGTGGCCGTTGGAGAGCACGAAGCGATCGCGGTCCGGCCACAACGGATCGGCCGGGTCATGTTTCGGATGGCGTGACCACAGCGCGACCGCGATATCGGCCATGCCCATGGGTGCGCCCGGATGCCCGGAGTTCGCTTTTTGCACGGCGTCCGCGGAGAGCATGCGCACGGCATCTGCCATGCGTCGTGCGCTTGCTTTGCTCATAGCTGGGCCACGGCGTGCTTGCGCCGTTCCATGATTCGCCAGATGAAGGGCGTGAAAATCATCTGCATGGCGAGCTCCATCTTTCCGCCGGGAACGACGATCGTGTTCGCCCGGGACATCCAGGATTTGTCGATCATGTTGAGAAGGTACGGGAAATCGATTCCCTTGGGATTGGCGAACCGGATGACACAGATGCTTTCGTCGGCGGTTGGAATGTCCCTCGCGATGAACGGGTTGCTGGTATCCACGCAGGGTACGCGCTGGAAGTTGACATGGGTGTGCGCGAACTGCGGGGTGATGTAGTGCACGTAGTCCGGCATGCGCCGGAGGATGGTGTCGGTGACGGCTTCCGCTGTGTAGCCGCGCTGGGATTTGTCGCGGTAGAGCTTCTGGATCCATTCGAGATTGATGACGGGAACGACGCCGATCAACAGGTCCGGGTGGCGCGCCACGTTGACCTCGTCAGTGACGACTGCACCGTGCAGTCCCTCGTAAAACAGCAGGTCCGTATTTGGCGGCACTTCCTCCCAGGGCGTGAAGGTTCCCGGTTTCTGTTTATAGACGGCCGCTTCCGCGTCGCTGTGCAGGTACTTCCGGCAGTGCCCGGTGCCATTGGCTCCGTAGCTTTCGAACAGCGCCTGCAGTTCCTCGAACAGGTTATTCTCGATGCCGAAGTGACTGAAGTGGTGATTGCCCTCAGCGTCCGCCTCGAGCATCTTTTGCTTCATCTCCTCGCGATCGTAGCGGTGAAAGCTGTCTCCCTCGATGAGCACGGGCTTGAGTCCCTCACGGCGGAAGATGTTCTGGAACGTACGCGTGACCGATGTCGTGCCGGCGCCCGAGGACCCGGTAACGGCAATGATGGGATGACGATGAGACACCGGGATTTTTCCTCTACTGGCGGAACAGGCTGCGCTCGGCGAACAGGGGCGCGGACATGGCCTTGTCGTCCGGATGCTGGTGGTAGCGCTCGATGCGCTCGACTTCGCTCATGGACCCGAACACAAACCCGATACGCTGATGGAGTTCGCGCGGTTCGATATCGAGAATCGGGCCGTGGCCGTTGCTCGCCCGACCGCCGGCCTGCTCGATGATCATGCCGATGGGGTTTGCTTCGTAAAGCAGCCGCAGTCGGCCGGGCTTCGTCAGGTCCTTGGTGTCACGCGGATACAGGAACACGCCGCCGCGCATCAGGATGCGGTGCGCTTCTGCGACGAGGCTCGCGATCCAGCGCATGTTGAAGTCTTTTCCCCGCGGACCGCTCTGCCCCTGCAGGCACTCTTCGACGTAGCGCTTGACAGGCGCCTCCCAGAAACGGCTGTTGGACGTATTGATTGCAAATTCCTGCGTGTCCCGGGGAACACGAATTTCCGGATGCGTCAGCTTGAACTCACCCAGGTTGGGATCGAGCGTGAAGCCTGCCACACCGTCGCCTACAGTCAGCACGAGCATCGTAGCTGGGCCGAAGATTGCGTAGCCTGCGGCCACCTGGCGGCTGCCGGGCTGCAGAAAATCCTCGGGCAACACGTCGCGGCCCGAGCGCACGACGTCTTCCGGGGCTCGCAGGATCGAGAAAATACTGCCGACCGATACGTTCACGTCAATGTTGCTCGACCCATCCAGTGGATCGGTGACCAGCAGGTACTTGCCCCGTGGGTGACCTTCCGGTATCTGGTACGGTTCCGCCATTTCCTCGGAGACCATGCCGGCGAAATTGCCTGACCATTCGGTCTGCCGCAGCAGCATCTCGTTGCTGATGATGTCGAGTGGCTTCTGGAGCTCGCCGTGCACGTTTCGGTCGATGGCGATGGCGGCGTCCACGAGTCCGCCAAGCGAAACCTGGCGGGCGATCGCCTTGAACGCGATCGAGACATCGAGAATCAGCGAATTGAAATCGCCGCTCGCGTCCGGGTATCGGCGGCGTTGTTCGATCAGGTACTTGGTCAGTGTCGGCAGCTTGGAGAGCGGCATGTTCAGTCCCCCACAGGACGTCCGTCCTGGAAGATCCGGCTGGCCAGCAGGTCGGCCGGAGCGATCGCCGACAGATCCGTCTTGCTGAGCACCAAGTCGCGGTCCCGGAACAGCCTTGATGCCTGCCGCAGCCGGGCGCGGTCGAGCGCGTTGCGCACGCTCCGCGCATTCGCAAATCGGGGCTGTCTGATGCGACGCTCGAGATAATCGCGCATGACGTCGCGCGTGCCGTCGCCGAACGCGTAGTTTTGCTCCTCGAGCATGAGTTCGGCGATTCGCAGGAGTTCGTCCACCGAGTAGTCCGGGAACTCGATGTGATGAGCGATACGGCTGCTCATACCGGGATTGGACTGGAAGAACGTGTCCATCCGTTCCTTGTAGCCCGCGAGTATCACCACCAGGTCGTCGCGATGATTCTCCATCACCTGCATCAGGATCTCGATCGCCTCCTGTCCGTAGTCGCGTTCGTTTTCAGGGCGATACAGGTAATACGCTTCATCGATAAAGAGCACCCCGCCCATCGCCTTCTTCAGGACTTCCCGGGTCTTCGGTGCCGTGTGGCCAATATATTCGCCGACCAGGTCGTCGCGCGTCACGGCAATGAGGTGGCCGCTGCGAACGTAACCGAGGCGATGCAGGATCTCTGCCATGCGCATGGCAATGGTGGTCTTGCCCGTGCCTGGGTTGCCCGTAAAACACATGTGCATGCTGGGCGCCTGCGCCTGTAGGCCGAGATTCATGCGCAGCTTGTCGATGACCAGCAACGCGGCAATGTCGCGTATGCGCTGCTTGACCGGCAGAAGCCCGACCAGGTCCCGGTCGAGCTCGTCCATGACCGCTTCGACGCGGCTCTCCTTGAGTACCTCGGCCACGGTGCGCGCGCCGGAATCACGCGGTCCTGCTGCGGCCGCGGGCGTATTCGCCGGTACAGAGTCGGCGGGAGCCGACGCACCGGGTATGTCGTAGTTCGGGCTTGCCATTTCGATGCGGGACTAGTAGCGCTCGCCGTCCGGCTTGTCCGTTGCGTACGAACGGACCGTGTAACCCATCGTGCGCCCGTGGCCTTCCTGCCGGTAGAGGCCGAAACCCGGTTCGTTTTCGGGCCGGTTCACGATGAAGCTCATGCGTATGCTTTCGACGCCGCGCGTCGAATCGAACGCAACCAGCCGGATGTAATGCTGCGGAAACGTCTTCCGGCATTCCGCGAGATCCATCAGTACGCCTGCCGGATCCTTCAGGTCGAACATCGGCATGCCGTACATCTCCCAGTACACGTTGCGCGGATGCGGATCGTCCGTGTACTCGATGCTCCAGGCGTAGCCATGGTCGAGTCCGTAGGCGACCTGCATCCGGATTTCGTCGTCGGTGAGATCCGGCAGGAAGCTGAACTGCCCCTGCGTGATCCGGCCGGTGGGGTTTCTCATCATAGTCGTAGTCTCCTGCCGGTCACGGGTCAGCTCGTGGTGGGTGTCGCAACGTAGTCGCTGGTATCGGTGCTCGTATAGTTGAAGCTCACGTTCTTCCACGTGTCCAGGGCCTGTTGCAGCGGCGTACAGCTCTTTGCCGCCTGCTTCAGGATTTCGGGGCCCTCGTTGGCGATATCGCGACCCTCGTTCCTGGCCTTGACGATCGTCTCCAGCGCCACGCGGTTGGCGACGGCACCCGACTGGATCCCCGCCGGGTGACCGATCGTGCCGCCACCGAATTGCAGCACGACGTCGTCCCCGAACAGGTCGATCAGCTGGTGCATCTGGCCGGCATGGATACCGCCCGAGGCCACCGGCATGACCTTCTTGAGGTCTGCCCAGTCCTGATCGAAGTAGATGCCGCGTGGCAAGTCCTGCCGGTTGTACGATTCCCGGAGCACGGCGTAGTAGCCCTGGACAGTCAACGGGTCGCCCTCGAGCTTACCGACGGCGGTGCCGGCGTGCAGATGATCGACGCCCGCCAGGCGCAGCCACTTGGCGATGACCCTGAAGCTCACGCCGTGCATTTTCTGGCGTGTATAGGTACCGTGCCCGGCGCGATGCATATGCAGGATCATGTCGTTCCTGCGCGCCCATCCACTGATGCTCTGGATCGCGCTCCAGCCGACGATCAGGTCGATCATGATGATGACGGAGCCGAGTTCTTTCGCGAACTCCGCACGTTCGTAGATGTCCTCCATGGTCGCGGCTGTGACGTTCAGGTAGCTGCCCTTTATTTCGCCTGTGACCGCGCTCGCCTTGTTCACCGCATCCATGACGTACAGGTAACGGTCGCGCCAGTGCATGAAGGGTTGCGAGTTGATGTTCTCGTCGTCCTTCATGAAATCGAGACCGCCCTTCAGGCCTTCGTAGATGACCCGGCCATAGTTCCGGGCCGACAGGCCAAGTTTGGGTTTGGTGGTGGCACCGAGCAGCGGCCGGCCGACTTTGTCGAGTCGCTCGCGTTCGACGATCAGGCCGGTGGGCGGCCCCTTGAAGGTCTTGACGAGCGCGACGGGGGTCCGGACGTCCTCGAGCCGGCATCCGAGGAGGGGCTTGAAGCTGAACACGTTGCCGATGATGCTCGCCGTGATGTTGGCGATCGACCCTTCCTCGAAGAGAATGATGTCGTAGGCGACCCACGCGAAATACTGGCCCTGGTTGCCCGGCACCTCTTCGACCTTGTAAGCCTTGGCACGGTAGCTGTCGCAGGCCGTCAACCGGTCGGTCCACACGACGGTCCACGTGGCCGTGCTCGACTCGCCGGCGACCGCCGCTGCCGCTTCCACCGGGTCAACGCCCTCCTGTGGCGTAATCCGGAAGAGGCAGATCAGGTCGGTTTCCTGCGGCACGTAGTCGGGCTCCCAGTAGCCCATTTCCCGGTACTTGAGCACGCCGGCGCTGTAGCGCTTCTTCGTGTCCGTGATCGCTGTGGCTTCGGCAAGTTGACTCATGCTGCGTCTCCCGGACGGTTGTCATGATTGCAGCGGCAACTGTACGCCCGGCAAGAACTAAGCTAAATTCAAGAAATATGCCAGTCCACTTAAGAAATATTTAATGAAGAAACCCACGTTTCGGCAGCTGCGGACACTCCTCGCGGTCGCCGACCAGCAGAGCTTCGTCAGGGCCTCCGAGGTCCTTCATGTCACGGCACCCGCCGTGACGATGCAGATCCGTGAACTCGAGGCGAGCTTCGGGCTGCCTTTGTTCAATCGCGAAGGACGAAAGGTGTCGCTGACCAGCGCGGGCGAGTACGCGGTGTTCTACGCAAGGCGCGTGCTGGCGACGCTCAAAGAAGCGGACGACATGATGGCCCGTCTGAAGCGCACGGAAGCCGGTGAGCTGAACGTGGGCCTCGTCAGTACCGCAAAGTATTTCCTGCCGCGGCTTTTGGCGCGCTTTCACGAGTTGCACCCGCGCGTCGAAATAAAACTGCGCGTCTATTCAAATCGTGACGAGCTCGTGAGGTTGTTGCGGGATGCCGAAGTCGACCTCGCGGTCATGGGCCGGCCGCCGAAAGACATCGCCGCCCATGCCGACTCTTTTGCGCCGCACCCGCACGTGTTCGTCGCGGCACCCGGTCATCCGCTTGCGCGTGCCCTGCGGGTCTCGGCGCGAGAACTGGACGGCATGCCGTTCATACTTCGCGAGCCCGGCTCGGGAACGCGAAAGCACATGACCGATTTTTTTGAGGCCAAAGGCGTACATCCCGCGGTCGTCATGGAAATGCCAAGCAATGAAAGTATCAAGCAAGCCGTGATGGCCGGGATGGGATTCAGCTTCCTGTCCTTGCACACGATAGGGCTCGAGGTCAGCAACAACCTGATCAAGGTACTTGCGGTCGAGGACACACCGATCGTGCGAACCTGGAACGTCGTGCGGCTATCCGGGAAAGTGCTGTCTCCCGCCGCGGAGGCACTGAGACGATTCATCCTCGACAACGCCGAGGTTTTGCTCTCCGGCCTTAATCAGGGCCTGGCGGGCAACGGCCGCGGGATCGCCTAGGGCCTCGAGTCCTGCGATCAGCGCCGCTCATAGACACCGAAATATACGTACGGCGCACGGGCCGGGGATCCCGGTTCAACGGGCTGCGGCACGCGGTGTTCGACCGGTTCGATGCTGCGCAGGTAGGCAACGATCGCGTCGAGATCCTCATCAGTCAGACGCGAATAGCCGGGCCAGGGCATCACCGTGTTGCCACCCTGCCCGTGCCTGGACCGTCCGGCGCGGATAGCTACACCGATCTGTATGTCGTTCCAGTTGCCGATACCGGTTTCGAGATCCGGCGTTATATTAGGCGGATAGATGATGCCGGGACGCTCTTCACCCAGTGGATTCGCATACGCAATGCCGATGCGGGAATTTTCGTCCGGCACCGGGTGTCCTGCCTCAAATATCCCGGTTGCCGAATTCGCCCGGCAGACGGAATCGATGTGGTCGTACTTCGAGACGATGACCGACCGTGTCGAGGGTGATATGCAGGGCAGCGCGCCCAGGAACATGCTGCAGGCGGCCTTGCCGACGGCGATGACCAGACTTGCTGCATACGGCCCATCCCGTTGCAGTGCCTCCGCCACGGAATGCTGACCCGATACGGACGCCACGCCAACCTTCCACAGCTCTGTCAGGAGTGAAAACGAATCGCGTATGACGCACCTCGTAGCACGCGCAGTCCTCGTCAGCCCCGGGCTGCTCCGCCCGTTCGACCTTCGCGGGCGTCACCTCACGGTTCTGATTATGTACGGCGGTCAACTCGCCGTCATTTGCCGCGCGTGAACGAGACGGACTATTTCATTAAACGTAATGGATTCCTTCAGATCGACGTCTGAGAACAGGTCATCGTCACGAACCATTGTAAAGTCATCCATATTGATCCGCCGGCGGATTGAATCCCCTACGAGCGCTGATACATTCGTGTTCGGCCTGAGTTCGGAAATGGCATCGCCAACGTAGTATCGCGCCAGGTACTCGGCCAGCTGGTGGGCTATCTTTTTTTGTCCATCGAAGAAAAAGTCGCTGATGAACGCGCATTGCGACCACCAGTCAGACGCTGATTGCATCGAAATCTCCCCATTTATTGTGAAGTCCAGGCCCCTACCTGCGCCCGAAGTACCAAAACTAGGCCAGGGCTGGCGGGCTTTCCGAGACGCAGTTCTCACTCCGGAAGCTGCGATCGGCAATCGGCGTGCTAACCTTAACAGTAACGATCAACGGAACTGTTCCGCCCGGACCCGCTGCTTTTCTTTGTTCAGGCTCTATATATCCCCATCACGCAAGCCACCCTGGAACGGAGTGGCAGCGACCCATAGATTTGACGGCACCAACACGGTGCCCGGCAGGCGGCGTAGGCTTCGCTCACGTAACGGCGTCGCCCAGCCGGATAATGCATTGCGGATCAGGGTCTTGTATAGTTATCCGGCATGCTGAATTAAGAAAACGGAAGATTGTCGTGTACCGCTTGGGCCTGACCGCCGGGCTCGGCTCGACACTGCTTCCACGTTCAGCATCGTGCCGAGCCACCTTTGCATCATGACAGGGCCAAACGGGGACGACGATAGAGGGCCGGTGGCTCGTAAAAGGCGCCCGTTCGAGGCGTTTGGCAGACAATAAACGGGAGCGCTGCCCGAAAATGGCGCGCGTTGGCCGCAGAAATGGCAACAACGACATCGACGATCTCGCCTGCCTTCGGGGAGGCAGTC
>JBGTLY010000160.1:0-4432 GCA_041743865.1 Woeseiaceae bacterium
GGCGCGCTGCACGTACTCCGAGTAGGCCGGCACGGCGATGGCCGCCAGGATCGCGACGATCGCGACGGTGATCATGACCTCGATGAGCGTGAATCCAGCGGAGCGGCGCATGGGATGTTCCTGGTGCTGTGGGCAGTGTAGGGAGGCATCCGGACCGCGATACAGCCGGGTCGACGAACGGATGCCCCGGTGACGTGAACGGTTCGGGTGCCTGCGGTTTCCGCGACTCAGGTCACGGCTCGCGATCGTCGAGCGATCGAGCGGACCGTCACTTGCAGGCCTCGATCCACTTGCCGGCCAGCTTCTGCGACACCTTGACCGGCTTCGCGCCGGCGGCCTTCTTCTCGAGATCCGCGCTGCCCGTGAACGACTCTGGCGCGATGCTCATCTTGCCGCTGCCGGCAAGAGTGCCTTCCTTGCCGGTGCAGGCCACCCGCCAGGTGACGTCGTCGGCCTTGCGCCTGGCGTCGGTCGTTTCGCATTTCAAGCCGAAGTCACGCTGCGGCGGGACGATCCGCCTGACGTCGACGACATCGTCGGCGCCGAGACAGGTCCGGGCCGCCACCGTTCGCTTCGTTGGCGAGCCTACCGTTTCGATGACGGTGGTGACCTCCCACACCCCCGGCTTCATCGTTCCTCCCTCAGGTGCCGGCTTGCCGGCAGTTGCACTGGACGCCGGCTTGGCTGCGGCTGCGGTCAGCGGCTTGGGTTGAGATGCGACGGGCAGGCTGATTACCAGGGACGCGAGAAAGAACGCAAGACGGCTCATGAACGAACTCCGGAAGTACAGGTAGCGAGAACAGCGGCGACAAGCTCGTCGGGTGCTGCGCGCAGCGTCGCTCCGCCGATGCTTTCAAGAAGGACGAAACGAATCTCCCCGCCTTGCGCCTTCTTGTCGCGGCGCATGAGTGCCATGTACGCGTCGCTTCCGAGGGCCGGACCGCGGACCGGAAGGCCGGCACGTGCGACGACACGCTCGATGCGACCGACCGCATCGACGTCGAGCAAGCCCATGGCCGAGGACAGGTGGGCGGCCATGACCATGCCGCAGCCGACGGCCTCGCCATGCAGCCATTCCCCGTAGCCCAGGCCCGCCTCGATGGCGTGACCGAAGGTATGGCCGAGGTTGAGGACCGCTCGCAGGTCGGACTCGCGCTCGTCCTGACCGACGATCGCCGCCTTGATCTCGCAGCAGCGGCCGATGGCATGGCGCAGCGCGGCCGCGTCGCGGGCCAGCAATGCGTCGAGGTGGATCTCCAGCCAGGCGAAGAAGTCGGCGTCGGCGACCAGCGCCGTCTTGATGACCTCGGCGATCCCGGCCTGCAGCTCGCGATCGGGCAGAGTTCGCAGCACCCCAAGGTCGATCAGCACCCGTTGCGGCTGGTAGAAGGCGCCGATCATGTTCTTGCCGAGCGGATGGTTCAGGCCGGTCTTGCCCCCGACCGAAGAATCGACCTGCGCCAGCAGCGTCGTTGGCACCTGCACAAAAGGAACGCCCCGCATGTAGCTGGCGGCTGCAAAGCCGGCGAGATCGCCGATGACGCCGCCGCCAAGCGCGAAGACGGTCGTACTGCGATCGCAGTGGGCGCTGAGCAGGGCGTCGAAGATGCGTTGCAGCGTCGCGAAATTCTTGTGGGCTTCGCCGTCGGGCAGCACGATGAGATGCACTTCGCGGTAGAGGCCCGTCAGCGCCGCCGCGAGCCTGTCTACATAGAGCGGCCCGACCATTTCGTTGGTGACGATGGCGCAGTGGCTCGCCGCCGGCAGACCCCGATAGCTATCGGCGGCGTCGAGAAGCCCGTTCCCGATCATGATGGAATAGCTTCGATCGCCGAGTTCGACCCGGACCGCCGCGACCTGTGCCGCGTCGTCCTGTGCGACGCGTTCCGTATCCGTCATTTCCGTCTCGTCCTGCTCGGCTGGGTGCGCGTCGCTCTCAACGTGCGGAGGGATCGACCGACTCGGCCCCTGAACCTGCGCGCGCCGGTAACTGGCGCAAGAGCGACTCGGTCAGCGCATGGAGCGAGCGCACGCCGGCCGCGATCTCGTTGGCGGCCACCTCCCGGTAGAGCGGCTCACGTTCGATCGCGAGCTGGCGCAGGCGCCCTTCGGGGTCGCCACCCTGCAGCAGTGGGCGTTTCACGTCGGTGCGCAAGCGATGGATGAGTGACTCGGGGCGCGCCTGCAGATAGACACAAACCGTCCGTTGTCGGAGCAGGTCGCGATTGTCCTGACGGAGAACGATGCCGCCGCCGGTCGCGATCACCGCGTCGGTGCGCTCCATCAACTCATGCAGAAGGCGACTCTCGATCTCCCTGAATCGGGCCTCGCCTTCGACCTCGAAGAACTCCCGGATCCGGCATTGCAAACGATCCTCGAGGATCGCGTCGCAATCGGCAAATTCGCAGTCCAACTTGCGCGCCAGCCGTCGCCCGACGGTGGACTTGCCTACGCCGGGCAGGCCGACCAGACTGATCAACCTGGGTGCGATCGAGTCACGAGACGAGCACCCTGCGTCATTCAATTCGGATTAGCGCAGGGATCCGCACCGCCAGCGGTATCCGTGTTCGTGCCGTAGGGGCTACGGATAAACGGCGGAGTCGTCTGGGCAGCGAGCGCCGACGCCGGCACGGGCAGCACCTCCGTCCATGTCGCCCGGCCTTCGGTTCCGCTCACGCCGGTCGCCGAAACAAGAATCTTGACCTTGACCCACGAAGCGACGTTCTGTGGATACTCGATTTGGACGATTGCCGTTCCGTCGTCTTTCGTCTTCGAGCCTCCGACAAGTGACACTGCAACGTCGGACTTTCTCGGTTCGAGCGAGCCGTTACCGTTCCGGTCTTCGCCCACCTCGTTGACGGCGTTCCGATTGATATCCTCGTTTTCACACTCGTAGGGCGATCCTGGTGCCCGCGTCCAACCGGAGGTCTGCACGTAACTACCTTTGTAGAACTTCTCCAGGTCGATGGAAGGCACGATGTCGACGTTGCCCTTGGCTCGACCTGAGGCGTCGACCACCAAAACAACAAACTGTCGCTGATAGGTGAGGTTTGCCTGCGGAACCAAGATTTCGCTGTTGGTTCCAATCGTGACGGCGAGCGGGTCTGCCGCGACAGTTATCGTGGCGACTGCTTCCATGGGGCAGGTCCCTGCGGCAAAGTCATTTGCCGAGTAACAGGCCCGAACGGTGACTCCGTTCGTGGGGCTTGCGCGGTCGGCAGGGATATATGCGGTGCTGGCGATCCCGTTCGAGTCCGAGTAGATCACTGTGTTTCCTGCGATCGTGCCCGTCGAGAACTGTCCCCCGACGGATGCAGGATCACCTTTGGTGTCGAACCGGACCCGAACGTTTCTAATCGGCGAATTTCCAGCGCCAACAAACAGCGCGCGAATCTCGGTCCGATTCGTCGTCGACCCGGGTACGTTCGTAGGTACGACACTTGGATTTGCGGCCACGGAGGCCGACAGGATCGCTACCGCCGCAGGCGGCACGGCACTGCTTTGAACGAGCACCGTCTGAGTCCTTGATACGCCGCCCGCCATCGCAGTGATGTCCAGCGCCCCTACAGTACTGGGAGCCGTGAAGGAGTAAACGTAGTCCCCGTTCACGCCGGTGGATCCGGTAACCGTCGTCCCGCCGTTGATCGAAACGGAAACGGGCTGATTTGCCAATGCCGCGTCGTTGGCGTTCGTGAGGCGAAACTGGACTGTCCCGGATTGCCCAGGGGCGAGTACACCCTGGGTAGTCGTCGCAACCAGCTTGGCACCCTGGACAGCGAACGAGGCGCGCGCCGTCAACCCGTTGCTGGTGGCAAGTACCGTCACGATGCGGTTAGAGGGGTCTGCACCTGCAGAGACGGTCGCCGCCAACTGGCCGTTCGCGCCCGTCGTCGAAGCCGGCGTCGTGAAGACGGCATTGTTATCTACGGTGAAGGTGACGGGAATGCCCGGCAGGGCCTGCCCGTTGGCTGTCGTCGCCGTGGCCGTTGCCGTGATCTTCTCGGAACCGTCGTTGTTGATCGTCGGTGCGTTCAGTTGCAACGAAAGATTGGCAGCCGTGGCCGTGGGGCACGCCGCGCCAGAAGCAGACGACGCAGCGGCACCGCTCGAACATCCGGCCGAACTTCCGCCACCGAACGGCGACGTCCCGGCGTCTCCGCCACCACCCCCGCAGGCCGTAATCAGCAAGAGGGCCGTTGTGGCCGGAATCCATTTCATACTCTTCATTGCGCGGTCGCTCACAATTGAATTGGGGGCAGATAAGCTGAAAAGTCAGCGTCGATCACCGCGCCGCGGTCCGATCGGTCACCACCTTGGGCGTCAGGAAGATCAGCAGTTCCGTCTTCGACGTGCTCGTGTTTCTGGTCTTGAACAGGTTCCCGAGGTAAGGCACGTCCCCGAGGAACGGCACCTTGGTGATGTCCTCGCGATC
>JBGTLY010000161.1:0-1726 GCA_041743865.1 Woeseiaceae bacterium
CTTCGGCTACTGTAGATCGCATCGAGCTTTACATATCCACCGAGTGTCACCGACGTATTGGATCCGGGGAGCCTGAACGAACCTTTGGTGACCCCGCCGGTGACGGCGTTGGCCGGCGTCGCAGCCGCTTGCTTTTTGTCCGTCTCCCGCTGCTTCTGTTCCAATTCACCGACTTTCTTTTGCAGCGCGTCAATTTGCGCTTTCAGATCCTGCAGCGTATCGGCGTGCGCGGCGCTTGCAAGACCGCTTAAGGCGGTCGCGATGGCAAGGCAAAGTGCTTTCGCCTTGAGTGAACTGCCCGAGTTCGACGTGCTGGTGTTCATCGCCCATTTCCCCCATCGATTCCATCGATTGATTGTCGACCACCCGGCTGGATTTCCGGAATGGGCGCGATCGCGGGTACTTCTCTTCTGAAGGAGACCGAGCTCGCCGTTAAATCCTGACAACGGAAATGCAAGACGGGCGATCTTGTGTCAGCTCACCGGCGTCGATTGCATGGTCTTCGATGACCGTGGTCCGCAGATGATTCGATCAGCGCCGTCTGGCTGGCTTAGGCAGGGCCGCTTTCTTGCCGAGTGTCAGAAGTGAATCGACTGGGCAGTAGCATCTCGCTGATGCGATCGAATCCTTTCTCGGCGTTCGCTGTTTTTTGCACAACTTGACCAACACATCTCGGATCGCGCTCTTCCAACTGGAGCGTGCGGGGCAGGGGGCAAGAGAGGCCAAGGCCCCAAGTGTTGATGCGAACGTGTCGCCGCCTGTTGGCGCTATCGCGCGCTGCCTCGATTTGAACGCGATGCCTGTGTCGACGGATTTGCTTCGGCGAAACCCATAATGCAAATGTGGCGGTCGCCGCGAAGAAGTTACTCAGACTTCCCAGGTGCGACCGAGAACATGGGATGCAGCGGCGAGTGGAAGAGATGATTCGCGTAGTTGCTGGGTGTCTTGACAGCGATTGCCAGAACGACTTCCAGGATTTGCCGGTCGGAGTATCCAGCGGCGTGGAACGCCGACACATCAGCGCGCGTCGAAAGGCCACGGGTGCGGACCCTCACTTCGACAAAGCGACTCAGCGCCGAGAGACGCTGGTCCGGAATCGGCTTGCCGTCTCGTCCGTCACGTTCGTGGGGTCCTTCGATTTCATGTCGGCCAGCCGCTGTGGGCGGACACGGAGTAAGCGCAGCCGTTGACGCGGCTGATCGAACGACACAGGACTTCCTGCTCAATTGCCATCAAAGCCGGAGTTCTGTCGAAAGGTGGCATGGCCGTCGAGGTAGGTGTTGAGCAACCCGGGCGAATGCACCAGCCGGGCATACACGTTGGGACGCTACATACCGAAATGGTTGCCGCCATCAAGCGATGTCCCCAGCTCGGAACCCTGCAGTGGCGCGCGCGGTTGGCCAGCAGCTCACATGGGCCTGGGTCAGTCCGTCGTCGTGGAGAATCGGGGCGGCGCCGGCGGTTCGATCAATGGCGAAGCGCCTGCGAAGTCGCCAGTCGGTCTGGAAGGCGCGGCAGCTTCTCGAATGAGGCTGCGATGCCGTGCATGACCGTGCTAAAGTCGATGCAGCGAACTCCGGACACTCCAATCCGGGCGCTTATCCAATCGACGGCGTCCGGGTGACCGTCCTCTTGTACCTGGTCGCCGAGGGTCCCGGCGACGCATGGTCGACCCCTTGTTGCCACGGCGGCATCGCCAGGGGTAAGGCCCGCACTGGCGACATGC
>JBGTLY010000162.1:0-14032 GCA_041743865.1 Woeseiaceae bacterium
CCGCGCGTACCCGCGCCGCCGGGCGCCTGGGCGCCGGTGCCTACCGTGGCCTCTTCTCGCTCGCAATCCTTTTGTCGCTGGTGCTGATGGTCATCGGTTGGCGCAACAGCCCGGTGGAGTCCTGGTACGTACCGCCGCTCCTCGGCAACCCGCTCGTGCCGCTGCTGGTGTTCCTGGCGTTTTTCCTGGTCGCTGCGGCAAACGCGCCCGGCAATACGAAGCGTTTCCTCCGTCACCCGATGCTCACCGGCACGATCGTTTGGTCGGCCGCTCACCTGCTTTCGAACGGCGAGAACCGATCGGTCGTGTTGTTCGGCGGTCTCGGACTCTGGGCAATCGTCGCGATACTGCTCATCAATCGCCGGGACGGGTCGTATTCGCCGCCGCCCGCCGTATCCTTTACCCGTGACCTGATGACCCTCGCGGGTACCGCGGTGGTGTTTGCAGTCATTGCACTACTACACCGGTGGCTATTCGGTGTATCCCCCTTTCCCGGCCTCTGAGGTCAGTCGATGCAGCACAGGAACTGGCGTGAACTGGCGGAGGCGGTCGGATTCGTGACTGTCGTCGCTGTACTGCTCATGATTGCGCTGGAACAGCGCAGCGCAAATCGGATCGCCGAACAGGTCGCCGAAGCGGAGGCACACCGGTCCCTCGTGGCCATGTACACATCCCTGAACATGGCTCGCGCCGCGAACCCCGAAGTGTCCCGGATCTTCGCGAAAATGGCAGCGCCTCAGGGGCAGCTCATCACCGTGACCGACACGGCACAGACGCGGGCGATCGCCCAGCAGTACCTCAATATCGCCAATGCTGCCCAGTTCGCCTTTGACCGGGACCTGTTGCCTCGCGCCCAGCTCGAGCAGCTGCGCCGGGACCTTGAAACGACCATCGGCCGCTATCCCGGGCTGCACGAGGCGCTGGTCAGTGCGTATGAGGAAAATGGCGCCCTTTCGTCCTATGTCCTCGAACCGATCGCGCGGCTTTCGGCAGGACAGAAGCAGGGAGGTCCGTAATGCGTACACTGTTTATCGTGGTCGCAGTGCTGCTATTGGGCTGGCTATGGCTCCGCCGCCGCGCCGCGGCGCGCAACAACGAAGCGCAGCCCGACCGGCAGGAGCGCCGGCAGCTCGAGTCCTCCTCGGCGTACCACGCAGTCGCCATCAAGTCGGCGGTCTACGCGTGCGATGCCGCGAAGGCTCTGGAGGGGAAGCGCTTTCTCGCGACCGATGCGCCACGGCTGCCACTTCCGGAGTGTCCGCGCGATGCCTGCGAGTGCCGGTTCCAGCACTACGATGACCGGCGATCCGGCCGCGATCGTCGCAGCCCGTTCGCTTCGGGGGGAATGGCATCGACGACCGGCACTCACGAGCAGGAACGACGCCACGGGGACGACCGGCGTTCCGAGGACTGAGCGCGCCGGGGTCGCGGGCAGCGCCTGCCCCGTAGTTGCCGCGGGTTGACTACCCGGGGCGACTCTGCACAAGTCACCCTAGTAGTCGTATGCGGCGAGGGTGTTCTCGTAATCGGCCAGCGCGCTTTCGTGGTGCGCACGCTCATCGATAAGGACCGCAATCTCCGTCTCCACCTGGCCCGTGCGTTCCGACAGGTCCTTGAGATCGGCGACCAGCAGCAAGCGCTCCTGCGGCGTCGCTCCGACGCTGATCAGCAGCGCTTCCTTCTCGCGCATGGCAAGCTTGATCTGGTCGAGCTCGCGTTCCCGGGAGGCAATCTGCGAGCTCGCGTTGTTGACGTTGGCGCGAAGCGAATACAGCTGGTGGCCGGTTCTGTAAGCGTCCAGGAATTCCTCTTCCAGAGCGACATCGCAGACGCCATGGTATCGCCCGCCGCTGACACCCAGGTTGTAGCCACGGCTCGGATGGCAGAACTCGACCAGGCCGTCATCGCGACCTTCCTGGTAGGCGGCGAAGTCCGCGGTGACGCCGTGTTTCGCGCATGCCTTTCGATGGTTCGCGAAGTATTCCGACGGCATGCCGCGGGAACCGTCCTCGTAGCCAATCGCATGCCAGTCAGTGGCGGCACATTCCTCGGGTCCCATCGACGAACAGGCGTTCATCAGCAGCGCAAGACCCGCTGCCGCCCAGGGTGCAATTCGTGTTTGACGAGTGTTCATGACAAATTTCTCCCGTTTACCAGTCGCGGAAGTCCCGGGCTCGAAGAGTAAGCACCGAAGCTACCAGCACGGGCACAGTCGCCGCGTGACGACACTCACAATTACGCAGGTATGCCTGAATGTTCGCTGAAACGGGCGGCGCAAGCGGGGATCCCGAGCCCCCTGTTGTGAACTGCGTCACAGTGCACGCCGGCGCCGACCGATACGCTGGCTCCGACCAGGACGGCGACTGCGAGCCTCGCGATGGACATTC
Organism: Woeseiaceae bacterium; assembly: GCA_041743865.1. Lineage (GTDB taxonomy): Bacteria > Pseudomonadota > Gammaproteobacteria > Steroidobacterales > Woeseiaceae > UBA1847. The sequence goes on from JBGTLY010000162.1 coordinate 2,388, forward strand.
AGGCAATCGGCGCATCGGCGACTGTCGCGTTTTTCTGCGCAGTCGTGTTCATACTCGCCCTCAAGTCGTGGCACGGGCTGACGCGGGTACTGTCCGGACACCCGAGTTTCGCTGACAGCATCATGAGCGAGTCGGCAGAACGTTTTCGCGACGAACTGCAGGCGCTCTCGCGCCGGCAGTCCATGTATGTCGGTGCATTGATCGTCTTCGTGCTCATGTACGTTGCAGCGACCTTCCTGGGCAGCCCAGCACTGTTCGCCGGCTACCCCGAGTGGCAGTTGTACATCGTTTTCCTGGCGTTGCTCGCCGCTGCGCTGTTTGTCGCCCTTCGGCTCGGCCGGACGATTCTTCGCTGGCGCAATACCCGTTTCCTGCACGACGCGAACCTGGCCATTGGCCACCAACTCCAGCGCATCGCGGCCGAGCACGGATGTGCGTATCACGATGTACCGACACAAGGCGGTGTCATCGACCATGTCCTGGTCGGTCAGAACGGCATTTACGCCGTTACCGTCATCGCTCGCCGGCACTGGCGCAAGGGCCAGGTGAGACTCGACGACAATGAGCTGCGCTTCTCCGCGTCAGATCAGCCGATGTCCCTGGTCGCCGCGACGGCAGGCGCTCGGCGGCTGGCCCGGGAGTGCCGCCACCTAGCCGGGCGGCCGGTTCGTATTCGCTCCGTCATTGCCGTACCGGGTTGGGAGATCGCCGAGCAGACGGGCCTCGAGCACCTGCTCGTCAATGAGCGCAACCTGGCGATGATGCGCGGTTGGCGCGACCAGGGCGACTACCTGATGGACGAGGAAGCCGCGGCCATCCGGCTCGAGCTGACGCGGCGTTGTTCGAGGCAGCGCAAAACCCGCAAGGCATTCAGAGCGGCTTGAGGCGTTCGGCGAGCCGCTGATTGTCGAGTACGTCCTCGAAATCATCGGCAAGTGCACGGCACATGTCGACGACACGGCGCCAGGTCCGTACGCGATCCGGGGTCGAATAGGCGACAAAATCGCGGCGGTCGGGAATCTTCGCATGCGGCAGCCGTGCGACGAAGCTCGCCGACGGGCTTACCAGGATCATGCGATCCACGTTCAGCGGTTGCGGCCGGCGCCAGGAAAGGCGTTTGTCGAACCACCCGGGCCTGAGGAAATCGTAGAAGTGCGGAAAAAGGGACAGGCGCTCGTTATCGCTTTGCGGCAGGTCGATGTGATAGTCGATCACCCCGCCGTCCCGGTACATGCCCGGCGGCGCGCCCGCGATATCCCGTACGCCGTTCATGATCCACGGAATTGCACCGGTGGCAACGATCGCATCGCGCAAATTCTCGGCGACCAGCGGCACCTTGTGGAGCGGGAAGCCGGTCGCAGCATAGAACGGCGGGCGGTCGCGTTCGGCGCAGCGCGCGTCGAAGAACAGGACGCGGTCGAAAAAAAGCCCGAGCGTACGACGGTGCAACAGGTTCAGGCTGGCCGCGGCCAGCAAGCCGGCGGCCAGCGTGCCGCGCCGCTCCGACGACGTGAGATGGCGGCTGCGTACGGTCATTACATGCGTTCGGAGTACCGGGTGCGACAGGATTTCCACCGTGCCCGTCTCGCCGAGCAGGGCATCGAGAATTTCCGCTGTTACGCGCGAGATCTCGACTCGATCCGGACGCTCGCTGAACTGTTGCTCGAGGTAGGCCTTCTCGAAGCGATCGATCGCGGCGAGCGGGTCCGCCTGCGCATGGCAGGCCAGGCGCCATGCGCCGATCGAAGTACCGATCGTGTGCACCGGGCCGCGAAGGCCGGGAGGATCCGCGCGGCGATGACGCGATCAACCTGGCTCAGCACGAGCCACTTGGCCCCGCCCGAAGCGCCGGCCAGCGTGCCGATACGCTCGGGACGAAACCCTTCCGCCCGGATTTCCCGGTACGCCGAGGGACCGGCACTGAACGTCAGCGCGCCGGCGTGTCCAAGTGCCTTGTGCATGCACCGAAGTTTACCTGTGGCGCCCCGCCCCGCGTAAAATCGCGACGAGGGTAGCCGGGGCGGACCGGGACAGGGGCAGTGGGGACATGAAATCGCGAATAAACAAGCGGAGTAACGGACTCCTCATCATTGCGCTCGCCGTGGTATCGCCGGTCGCACTTGCCCACGGCGACATGGACAAGCCGCTCTATGTCGCCGTCAATGGTGCCGACCGGGATCGTTGTTTCGATCCGGCCGCGCCGTGCCGCACGCTGGCTTACGCACTCCGCCGCGTCGGCAAGGGCGGCCAGATTCGGGTTGGTCCGGGTCGTTTCGAAATTAGCGACACCGACTCGCTCTTTCACCTCGTGAGCGGGATTGTCGATATCCGCGGCGGGTTCGACCACGGCTTCAGGCAGCCGGGTGTCGAGACGACGATACTCGTCGGCGTACCGCCCGACTTTCGCAGCGTACTGGGAAGCAAGGGCTTCCACGTCGTTGCCGATCACAAGGCAACAGACGAGGCGACGGCCGCCGAAACACTGGCACTGCTCGAGTTGCACCAGTCCATGCAGCAGCCGCTCAAGGCCGAACCCTGCACGGGGGGCAGCTCCAGTGGCCTCGACTGCCAGAACGCCGAGCTCCTGGCGCACGTTCCCTTCGGCGATGTCAGCGCCCGTCCCGGCGCAGCAGCCGACGTCTGGGGGTTCCTCGACCTGAACACGAACCGTGAATACGTGCTGGTCGGCTACAACATCGGCACCGCGGTCTTCGATGTAAGCGATCCAGCCCGGCCGCGCGAGGTCGGGTTCATCGATGGCCGCAACACGACCTGGCGCGACATCAAGGTTTACCAGCGGCTCGAGCCTTCGGGCGAGCGCTGGCACGCGTACGCCTATGTGACGACCGACGGCTCCTCGGACGGCCTCTTCGTCATCGATCTCGGCGGCTTGCCGCAATCCGTCGCCCGCATCGGTTACGCCAGCGATTTTTCGGCGGCACACAACGTATTTGCCGCGCACACGGAGTACGGAACCGGCCTGTCCCTGACCGGCGCGGTGCCGTCTCTCATCGTGGCCGGTTCCAACAACGGCGGCGGGCGCTACCGCGCGTATTCTCTCGAAGACCCGGCTGCGCCCCGATTCGTCGCGATGCCAAACGTCGCCGCGAACGATTACATGCACGATGCGGCGTCGATCATCATCCGCGACGCGCGCAAGGATACGCAATGCGTCAACGCCGCGGACTATTGCGAGCTGTTGTTCGACTTCAACGAAACGACCGTCGACGTCTGGGACGTGACGATTGGCGACCTGCCGGTTCGCCTCAGCCGGACACCGTATGCAAACGCGAGCTACACGCACTCTGGCTGGCCATCGGAAGACGGCCGCTACCTGTTCGTCCACGACGAACTGGATGAGCAGGGTCTCGGCCTGCAGACGACGGTCCGGGTCTTCGACCTCGCCAACCTCGCCGCACCGGTACTGGTCGGGCAATGGACCGGTCCGTCGCAGGCGATCGACCACAACGGCTTCGTGCGCGGAAGCCGCTACTACATGTCGACCTACAGCCGGGGACTGACCGTCCTCGACATTTCCGACCCGACGCAACCGGTGACGGCGGGCATGCTCGATACCTATCCTTTTTCGGATAGCGCGAGCTTCGTGGGCGCCTGGGGCGTATACCCCTTCCTGCCGAGCGGCACCCTCGCGCTCAGCGACATCTCGTCGGGGCTCTACCTTATCGGCGACCGCACCCTCGATTCAGCCGCCGGTTCCCTGTCTTTCTCCCGGGCGTCCTATGGCGCTGCCGAAGGTGGCCAGGGTATTCTCACGGTAGCGCGTAACGATGGTGCGAGCGGCGCGGTGAGCGTGACGCTCGAGGCCGTGCCCGTTAGCGCGGACTCCAGCGACGGCGCCCTGTCGGCGGTCACGTTGCAATGGGGCGACGGCGACTCTGTGCCCCGCACGGTTTCCTACCAGGCAAGCGCCGATGGCGAGAACGAAGGCCTCGAACAGCTCTTCGTCCGGCTCCTGGCACCGACCGGTGGCGCGACGCTCGCTCCGTCGTCAAACGCGAGTGTATGGGTGAGCGATCCCGGCGCGGGCGCGGAGGTGGGTTTCGCCAGCGACGAGACGCTCGTTGCGGAGCGTGGATTTAACACGGCAGTTGTCGTCCTGCAGCGGCGCGGGAACGCTGCGGGCGCCGTCAGCGTCGACTATGCGATCACCGGCGGTGATGCGGTGGGTGGTGCCGACTACGAGGGCACGGCGGCCGGTCGTGTCCAATGGGATGACGGCGATGCACTACCGAAATGGATCGAATTCGCCATCTTGGACGACGGCGCTGTCGAAGAACAGGAATTCATCGAACTCGCCCTTGGCGCCGTGTCAGGCGCGGCGATCGGGACCGGCGCCACGACGCGGATCACGATCCTGGACGGCACAGGCAGCAATGCCGCACCGAACGCCGTGGCCGGACCGAGCATCAGTGTCGCTCCCGGAGCAACCGTAACACTTGATGGCGCCGCGTCGAACGACCCGGACGGTGACTCCCTGACCTACGCGTGGCAACAGTCGCTCGGTCCGGACGTGACGCTCACCGGGGCCGATACCGTTGCGCCAGGGTTTACGGCGCCGGCGGTCAACTCGGACACGCTGCTCAGCTTCGAACTGACCGTGACGGATCCGAGGGGACTGAGCGACACTGCCGGCACGAATGTCACCGTCACGAGCAGCAGTTCGACCGGCGGCAAGGGCGGCGGCGGGATGGGTCCGGGATGGCTCGCGTTGCTGGCGCTGTGGATCGTCCGGCGGCGGGCTAACCCTGGCCGAAAGGATGCTGTTTGACGATCGTCTGCTCCCGATCCGGGCCGGTAGAAATGATATCGACCGGAACGCCTGCAAGCTCCTCGATGCGCTCGAGGTAAGACCGGGCATCGGCCGGCAACTCACCCAGACGCGTCGCGCCGACCGTTGAGCTGCGCCAACCCGGCCATTCTTCGTAGACGGGCTTGCAATCCGCGAAACGATCGACGATGACGGGCAGACCGTTGATGGGCTCCCCGTCGATCGTGTAACCGACACAAATCTGGATGGTTTCGAGTTCGTCGAGCACGTCGAGCTTCGTGACGCAAAGGCCGGAGACGCTGCTGTTCACGATCGAACGCCGGAGCGCCACCGCATCGAACCACCCCACTCGCCGCGGGCGGCCGGTGGTCGCCCCGAACTCCGCGCCTACCTTCGCAATATGTTCGCCGGTGTCGTCGAACAGTTCCGTCGGGAACGGGCCGGCGCCGACCCGGGTGGTGTACGCCTTGACGATACCGAGTATGTAGTCGAGGTCGCGCGGGCCGAGCCCGGTGCCAGTACTGGCAGCCGCCGCCACGGTGTTCGAGGACGTGACAAAAGGATAGGTGCCGTGGTCGATATCGAGGAACGTCCCCTGTGCGCCCTCGAACAGGATGCTTTCGCCGGAGGCGGCGAGGTCGCTAAGGATCTGCGTGACATCCGCCGTAATTGGCGCGACAAATTCGGCAGCTTCCAGCGCGTCATCCAGGGTTTGCAGGAAATCAACCGCTTCCGCACCATAATATTTGCGCAGCAGAAAATTGTGGTAGTCCAGCACTTCCCCGAGCTTCGCGGCGAATTTCTCGCGCAGGAACAGGTCGGCTACACGCAGGGCACGACGTGACACCTTGTCCTCGTAGGCCGGCCCGATGCCGCGGCCGGTGGTGCCGATCGCCGCGGCGCCGCGAGATTTCTCCCGAGCCAGATCGAGCGCGGCATGCGACGGGAGGATCAGGGGGCAATTGGGGCTGACTTTAAGCCGCTCGAACACCGGCACACCGTTCGCGACCAGGGCGTTCGCTTCTTTGACCAGAGCCTCGAGGGACACGACGACACCGTTCCCGATAAGGCAGCTCACGCCGTCGCGCAGGATGCCCGAGGGGATGAGGTGGAGTACGGTTTTCTTACCCCCGATGACCAGGGTATGGCCGGCGTTATGACCGCCTTGGAATCGCACGACGGCTGCACAGCGATCGGTCAGCAGGTCGACGATCTTCCCTTTGCCTTCATCACCCCACTGGGTGCCGACGACGACGACGTTCTTGCCCATAGACTGTCTGGCGATCCCTTAACTACTGGACTACTGACGAAAGTACTGAACTTACTGACGAACGACAAACAGCAATACGAGGCCGATGACGATGAGCACCAGCCCGACAGTGCGGATGTGATTGTCACTTAAGCGTACGATTTCCGCCACCACCTGCCGGTAGCGGGATGGCGCGGCAAACGGCAGGAGGCCCTCGATCACGAGAACGAGGGCAATCGCGGTCAGTATCTCGACCCACATGGCGTTCCCAGCGTACCGCGCTAGTCGCGACGGCCGTCGGACTGGTTCAGGTAGCGGAAAAACTCATTGTCAGGGTTGATGACGAGGATGTCGCCGGACTTCCCGACGGATTCCCGGTACGCATCGATGCTGCGATAGAACGCATAGAACTCCGGATCCTTGTTGTACGCGTTAGCGTAGGTTTGAGCGGCCCGCGCGTCGCCTTCACCACGCAATTTCTGGCTGTCGCGATACGCCTCCGCAAGAATAATGGTCCGCTGGCGATCGGCGGCTGCGCGGATCTCCGCTTCGTTCTCACGTCCCTCCGCACGGCGTTCGGCCGCGATGCGCTGCCGTTCTGCCTCCATCTGGGCATAGACGGAGTTCCGAACATCCTCCATGAACTCGACCTGCTTGACGCGGAAATCGACAAGGTCGATACCCACGTCTTCGGCAGTACCCTCGGCGCGGTCGAGCAAGTCGCGCATCAGTTCGGCGCGCCCCACGGAGATGGCGTCATCTACCTTGCGCTTGCCGAACTCGGTGACGACGGCGTTCTTGACGATTTCCCCGAGGCGCAGCTCCGCTATGTCCCGGTTGCCGCCGGTGGACGTGTAATAGCGCAGGGGGTCGGAAATGCGGTACTTGACGAAGAAATCCACGTCGAGCGACTCGTTTTCCGCAGTGAATACGCGTTCCGGACGATCGCTGATCGTCAGGATCTGTGTCGGGAACTTTCTTACGTTTTCGACCAGGGGAATTTTCCAGTGCAGTCCCGGCTCGTAGTCGGCAGAGACGACCTCACCCAGCCTGAGCTTGATCGCCTGTTCACGCTCATCCACGGTGAAAAATGACAGGCCTGCCACGATGAGGAGCAGTCCGCCGAAAACGAACCACCCGAAGCGTCCGGAATCCATCAGCGTGTCCTCCGTTCGCGCGCGTTGTCGCGCGACTCGTTAGCCTCAGCCGGTTCGGCGTCGCCGGGCGCCGCAGTGCCGCTGGCTGCCGCTGCACTGTTGTTCCGGCTTTCCTGCAGGAGACGGTCTATCGGAATATACAGCAGGTTGCCGCTGCCCTCGGAATCGAGAATGACCTTGTTCGAGTTGCGATAGACGTCTTCCACCGCTTCGATGTACAGGCGCTCTCGAGTAACCTCGGGCGCCTTGCTGTACTCCTCGAGAAGCGCCTCGAAACGCGCGGCATCGCCCTCCGCATTGGCGATCACCTGGTCGCGATAGGCCTGTGCGCCTTCGAGCACCTTCGCCGACTCACCGCGTGCCCGGGGGATGATGTCACGCGCGTACGCGTCCGCTTCGAGCGCATAGCGGTCGGCATCGTTACGCGCCTTCTGCGCGTCGTCGACCGCATCCTGCACATTCTGCGGGTATTTGACGTCCTTCAGGGACACGGAGGTCACGGTGATGCCCGCTTCGTACTCGTCAAGGGTACTCTGCAAAGTGGCCAGCGTGCGCGAGGCAATCTCGTCCCGGCGTCCGGACGCCACGAGCGTGTCGAGATTCGAGGTACCGACGACCTCCCGTAGTGCACTTTCCGTCACGTCTTTCAGGGTCACCTCCGGGTCCTCGACCTCGAAACTGAACTTCACGGGATCCGAGCGGCGGTACTGCACGACCATGTCGATGAACACGTACTGCATGTCGGCGGTCAGCATCTCCGTACGGTATGCGTAGTCGGTTATCCGGATTGTATTGACCCGGTTCACCGATTCGAACGGCACCGGCAGGTGCCAGTGCAGGCCAGGCATCGTCGTCTTCGTGTACTTGCCAAAACGCTGCACGACACCCCGCTCGGCCTCGTCCACCCGGTAAAAGCCCGTGAACCCCCATGCAATGACCGCGAACAGGAGGATGAACCAGCCGCCGCCACCGACGCCACCGCCGCCCGCCGCCTTGCGGCCGCCGCGCGCCTTGCCACCAAAGAGCCCGCCGAGTCGCTTTTGCCAGTTCTGGACGATCTTATCCAGGTCGTTAGGCTCTTCGTCCCCCCGCTTCCAGGGGTCCTTGCCGTTTCCAGGTTCGTTCCACGCCATAGTGTGTCTACTTAAGATTAAGTGGAGGCCGCAGCCGCGCCCTGGTCCGTCCGGGCCTCAGCAAGCGGCTGCAGTGCGTCGGGCGCGAGGTTCGCATGCTTGAGAAAGCGTCGCAAATCTTTCTCGGCCATTTCCAGCTCGATATCCCAGCTGCCGTCCTCCTGCTGCACTTCACCCAGGACAGCACCCAGTTCGAACAGCTTTGCACGCTGCCGGCCCTGCGAATGGTCCAGGTGGATGACCCCGTGCAGGGTATCGCGGTGCAGGCGCTCACTGATGACATCGAGCAACATCGGCAGTCCGACGCCCGTCTCCGCGGACAACCAGACCGCCCGCCCCTGCCCGTACCGATTGTGCACGACGCGGGGCGGCCGATCGACCTTGTCGATCTTATTGTAGACGCGGATTTGCGGAACCTTGTCCGCGTCGAGTTCCTTCAGCACGACGTTTACCTGCCGCACGCGCTGCCAGCACTGTTCGTCGCTCGCATCGATGAGGTGCAGGATCAGGTCCGCTTCGCGCGCCTCCTTCAAGGTCGAGCGGAAAGCAGCGATGAGCTCGTGCGGCAGGTCGCGAATGAACCCGACCGTATCGACAAGCACGATCGTCCGGCCATCCGGGAGGTCCAGCCGCCGAACGGTCGGATCCAGCGTGGCAAAGAGCTGGTCCCTCACGTAGACACCGGCATCCGTCAAGGCATTGAACAAGGTCGACTTCCCGGCGTTCGTGTATCCCACGAGCGCCACGGTCTGTATTTCGGCCCGTTCACGGTTGCGGCGATTCATATCGCGGCGGCTGTCCACTTCTTCGAGTCGCGCATTGAGCACGCGGATGCGATGACTGATCAGGCGCCGGTCCGTTTCGAGCTGCGTTTCACCCGGCCCGCGCAGTCCAATTCCGCCTTTTTGCCGCTCCAGGTGGGTCCAGCCCCGCACCAACCGCGTGGACAAGTGCTCGAGCTGGGCGAGTTCGACTTGCAACTTGCCTTCAAAACTTCGCGCGCGCTGCGCGAAAATGTCGAGTATCAGGCCGGCGCGATCGAGTACCCGGCATTTAAGCTGGCGTTCGAGGTTGCGTTCCTGGCTGGGTGTGAGCCCGGCTGACGAGATGACGAGTTCGGCGTTGTGCCGTTCGATACTCGTTCGTACTTCCTCGAGCTTGCCACTGCCGATGAAATGTTTCGGATCGGGGCGCTTGCGCGCGCTGATGATCTCATCGACCACGACCGCACCCGCGGAGACCGCGAGCTCCGCGAATTCTTCACGCTCGGATTCGTCTGGTGCGCCGCTCGGGCTCGCGTGTACGAGAATCGCTCGTTCACCGCTTTGCGGACGTTCAAACAAATAGTGCCTCCACGGGTCGTGAAGGTGGGAATCGCTTAGTCGTCACTGTCTCCATCGTCGTCGGGCAACGGCAAACGCACATTGCGCGCCGGGACCACTGTAGAGATTGCATGCTTGTAGACCATCTGGTTCACGCTGTTTTTCAACAGCACGACGAACTGGTCGAAAGAATCGACTTGTCCTTGCAGTTTGATCCCGTTGACCAGGTAGATGGAAACCGGGACTTTTTCCTTGCGCAGAATATTCAAAAACGGATCTTGCAGCGTTTGCCCTTTAGCCATGTCGGGTCTCCTTGTTCTTGTTGTGTGAACACCCCGTCCCGGTGGCGCCGGTATGCCCATTCAGGTGTTCAGCCTAAGCGTCGAAAAAATGGTATCAGAAACGCCGATATTGCGTCGATTACATTGGCTTCAAGAGGATCGAAGCGCTGGGTCATGGCTTCCGAGCGAAGCCAGGTCAATTGCCGCTTGGCAAGTTGGCGCGTCGCAACCAGCGCGCGGTAGCATGCTTCCTCGAATGTGCACTCGCCGGCCAGGTGCGTCCAGAACTGACGGTATCCGACCGCGCGCATCGACGGTGCATCCCGGCTGAGCGCCGGGCGCGACATCAGTCGCCGCACTTCCTCCGGAAACCCGTTTTCAATCATGTGCTTCAGGCGCATTTCGATACGTGTGTGCAGTATCGCCCTCGGTTGCGGCAAAAGGACGACGCGCACGAATTGCGTTTCAGTCGCAGGACGCTGCTGCGCCCCCGCGTGCTGCCAGTCGGAAAGGGGCTGTCCGCTCAGGCGAAAAACCTCGATCGCGCGCTGGATCCGCTGACCGTCACCCGGGTCGATACGCGCGGCGGCAGCAGGGTCGAACGCTCCCAGTTCGGCGTGCAGCGCGCGCCAGCCTCGTTCGTCGGCTTGCCTCAGGATATCGCGGCGTAGCGCGGGATCCGCTGCCGGCAGCTCGGCCAGACCGCGCATGAGCGCTCGAAAGTAGAGCATCGTGCCGCCGACCAGGATGGGCATGCGCCCGGCGCCCTGGATGTCGGCGATGGCGGCGGTCGCATCCCGGACGAAGTCGCCCGCAGAGTACGGCTCTTCGGGCTCGCGGATATCCACCAGCCGGTGAGGCACGCGTCGTCGCGTTTCGATGTCCGGTTTGGCCGTGCCGATGTCCATTCCGCGATACACCAACGCGGAATCGACGCTGATGAGTTCAGCGGGGAACCGCCGGGCCAGTTGGAGCGCAATATCGGTCTTCCTGGCGGCCGTCGGCCCCATCAGGCACACGGCAATGCGCGTCTCGTCCATGCACCCGCCTCAGCGGCCGCGCAGGAACAATCGGTCGAGCTCGTGCATGGACAGCAGGGTCCACGTCGGCCGTCCGTGGTTGCACTGGTCGGCGCGCTCGGTCGACTCCATCTCCCGAAGCAGCGCGTTCATCTCATCCAGCGTCAATTGCCGGTGCGCTCGAACCGAGTTATGGCACGCCATCGTGGCAAGTGTTTCGTCGATGACATCACCGATACGATGACTTGATCCGGAATCCGAAAGGTCACTGATGACGTCCCGCAACAGTGCCTCGGCATCGGCGGTGCGCAAGATACTCGGGACTTCGCGCACACTGAGAGTTGTCGGCCCCGTGCGATGCACCGCAAGCCCCAGCGCTTCGAGCATGTCATGCGACTCCTCGACCAGGGTCGCCTCGCTCTCGGCGACCGACACCCTGACGGGCACCAGCAGCGGCTGACGGACGATGGACCGGTCCGCGTGGCTCTTCTTCAACTTTTCATACACGACCCGCTCGTGAGCGGCGTGCATATCGACCAGCACCAGGCCATCACGATTCTCCGCCAGGATGTAAACGCCGCCGAGTTGCGCGACCGCATAGCCGAGCGGTGGCACATCGCCCGCCGGCGTGCCCTTCTCTCCGGCGGCCGGCGGCTCGAAATGCGCGTAGTGCGCATGCGCGTCGCGTGCTGCGG
>JBGTLY010000163.1:0-11242 GCA_041743865.1 Woeseiaceae bacterium
CGCCAGCGGCCGATCGAGCGCGTGTGCGCCGGCTGGCGCACCTGCACCGCGCTCGCGGTCGTGACGGCGGCCGACTGCTCGTGGAAATTAAGACAGGCATCTTCCCAGCGTAATTCCAGGAACTCCGTCAGCCGGCGGGCATTCGGCTCCAGGTTGCCGGCCGTGTTTTCGTAGGAGATGTCGAGAAACCGGCCGGGAAAGCGCTCGCGCCACAATGCCACCAGGTGAATGTAGCGGGCGTGGTGGCGCGCCATCTCTTCCTGGTCGTAGGAATGCGGGTACGCATCGGCGAACAGCTGCTTGAAGCTGGCAAAACAGGCGTCCATGGGGTCGCGGGTCAGGTGCACGATTTTTGCGTTCGGCAGCGCCTTCAGGATCAGGGGGATATACAGGTAATTCGGGGGCAGCTTGTCCACGAAACGTGGCAGGTCGCCGCGCATTTTGGCCGTCGTTGCGAGGTAGGCCTTGCCGAGCGTTTCGCCGTCGATGCCTGCCGCCATCGTCGCGAGCTTTGCCGAATACCGTCGCGGCTCGCGGTAATCCGCCAGCCGCCGCACGCACTGGCCGAACTGTTTGAGCTCGCCGGCGGAATACACCTCTGAATGGCTCGTGATGATGCGCTCGACGAGCGTGGTGCCGGTTCGCGGCTGGCCCACGACGAAGATCGGCGACCGGTTGTCGCAACCGCCGGCGCTCTCCTCGAGCCACTCTGCCGTGAACACCTCGCTGAAGGCCGCGTACATTTCGATCTCGGCCTGTTCGTCGAAGTCGATGGTCGTCCGGCGTGCCGCAGCGCCCTTGGCGAATGCGTCGAACGCCTCGTTCCAGGCTTCGAGATCCTCGAGTTCCTTGCCGAGCGCGTAATAGAGGAAGGCGAGTGCTTTCTGGTTGCGAACGCCCTGCGTGCTATTGCCGGTCTCGACGAGTCCCTGCAACACCTCGACATGGCTGCGGTCCCCGGCCTTGCGCACGCTCGACAGCAGCCAGTGCGCATTGGGATTGTCGGGCTTGAGCGAGAGCGCCTCGTTCAGCACCGTTTCGGCCGCGTCGATCCGGCCGAGGAACATGTGATTGTTGGCGAGGTTCACGAGAGTGTTGACGTTCCCCGGCTGCCGCTCCAGCGCCCGCCGAATCCACGTCGACGCTTCCTCTTCGTCTCCTAGCAGGGTATAGACGCCCCCGATGAGGTCGAGAACCAGCGGCGTGTCGTCGTTGTGTTCGACGGCTTTCGCCAGTGCCTTGTCCGCGCGGCCGGGCTGGCCCGCGATCATGAACAGCCGCGCCAGTTGTGCCCATGCCGCTGCGTGGTCCTCCCGGAGCTTGGTCACCGAACCGAAGGCGCTGACGGCCGACCAGTTCTGCTTCAGTTCGAGGGCGATGAGACCGACCAGGAAATGCCCTTCGACGAGATCGGGTTTGGCGCCGAGCAGGCGGCGCGCGCACTCCGACGCCTGCTCGGGCTGGCCGGCGTTCAGCAGCGCGAACCCCTGCCGGAGTGTGTCCTGCATCCACGGTGCCACGCGGGCAACGGAGGGTCTCGCCATAGGCTGTCGACTTCCTGCTGGGAAAAATTGCCTGCCCTGCGGCAGGAGATTGCCCAATCTGCCGGGCCGGCGCAGCTCCTGTCAAACCGCGGAAATATGCGTCATCTGTTCTTCGCGATAGGCTCGAGGCGCCGGCAGGCTTCCCGGATGTAATACATGACCGCCCCGGACAACACGCTCGTTCAGCACCATACGATCTTCGACGACTGGCGATCCGTCACCATCGGTGTGCACATGGCGCTGGTCGGCTACGGGGTCATGGTCGTGGTGATGACGACCTACGAGTGGACGCTCTGGCTGCGCCTCGTTGCCGGTGTCGGCAAGGGCATCTTTACCGCGGTCGCCATGGTTCGTTCAAAGCTGTCGCCATTTGCATTGGCTGAGCTTCGCCAGCAGTTGGAGCGGCCAGCTAGCAAGCCACGCTCAGGCCCGTCGCAATGGCCCGGATGACGCCCGCACCCTTAGCGCCCCCCACCTGTGCCGGCCGTGTCACAACCGGCACCGTCCATACTGGCACCAACACCAGCAGCAAGCCGATATTCAGGAACGCGTGCAGCGGCGCGCCGGCGGGCCTGGTACCGACACACGGCGCCAGGCCCCCGCCTGTCGTCCGATTCGAGTCAGCGCATCGGCCGGATCGTTACCTGCGCAACCGGATTGCGCCAGTCATAGGCAGACGGTTCGAGGTCTCCGATGCCGACGATACCGCGGCTGATGTGCACGTAACCTTCCCCGTCCGTGTCGGCGTAACCCTCGCCGCCGCAGGCCGGCCCCGGGATGTTTGCGCACAGTTCATCGTTGTACTCCGAACCGGCGTCATACGCAGGCACAAGATAGTCTTTCTCCCAATGCCGAACCCGCACGCTGTCGAGCGCGACAAACGTGTCGTTCGTCGGAATCAGCATCCCGGCAACGCTGATACGGTCGAACTTGCCACCGGCCCGTATCTCGAGCGTAACGGACTCGCCGGGGCCGAGCAGACCGGCGGAGGCAGCCGTCGCACCCACTTTGCCAGGGATACTGCCGAGGAGCGCGTCCATCGGGCCCACGTCCCCGGCTTCGGCGATGATGGCCAGTTCCTGTGTAGCGGGCTCGCCCAGCTCGAACAGGCTGACCCGCGGCGAGTGTGCGACGACCAGCAACGGCGTAAACGTCTGGCCGGAAGTAATGTTCGTGATCGTCACCTCGAACTTTTTCCCTTCGTAGTTTTCGGACAGGGCCGATTGGGCGACGAGCAACGCCGCGGCCAGCAGCAATACCTGCTTTTTCATTTCCTGTTCTCCTTATATGGGTTGATGGCCGGACCGGCATGCCGGCAGGTTTCGAGTAGAAAGATAGCGGCGAGAACTCACGTCCGTATCACGATTCTCGGCGGTGCTGTGATATTTGCGTGACTTTTCCTGTCTATGGTGTCAAGACCGATTGAAATTGCTGTCCTTGCGCCGGAATTAGCCGCATGAAAAACAAGAGAATTCTGGTGATTGAGGACGAGCAGGACATTGCCGAGCTGCTGCATCTGCACCTGCGCGACCTTGCCGGCCAGGTTGTGCTGGCTCAGGACGGATATGCCGGCATGCAGGCGGCATGCGAGCAGCGGTGGGACTTGGTCGTTCTTGACCTTCGCCTGCCGGGCCCTGACGGGCTCGAGATCTGCCGTGCAATCCGGCGTCGCGAGTCGTACACACCGATTCTGATGCTCACGTCGAAATCCTCGGAACTCGATCGCGTGCTCGGCCTGGAACTCGGTGCGGACGATTACCTGACGAAACCATTCAGCACCCTTGAGCTGACGGCACGCGTGAAAGCGATCTTTCGCCAGGTTGCCGCGATCGAGAGCGACTCGCGGCGGCCGGCGAAGCGCATCCACGCGGGGCCAGTCACGATCAATGCTGCTGAACGCACCGTCGCCGTAAACGGTCTGGAAGTCGACCTCACGGCGCGCGAGTTCGACTTGCTGCTGCATTTCGCTACCCATCCCGGTCGTGTGTTCCGACGCTCCCAGCTTCTTGATGTCGTCTGGGGTCACGGCCACGAGGGTTACGAACACACGGTCAATTCACACATCAATCGGTTGCGCGCAAAGATCGAGTCAAACCCGGCGGAGCCGACCTGCATCGTCACGGTATGGGGCGTCGGCTACAAGTTCGACGCGAAGGACTCGGTGAGGATTGCCTCTTGAAAACGCTGTACGCGAAGTTGTCACTGGCGATGATTGCCATCATCGTGGTTGTGGGCGGCGGCTTCGCCGTCATCCTGCGGGCGATGACAACCAGCTATTACGAGGAGCTCACGCAGCGGCTCAATGCTCCAATCGCCATGTACGTCACCGGCGAGCGGTCACTGATGCGGGAAGACGGGACCGTCGATATGTCAGAATTGCAGGCGCTTGCGGAGCGCGCGATGGTCATCAACCCGGCGGTCGAGGTGTACCTGCTGGACCCGCATGGCCGCGTCGTCGCCGATGCGCTGCCGCCGGGCGCCGTGCAGCTTGACCGCGTCGCGATTGAACCAGTACGCAAGCTGGTGGCAGGCGATGTCGAGATGCCGTGGCGGGGTGACGACCCCCGCAATCCCGACGCGAGCAAGGTTTTCTCCGCTGCGGAAGTCCGGTCTCATGGCGAGCTTCTCGGCTACCTGTATGTCATTTTGGGCGGACAAAAATACGACGAACTCGTCGGTACCTTGCAGGGCGGCTATTCACGCAATCTCGGTATGTGGGCGATCGGCGCAGTGCTCGCTCTCGGCACGGCCATCGGTCTGCTGGCTTTTGCTCTGCTCACGCGCCGGCTGCGACGGCTCACCGGTGATGTGCAGCATGTTGCCGACACGGACTTCACCGACGACATGCCCGTGCCGGCATACAACCGGGGCGGAGACGAGATCGACCAACTGAGCCGCGCGTTCGTGGCGATGGCGGTACGCATACGGGATCTCGTAGCACGCCTGCAGGAAACCGACCGCCTGCGCCGCGAACTGATTTCCAACGTGTCCCACGACCTGCGTACGCCACTGGCTTCGATGCAGGGTTATATTGAAACGCTGCTGGTCAAGAACGGCACTTTGTCAAAGGAAGAGCGCGAACACTGCCTGCAGGTGGCGGGCAAGAACACCAAACGGCTGAGCATGCTGGTCGACGACCTGTTCGAGCTGTCGAAGCTCGATGCGGCAAACGTGGCGCCTAGCTTCGAAAGGTTTTCGCTTGCAGAACTCTTGCAGGATACCGTGCACGAATTCAACATCGAGGCAGTCGAAAAAAATGTCTCCATCGAAACGGAGGACCCACAGGACCCCACGATCGTCTACGCGGACATCGGCCTCATCCAGCGCGTGCTCGAGAACCTGCTGCGCAATGCGATTCATTTCACGCCCGCCGGAGGGCGCATACAGATCGGCATCGACACGCGGCCCGAGACGGTGTCCATTTCGGTCAGCGATACGGGTTGCGGCATTGCCGCCGCCGACCTGGACAATATCTTCGACCGCTTCTATCGGAGCGAGTCGGACGATCCGAGCCGATCAGGCTCCGCGGGACTGGGTCTTGCCATAGTGAGACGCATCCTCGATCTGCACGGCAGCCGAATCACGGTGATGAGCCAGATGGATCGCGGTACGCGCTTCGAGTTCAACCTCCAGCGCACGCCAAGAGCGGCATGACCATTCCAATGCAGGCCGTCCTCGCAGCACCTCGCCACCCGCCAAATCCCCCAAATGACACCGTCACCCCGACCAGCACCGCCGCCGCCATCGCCGGCGGGAAGAAAAATAAACTCGCTGACGCCCGCAGACGTGAGCGCCACCCGGTTCAGTGAAACGCCGGCCACACGACGGTCGAGGGCCGCACCGGCCGGCATCGGCAAGGCGCGCTTGAGCTTCAACAAGCCGCCCTCGAGGTGGGCATCGAGTCGCTCCAGGGCAGCCCGAAACCGGCCGCGTCACGCCTCATACGGATCGAAAGCGGTGCACTGGCCAAGAGCGGCGATACCCGGCGTTTCCTGTGGCGGGGCAACGTTCTGCTGGGACACATCCTTGATCCCAGGACCGGCTGGCGCGTCATCGACGCAGCGGTATCCGATTCGGTAGCCGCCGACACCTGCGTCCAGGCGGGCGTTTGCAAGCTTCGCGATGCTCGAAGGGCGGGATGCGGAAGTTTTCCTGCAGCGCGAGTGCGTAAGGCACTGGGTCACGCGTCACTGACGCAGGAGCGGCCGTCGGAGCGCCTGTCAGCCGCGAATGGTTTGCGGTTGAACAGACCCCATTCCATTCGCGGGCAGCGCCCGCTCCTACGCGGCGTCGAGGCCCTCGTTCGCCGCATCTTGCGGCTCGAACGCCACGGCGAGCGCATCGTCCACCGTCTCGAGGAAAACGAACTCGAGCTCCTTGCGGGCGGACTCCGGGATATCTTCCAGGTCCTTCCTGTTCCGCGCGGGCAGGAGAATCGTACTGATCCCGGCACGCAGCGCCGCGAGCGATTTCTCCTTGATGCCGCCGATCGGCAATACCAGGCCGCGCAGGCTGATCTCGCCCGTCATGGCGATATCGCTCCGGATGGTCTTGCCGGAGAGCAGCGAGGCTACCGCCAGAAACATCGCGACACCCGCGCTCGGGCCGTCCTTCGGGATGGCGCCGGCCGGCACGTGGATGTGCAGGTGGCTTTCATCGAGCACGCCTTTTTCGATCCCGAGCTGTTCCAGCCGGCCCTTGACGAGGGTAACCGCGGCACGCGCGCTTTCTTTCATCACGTCGCCGAGCTGGCCCGTCAGTACCAGGCTGTCCTTGCCGGGCACCTTCGCGGCTTCAACGAACAAAATGTCGCCGCCGGTCGGGGTCCACGCGAGTCCCGTCGAGACGCCGGGTACGCTCGTACGCATCCGCACTTCGCTCTCGAACTTGCGTGCGCCCAGGATGCCGTGCAGATCTTGCTTGCGTACGACGACTTTCTCCGCCGTTTCCTCGCTGATCTGCATCGCGGCGTTGCGGAACACCGCGCCGATCTCGCGTTCGAGATTGCGCACGCCCGCCTCGCGGGTGTAGCCCTCGATGAGTTCGACGAGTGCGTCCTCCTCGATTGTTGCCAGTTCCGCCGTGAGGCCGGAGTTGTCGAGCTGGCGCTGCACAAGGTAGCGCTTCGCGATCTCGAGCTTTTCTTCCTGCGTGTAGCCCGGCAGCTCGATCACTTCCATGCGGTCGCGCAACGGCCCGGGAATGTTGTCGAGCACGTTCGCGGTGCCCACGAAGAACACGCGCGAGAGATCGAACGGCACATCGAGGTAGTGGTCCTTGAACGTACTGTTCTGTTCGGGGTCGAGTACTTCGAGCAGCGCCGAGGACACGTCGCCGTGGAAACCCTGGCTCACCTTGTCCATCTCGTCCAGCATGAACACGGGATTCCGGGTGCCCGCGCGCCGGATGCTCTGGATGACGGTGCCCGGCATCGAGCCGATATACGTGCGGCGATGGCCGCGAATCTCGGCTTCATCGTGCACGCCCCCTAAGCTCGCGCGCACGAACTCGAGGCCGAGTGCGCGGGCAATGCTGCGCCCGAGCGAGGTCTTGCCGACGCCGGGCGGGCCGACGAAGCACAGGATCGGGCTCCGGCCTTCCTTGTTGAGTTTGCGGACGGCCAGGTACTCGAGAATACGGCGCTTCACCCGGGCGAGACCGTAATGGTCCTCGTCGAGGATCCCGCGCGCTTTCGCGATGTCGATGGACTCGTCGTCCACCTTCGACCAGGGCAGCGTAGTCAGCCAGTCGAGGTAGGTCCGCACCATGGAATGCTCGGCCGCCGCTTCCGGCATGCCCTTCAGGCGCTTCAGTTCCTTCTTTGCCTGCTGCTCGACTTCCTCCGGCATGCCGGACTCGTCGATGGCCTTCCGGATCTCTTCGAGCTCGGCGCCTTCGTCACCGTCCTCGCCCAGTTCCTTGCGAATGGTCGCGAGCTGCTCGCGCAGCACGTATTCGCGCTGCCGGTCGTCGATTTTCTCCTGCGTCTGGTCGCTGATCTCCTTCGAGAGCCGCAGCACCTCGAGACGATGAGCGACGAGTCCCGTGAGCTTCGCGAGGCGTGCCTCGACATCGATCTGTTCGAGGATGGCCTGCTTCTCGTCGGGCTTGATGTCGAGGAGTCCCGCAATGAGGTCGGCCAGCAGCGAGGGCGTCTCGACACCGCGCAACACCTGCGTCAGCTCCGCCGGAGCCTGCGGAATGAGCTCGATCGCCTCGGCCGCCTGCTGGCGGAGCACGGTGGTGAGCGCCTCGGTTTTCGGGCCCTTGCGCTCCACGTCTCGGATGATGTCGTAGCGCGCGGCGAGAAAGGGCAGGTTGGGGACAAAGTCCAGCACGCGGAAGCGCTGCTCACACTGGCAGATCAGGTGATGCATGCCGCTGCGCGCCTTTACGTGGCGAAGCACGGACACGATGGTGCCGACCTCGTAGAGATCCTCCGGCCCCGGTTCCTCGACCTCGGGATCGCGCTGCAGCAACAGCCCGAGCTTGCGGCCGCTCGAGACCGCTTCCTCCGCGGCCTTGATGGAAATCTCGCGGCCGAGCCCCACCTGGGTGACGGCGCCCGGGAACACCACGACATTGCGTACCGGCAGTACGACGAGGATGTCGTCCGGGAGCGTGGTCGAGGAGGAGTCGTTTTCGATGACCGTGTCGGTCGGATTTGGCTCGTTCATAAGGACGGGAGATGGTGCCGTTGGGGGCGATTTCAAATGCCGGCAAACTCGCCCGTAAGCGACTGATTTCCCGATGGTACCCGGAGGGCAATCACGTCAAGCTTCCATACACACCGTCCGCACGCATCCGAACGCCAGCCCTTGCCGGCTCAATCGATGGACACGGCGTTGGCCGGCCGCGCTACCATGGCTCTCGGAAACGACCAGGGTTGTGCTTTCGATGACGGACGACAGGCACGTTCACATCGCAGAAACAGACGAACAGATCGACGCCTGCTTCGATGTCATGCACGAGCTCAGGCCGCATACGGAGCGGGATACGTTCCGCCCTCGGATACGCGCCATGCAGGCAGCCGGGTATCACCTGGCGTACGTCGAGGAGGGCGGGCGCGTCGCGGGCGTTGCCGGATTTCGCTACATAAACATGTTGCACAACGGCTGGTCGCTGTATGTCGACGATCTCGTCGTGTCGGAGTCCGTGCGCGCGACCGGGCTCGGCACCGAATTGATCGATTGGCTGCGCGCCGAGGCGATCGCGAATGACTGCGACACGCTGCATCTCGACTCGGGCGTGCAGCGCGACCGTGCGCACAAGTTCTACTTCGATCGCGGCTTTCACATCAGCAGTTTCCACTTCACCGAGCGACTCAAACGGTAGAAGCGGAATCGCCTTGCAACCCGACGTCTGCCGGATGCTAGGCTCACCGGTTTGGCACAGAGCCGGATCCGTGAAACTCCACGTCCTGAGCGACCTGCACACCGAGTTTGCCGAATTCGCACCGCCGGAAACGGAGGCAGACCTCGTCATACTCGCCGGCGACATCGGTGTCGGGCTTGCGGGGCTCGAGTGGGCCGCAGGTGCGTTCCCGGCGAAACCGGTCGTCTACGTTCCCGGGAATCATGAGTACTACGATCACGACATCCGCCTGATGGCGACGCTCGACCCGGCTCGGCCCGATCCCCTGCACGTGCTGAACGATGACGTGCTGGAGTTCGGCGGTGTTCGTTTCCTGGGTGCCACCCTGTGGACGGATTTCAACTTCTACGGCGAGGGGAAGGCGGGGATTGCACGACAACGTGCCCGGGCATGGATGCGCGACTTCACGGTGATCGGCAACGGCGGGCGACGGTTCACGCCGGAGGACTCCGTGGCACTCCACCGACAGAGCCGGACCTGGCTCAGCGAGGTGCTCGCCATGCCTTTCGCCGGCCTGACCGTCGTCGTGACACATCACCTGCCGGCATCCCCCTCGGTCGCAAGCCAGTACGCTGACGATCCGCTGAACGCGGCATTCGCGAGCCGGCTCGAGGACCTGATCGAGACGTACAAGCCGGCGCTGTGGGTCCACGGGCACACCCACGTGCCCTGCGACTACCGGATTTTCGATACGCGGGTGATCTGCAATCCGCGCGGCTACCCGGGCGAGCGGGAAGCGAGTCGCTTCCAGCCGGGACTCGTGGTCGAGGTATGAGGCGGCGCAGCGGAGTCCCGATGCAGGAAGAAGAAGCAGCGCATACCGGCTCCTGGTACGCCGCCACCGTGAATGACATCACGGACTTCGCACCCCTCTGCGGCGAGCGCAGCGCGGATGTGTGTGTCATTGGTGCGGGCTTCACCGGTATTTCCACCGCGCTGCACCTCGCTGAACGCGGTTACGACGTGCACGTCGTCGAAGCGAAGCGGGTGGGCTGGGGCGCATCGGGCCGCAACGGCGGGCAGATGATCGGGGGCATCGCGGGAGAGCAGGCGATCGCAAAGCACTGGGGTCGCGACGTGGAAGCGCTGTTCGGTAAATTGCGCTGGGCAGGCCACGAGATCATCCGGGAGCGGGTCGCCACTTACGGCATCCCGTGCGATCTCAAGTTCGGCTATCTCGACGTCGCAATCAAGCCTCGGCACCTGCACGCCTTCGAGGCCGATGCGGAACGGCTGGCCAGGGCCGGTTTTCCGCACGAGGTCCGGCTGCTGTCCCGCACAGAAACGCGCGATGCCGTCGGCACGGATGCCTACCTCGGCGCGCTGCTCAACCGGGGCAACGGCCACCTGCATCCCCTGAACCTTTGCATCGGCGAGGCGCGAGCCGCAGTGGCAAGAGGCGCTACCATCTACGAGCGCTCGCCCGTCATTCGTATGGAGCACGGGGATAAAGTGCGGGTCGAAACGACGGAGGGCGCGGTGACGGCGGACGCGGTGGTCGTCGCGGGCAATGCGTACCACGATGTGGAACGCCGCCTTCGCGGCATCATGTTTCCCGTGCGGAGCTATATCGTCGCGACGGAACCGCTGTCGCCGGACGTGGTCTCCGCGATCAATCCGCAGGACCTCGCCATTTGCGATCCCAACTTCGTGCTGCAGTACTACAGGCTGACCCCGGACAAGCGCCTGCTGTTCGGCGCGCGCTTCAACTATCGAGGTGAAGACCCGGCGGTCATCGAGCGGCATCATCGCCGCGCCATCGCAAAACTCTGGCCTGCGCTTTCGGATGTACGCATCGACTACGCCTGGGGCGGGACGATCGGCGTGCCGCTGAACCGGGTGCCGCAGATGGGCCGGCTTGCGCCGAACGTTTTCTATTGCCAGGGTTATTCAGGCCACGGCGTCAACGTCACGCACCTGGCCGGGCAGATCCTCGCGGACGCCATTGCCGGTACGCTCGAACGTTTCGATCTGTTTGCAGGTGTGCCGCCGATCCGCTTTCCCGGCGCACATGCCCTGCGCACCCCGCTGGTGGCGCTCGGTGTCCTGTACTACGAGCTCAGGGATCGCCTGTCGTAGGAGCGCGCCACGCGCGCGATCAGGCGCGGATGTTTCGCGGCCATGGGCCGCTCCTACAAAAATCAGGGATCGCCTGTCGTAGGAGCGCGCCACGCGCGCGATCAGGCGCGGATGTTTCGCGGCCATGGGCCGCTCCTACAGAAATCAGGGATCGCCTGTCGTAGGAGCGCGCCACGCGCGCGATCAGGCGCGGATGTTTCGCGGCCATGGGCCGCTCCTACAGAAATCAGGGATCGCCTGTCGTA
>JBGTLY010000164.1:0-11134 GCA_041743865.1 Woeseiaceae bacterium
GGACTTGCGGCGGACCGGCCGGCACGGGGTCGGCGCGCTTTGCTGCCGGCGGCCTGTCTTCGACCTGCCTTTCTGCCGGCTGCCTTTCTGTTGACGCCATTTCTACCGTCGGTCTGTCTGCGGACGATCCGTCTGCGGCCGGCTTGTCCGCCGGATGCTTCTCCGACGGGTGATGGCCGCTGCCCACGGACCCGGACGGCCGAGGAAAGCGCTCAACCGTCTCTGCCTGTGCGCCGTGGGTTCTGCCGTTCGATTTCTGCGGATCAGCCGGTCCGGAGGACGCTACGCTTGCTTCGTTAGGGACCGATGAATTGCCGCTTCGGTCTGGCTGTGGCGCATTACCGTTGCCTTCGGCACCCTGCTCGTCACTTCGCCGGCGCCGGCGCCCACCACGACTGCGCCGGCTGCGTGAGGAACGCTTTGCTTCGCCGTCGGCCGGACGCCCTTCCGGTGAACGCCGATCGTTCGGTGGGCTTTCCGTCGCAGCCGTCGTCTCTGCCTTCGGCTCGGTGTCCCGCGAGGACTTGGCCTTGCGCTTCCGGTCCTTGCCGCCATCGGCCGATTTCCTGTTCGACGACTTCTTTTTCTGCCGTTGCCGTGTACGGTCAGAATCCGTCCGCTCGCCGCGGCCGCGGCCGCGGCCCCGGTCGCCAGTGCGCGCCTGTTTTCCGTCTTTGCTGCCGCGCTTGGTTGCGGTCTTGCTTCGTTCCGTGTCCGGTGTCGCGTCACTCCCTGCGAACAATCCTTTGAGCCATGCCCAGACGCCACCGGAGGTTTCCGGGTTTTCTCTTGGTTTCGGTTTCGGGCTCGGTTGCGGCGCGGGACCCGCAGGAGCGATGACGCCGATTGCCGCCTGTTCGGCAATTTTGGGTTCCTGTGCATACTGCGGCGGTTCGGCCAGCGGATCCGACTCGGCAAGCGAGTAGCTGACGCCGGCGTTCTCCGGAAGGTCGGCCTGGTCGTCACGCACCCGGCGTATGTCGTAGTGCGGTGTTTCCAAGGCCGCGTTCGCTACCAGGATGACCTGCGTGTCGTTGTTCGTCTCGAGGCTTTGTACCCAGTCACGCTTCTCGTTCAGGAGGTACGTGGCGACTTCAACCGGCAACTGCGCAATGACCTTAGCGGTCCGCTCTTTGCGCGCCTCTTCCCCGATGATGCGCAGGATGGCCAGTGCCAGCGACTCGATCGAACGGATCGTGCCGAAACCTGAACAACGCGGGCAGGAATGGTACGCGGACTCGCCGATGGAGGGCCGCAGGCGCTGCCGCGACATTTCGAGTAGCCCGAAGCGCGTGATCTTACCGATCTGCACACGCGCACGGTCCTGCCGTACCGCATCGCGCAAACGATTTTCCACGTCGCGCTGGTTTTTCTGCGGCCCCATGTCGATGAAATCGATGACGACAAGGCCCCCGAGATCGCGTATGCGCAATTGCCGCGCGACTTCATCGGCCGCTTCGAGATTCGTGTTCAGCGCGGTCGCCTCGATGTCGCCGCCTTTCGTCGCTCGCGCAGAGTTGACGTCGATCGACACCAGCGCTTCTGTATGGTCGATGACGATACTGCCGCCGGAGGGAAGGCTCACCTGGTGCGCAAATGCCGACTCGATCTGCGATTCAATCTGGAAACGCGTGAACAAGGGTACGTCGTCGGTGTAATGTTTCAGCTTGCGCGCATTGTGCGGCATCACCTGCTCGACGAATTCCTTCGCTTCGGTGTACGTGGCTTCGTCATCGACCAGGATTTCGCCGATGTCGGCGGTCAGGTAATCGCGGAGTGCGCGGATTACGGCATTGCTTTCGCGATAGATCAGAAACGGCGAAGGGCGTTTGAGTACGGTGTCCAGGATCGCCTGCCAGACCTTGAGCAGGTTCTCGAGGTCCCAGGCCAGTTCCTCGGCGGACCGGTCGATGCCGGCCGTACGCAGGATTACGCTCATATTCTCCGGGATCTCGACTTCCGACATCGAATCACGGGCGAGGTCGCGATCCTCGCCGACAATGCGGCGCGAGACGCCGCCGGAGCGCGGCTTGTTCGGCTTGAGGACGATGAAGCGGCCGGCCAGACTGACGAAGGTCGTCAGCGCAGCGCCTTTGTTGCCGCGCTCTTCCTTGTCGATTTGCACGACGATGTCCTGGCCTTCCTTCAGGACATCCTTGATATTCGGCTTGCCGTTGTCGGCCGGTCTCAGGAAGTATTCGCTGGACACCTCCTTAAGCGGCAGAAAGCCGTGGCGGTCAGCGCCGTAGTCGACAAATGCGGCCTCGAGACTCGGCTCGAGACGGGTAATCCTTCCTTTGTAGATATTGGCTTTCTTGCGTTCGCTCGACGGTCCTTCAATGTTCAGGTCGTAGAGGCGCTGGCCATCGACCATCGCCATGCGCAACTCTTCTGCCTGAGTTGCGTTGATTAACATTCTCTTCATGTTGCCCTACTTGTCTGATGTCTGAGGGCAGCGAAACGGGGCCGGAGGCCCGGTAAGGAGCCAGTGCAGTCACGTGGAGGGGGCCGCGCACGATTTCGTGACGACCAAAGACGCTGACGTTCGGTGTGTCCCGAACCTGGAACAGGTGAATCAGAGAGTTCACTGCCCGGAAAAAAATCAGCATGATGTCCCTGCGGTGTTACCGCTTTGGCGCTCGGCGGGATCCGCGCTCGCTGCCGGAAATACCCGGACGCGCCTGGGGCAACGACCGGTATTGAGTTTTATGGAAACAGGCGGCATGTCCGGAGCCGGCGCCGCTTGGTTCGATAAACCTGAATTTAACTTATTGATTTTACTTGTCGAAACAGTACGTGCGAGGATGCCGGGTTCATCGACGACTTGCCTTATGCTCTCGTACTCCCCCACGGGGCGGTAATATACCACAAGGCCCGCCCTCATCAAGTTATTGATCATGCAAGAAAAGTCACAATCGACTCCGGGTGACCGGGCGATGCCGGTAAGGAAACTCAGCGTCGATGCGGAGACGGCGGGGCAACGCATCGACAATTTCCTCCGGCGCGAGCTGCCCGGCGTTCCGACCGGCCGCATCTATCGACTCCTGCGCCGCGGTGAAGTCCGCGTGAACGGCGGGCGCATTCGCGCGGACTACAAGCTCGCCGAAGGCGACGAGGTGCGTTTGCCGCCGGTCCGGATCAACGCGGCCGGGGCCCCGCCGCCACCCCGCGCCGCGGCAGCCATACTCGACCGGGTGCTCTACGAGGATAAGCGCCTGCTCGTCCTCGACAAGCCGAGCGGGGTGGCGGTGCATGGGGGCAGCGGCGTCCGCCACGGCGTCGTCGAGCTGCTGCGACACGCCCGTCCCGACCTGAGCGACCTTGCCCTCGTGCACCGCCTGGACCGCGAGACCTCGGGTTGTCTCGTCCTGGCCAAACGGCGCAGCGCCTTGCGGGAGCTGCACGAAAAGTTCCGCGACGGAACCGTCGAGAAGAACTACCTGGCGCTTGCCGTCGGTGACTGGCAGCAGGGCGAGCAGTTGATCGATGCGCCGCTCAAGGTCACGCATCGGCAGGGCGGGGAACGACACGTCATCGTAAGTCCGGAAGGCAAACCGGCACAGACTCGTTTCCGGCTGTCGCGTCGTTATGGCGAGTACAGCCTGATGCAGTGCGGGCCACTGACGGGTCGTACGCACCAGATCCGTGTGCATGCGCAATATGCAGGTTTTCCCCTGGCGGGCGATGAACGCTACGGCGATACCGACGCAAACCGAAAGCTCGGTGCGCAGGGATTGCCGCGCCTGTTCCTGCACGCGCAGTCGATCGCGTTTCCCGACGCGAGCGGCAACGACCTGCATTTCACGGCGCCCCTTGCGGACGATCTGCAGCGTTTTCTCGAGATGGGTCTGGCAGATAGCGGGAGCCGCCCGCGGCGTCGCTGAGCAGGATCAGGGCAGGAGATAGCCGAGGGCGAGCAGGCGGTCGGCGACCCAGATCATCGGCAGGCCTATCAGTGCCGTCGGGTCCTCGGTATCCACGGCTTCGAATAACACGAAGCCCGCACCCTCGAGCTTGAAACTGCCGGCACAGTCCAGGGGTTCGTCGTGCCGGACATACGCCTCGGCGAGCCGCCGGTCGAATCGGCGGAAACGAACCGTGGTCGTGTCCGTGTGTTCGTAGCGGCTCATCGAGAGCGGGTCGAGTATGCAGACCGCGGTAAGGAAGCGCACCGTCTTGCCGGAGGCCGCGAGAAGTTGCTCGACCGCTTTCTGCGCAGTGCCCGGCTTGCCGAGGACCCGGTCCTCGAATACGGCTAACTGGTCGGCACCGATGATCAGGGCCGTTCGCGCCGTGGCGGCGACGGCTTCGGCCTTAAGGCGGGCAAGCTGTGTGGCGAGCGCCGCCGGCTCGAGCCCGCCCGTATTCCGTTCGTCGACATCCGGCGACAGCGCCTCGTACTCGTTGAGAAACCGGTCGAGGAGGCCACGTCGATAGGGCGAGGAAGAGGCCAGCACGATCGGCCCGGCGGCGGGATTTTGCATAAAGGAATCAGACGCTTGGAGGGCGACACGTCCAAGTGTACCGAGTTTGCGAAGACCTGCCGCGGTTTTTTGGCCTCTACCTCAAAGCGCTTTGACACTCGACGCGGAGGTCCTTATCATGCGCGCGCGATGGGCGATCCACTGCGCGAGAGGCAGTCATTGAAAACCTTGGCCGCTAGTCGACAGGTTATTGAAATTGCTAATGAATTAGGTGATTTTGTACGCCTAGCGGAAAGTGTGGAACGGGAATTCGCTGTGCTCGGGGCTGAGGCATTGCCTCCGGACTGGCGCACGTTGCCGGTCAATGGCCGACTGCGTTTTGTCCCGACGGGGCGGGCCGTGGGCGGTGCCGACGTGTCCGCTCGCCTAGAGGCCAGCGTACCGGCCGTGTGCCAGCGGTGTCTCGAGCCCTTCAACTGGCCGCTCCGGAGTACGGTCGAACTTCGGGTCGCGATCGGCGATATAGATGCCGTCGCCGGGGACGACAGCGACCGGGAGTTGTGGGAGTTGCCCGGCGACGGGCTGCGGCCTGTCGACATGGTGGACGAATTGCTGGTGATGGCCTTGCCACTGTCCCCAAGGCACGAGGATACTGCCCGGTGTGCGGCGATGGCGCAGACGCGGACAGAGCTAGATACGACCCGGCCGTTTGCCAGGCTTAGAATGCAAATGGACGACGCAGACTGACGAAGATTAGGGAATTGGTTTGACGACGGTGCCGTGGTTTGCCGCTCGTCCTGATTGGAGAAAACATTATGGCTGTTCAGAAAAGTCGCAAGACCCCATCACGGCGTGGCATGCGACGTTCGCATGACAAGCTGAAAAATCCGGCGCTGTCTGTCGACCCGACGACCGGGGAGACACATCTGCGCCATCGAGTATCGCCTGACGGCTTCTACCGCGGCGAGCAGGTTATCGCTCAGCCCGAACTCGCGCACGACGACGACTAGTCGACACCTGTCTCCCGGCAAGCTGGCCGGGATTGCCTGAAGACTTCGCGGTTTCGGGCAAGCGCAATGGGAACCCTGTCGACAATTGCCCTTGACGCAATGAGCGGCGACCTCGGTGCCGAGGTTGTCGTTCGCGCCGCGCACGCGTCTCTCCAGAAATACAATCATATCGAACTGGTCCTGGTCGGCGATCGCGACCAGCTCGAAGACCTGGTGCGGCGCATCATAGGAGAGGACGCACGCTTGCGAATCGTCCATGCTTCCGAAGTGGTCGAGATGAGCGACGCGGCCGGCGAGGCCGTGCGCAAGAAAAAAGACTCGTCTATGCGAGTGGCAATCGACCTCGTGAAAGCGGGCGAGGCCCAGGCCTGTGTCAGCGCAGGCAACACCGGCGCGCTGATGGCGACGTCGAAGTTCGTGTTGAAGATGCTGCCCGGGATCGACCGGCCGGCAATCATCGCTGAACTGCCAACCCTGCACGGCTCGGTTCACATGCTGGACCTCGGCGCCAACGCGCAGTGCAGCGCCGAGCAACTGTTCCAGTTTGCCGTCATGGGCTCCATCGTCACCGCGGAGATCATGCGTATCGAAAGTCCGCGTGTAGCGCTCCTCAACATCGGTGCGGAAGACACAAAAGGCAACGATACCGTTCGCGAAGCCGCGGCACTGCTGCAAGCGAGCACGCTGAACTACGTCGGCTTCATTGAGGGCAACGACCTGTTTACCGGAAAAGCCGATGTGGTCGTCACCGACGGCTTCACCGGCAATATCGCGCTGAAGGCGATGGAAGGCATGGTCGGGCTCATCAAGCATCACCTGAGGCGCGCTTTCACGCGTAACTGGTTTTCCCGTCTGCAGGCCGTATTGGCTCGCCCCGTCCTAAAACGCATTGCCATGGAAACCGATTCGCGCAATTACAACGGAGCGACACTGGTCGGGCTCAATGGCATCGTCATCAAAAGTCACGGCAGTGCGGACGCGTATGCCTTCCAGCACGCGATTGACACCGCGATCGTCGAAGTGCGGAACCAGGTGCCGCAGCAGATCGGGAACCTGCTGCGCCGGGAAGCGGCATGACATACTCGAGAATCGCCGGCACGGGGCGTTATCTGCCGGAAAAAATCCTGACGAATTTCGATCTCGAAAAAATGGTCGACACGACCGACGAGTGGATTCGCACGCGCACCGGTGTCGAACGGCGGCACTGCGTGGCGCCGGATCAGACGACGTCCGACATGTGCGTCGAGGCGGCACGGAAAGCGATGGCAAGTGCCGGGGTCGGGCCGACCGATATCGATATGGTGATTGTGGGGACAACGTCGCCGGACCTGATCTTCCCCAATGTCGGTACGCTGGTGCAGCACCGGCTGGGCATTCCTGCGTGTCCTGCCGTGAGTATGGAGGCCGCCTGTACCGGCTTTATCTATGCATTGACGACGGCCGACAAATTCATCAAGTCGGGCGATGTCACGCGGGCTCTCGTTATCGGCGCCGAATGCATCACGAAGCTGATCGACTGGAAGGACCGCAATACCTGCGTCCTGTTCGGTGACGGGGCAGGTGCCGTGATCCTCGAGCGCTCCGACGAGCCGGGCATCCTTGCCACGCACCTCGGCGCTGACGGCCAGTATCGGGACCTCCTTTACTACCCGGTCGGCGCTTCTAAAAATCTGGCCAAGGCCGGTACCGACGAGGCCGCGATCATGATGACCGGCAAGGACGTATTCAAGGTTGCTGTGCAGACGCTTGGCGATGTTGCAACCCGCACGCTTGAGGCCGCAGGTGTCAGCAAGGACGAACTCGACTGGCTGGTGCCGCACCAGGCAAACATACGAATCATCCAGGCCACGGCGAAGCGCCTGGGATTGCCGATGGAAAAGGTGATTGTTACCGTGCAGGACCACGGCAATACGTCCGCCGCGTCTGTACCGCTGGCGCTGGACGTCGGCGTCCGCGATGGCCGCATCAAGCGCGGCCAGCTGATCCTGATGGAAGCTTTCGGCGGCGGTTTCACCTGGGGCTCGGTGCTCATGCGATTCTGACGCGCGCAGATGGCGTACGATGGCCGTTTGCGCTACGGGGACAAACCATGACGGCAACCCTCGTCATCGGCAACAAGAACTACTCCAGCTGGTCATTGCGCGCCTGGCTATTGCTGCGGCAGGCTGGCATCGATTTCCACGAACGCCGCATTGCGCTGGATGAACCCGGGACACGCGCGGCCATTGCCGATGTCTCGCCGGCCAGGCGCGTGCCGGTATTGCTGATGGGCAACGAGACGATCTGGGATTCGCTCGCCATCGCGGAAACGATTGCAGAGCGGCACCCGGAGAAGCACCTCTGGCCGGCCGATCCGGCGATGCGGGCGCACGCGCGCTCCATCAGCGCCGAAATGCATGCCGGGTTTCCGGCCTTGCGGCAACAGATGCCGATGAATTGCCGTGCGATGGGCCGCAAGGTGCCGCTGTCCGATGCACTGCAGGAGGACATCGATCGGGTCATTGCAATCTGGTCGGACTGTCGCGGCCGCTACCGGGGCGGGTGGCTGTTCGGGGCGTTCAGTATTGCCGATGTGATGTATGCACCGGTCGTACTGCGCTTTCGCACGTATGATGTGCAGGTGCCGGAAGGGGGGCGCACCTACCCGGAAGAACTGCTCCGAAGTGTCGCGCTCAGGGAGTGGCTGGCTGCGGCAGAGGCAGAGACTGAGGTTATCGAACACGATGAAAAAGGCTGATTGCTACCTGTCGGGCCTGTTACGCAAATCGATCCCGGCGTTCGTGCTGGGGTATGCCGCACCGGGAATGGCCACGACGTTCGAATTGCCGGCCGACGGCATCGACGTTGTTGGCAGTGTCGGTACGGTGATTGCCGAGCAGCAGGATACGCTGCTCGACATTGCGCGCGAACACGGTTTTGGCTACGAGGACATGTTGCGGGCAAATCCCGGCGTCAACGTGTGGCTGCCCGGTGCCGGGACCGAGGTCGTACTTCCGGGCCGATTCGTATTGCCGGCAGTGCCACGTGAAGGCATCGTGGTGAATATTGCCGAATACCGTATGTACTACTATCCGCCGGTCCGGAACGGTGAACCGCCCGTCGTGATGACGTTTCCGATCAGTATCGGACGGCAGGACTGGGCAACGCCGATCGGCGTCACGCGCGTCGTTGAAAAGACGGTGAATCCCACCTGGTATCCTCCCCAGTCGGTGCTTGACGAGCATGAAGCCGACGGCCGGCCGTTGCCGCGGGTCGTACCGCCGGGCCCCGACAATCCTCTCGGCTCACGCAGGATGCGGCTTGGCCTGCCGGGCTACCTGATTCACGGAACAAACCGCCCCGCCGGTGTCGGGATGCGCGTGACGCACGGGTGTGTGCGCATGTTTCCCGAGGATGTCGAGTTGCTGTTCGATCGCGTTCCGGTCGGAACCCCCGTGCGCATCATCAACGACCCGGTCAAGATTGGCTGGGACGGTGATTCGCTGGTGATGGAGGTGCACCCGGTTCTGGCGCCCGGGCCGGTCGAGACGACGGATGTGCCGGTACCCGCTGCGACCGTCGATCCCCCGGATGCCCCGCCCGCCGAAATTGCGCCTGCCGGGGACGGGCCGGTCTTTGCACCGCCGGCCAAGGATCCGCTGACCTACGCGACCGAGCAGTTCATCACGGTGACCGCCGAGCGAAACGGTGAACTTGACTGGACACTCGTCGAAGAGGCCATCGCGCGGTCCGACGGCATGCCGGTGGCGGTGGGTGAGGGCATAAAAAACGCCGCGACAAGCGCGGCGTCTGAATAAGTCCTTGGTCGTCGACCCTTACTTCGACTGCGACCTCTCGAACATCCGATCCATTGCTTCGCGGTTTGCTTCGCAGCAAGCCTGCGACTCGGTGGCGGCCGACAGGGCACGATCAGCAGTGCTCTGAGCGCTGGAGGCAGCCTGGGCCGCCCGGTCAGCGGCGGCGCGTGCAGCTTCTGCAGCGGAGGCGGCAGCTGCAGCGTCGGCAGCGGCCTGCTCAACCGTTCCGCGTACTTCATCCATCGAAGCGGTGTTGGCACAACCGGCGGCAAGGCCCAGCGTGAGCAGCAGTGCGCTCATTTTTAGTGCGGTACTTTTCATTTTCATTGATTCCTGTGTGGGGAAATAATTGCAGACGCATTATTTCCCAAATCATCTGAGGCTGCAATGAAGATGTTGTTTTTCAATGCAGTTTGTCGCTCTCCGGGGACACCCCGCGACGGCGCCCTGCCGCCGCTCGATGATCGGATCCGGAACACGTCAGCCCGCCTTTCAGCAGGCGTCCTAATTCGCAGCCGATGAATGCGCGAGGGCGTAGCGCCTGTCGAACCGTGGGGACGGAGAACGTGCCGGGCAGCGTCGCGTCGGGCACCACGATCTCTGAAGCGACCGCGATCGGCATACAGCGAGGGCTTGCACCGGGTAAAGTACTGTATATAATCGCAGGTACTGTGATTCCGTACAGGAGCTGCTCAAATGCGCGAACTGACCCCCAGGCAAACTCAAATTCTCGAAATGATTCAAGATTTTATCGCGGAAACCGGTATGCCGCCGACCCGGGCCGATATCGCAAGCCAGCTCGGTTTCAAGTCCGCGAATGCGGCCGAGGAACATCTCCGGGCCCTGCAGAAGAAAGGCGTCCTGGAACTGGTGCCGGGCGCTTCCCGGGGTATCCAGCTCAAGGATTCCCTGCGCGAACAGATAGGACTGCCGCTGATAGGTCGGGTTGCCGCCGGCAGTCCCATCCTGGCGGAGGAACATATCGAAACGCATTACAGGATTGATCCGCAGCTCTTCAATCCAAAGCCGCATTACCTGCTGCGCGTCTACGGCATGAGTATGAAAAATGCCGGCATTCTCGACGGCGATCTCGTCGCGGTGCATCGCACGCCGGAAGTGCGCAGCCGGCAGATCGTCGTCGCGCGACTGGACGACGAGGTCACCGTGAAACGCTACAGGCAGGACGGGTCGCTGGTCTGGCTGCTGCCGGAGAACGAGGAGTTCGAACCGATCTGCATCGATCTGCGCGAACAGACAATGGTCATCGAAGGCGTCGTTGTCGGTGTCATTCGCGACGGCCTGCCGCTGCATTGATGACGGTTGCGAAGATCACGAGGGCAGGGCATGCGGCGCAATTCGTCATCAGATGCATCTTCCCTGGAGCAATTGCTGGAAAATCCGCGCGTCTGGCGCGGTACGGCGCACACGCAAACGGTTCCGGGCCTTTCGAGCGGCTATGAAACGCTCGACCGGCACTTGCCCGGTGGCGGCTGGCCACCGCAGACCCTGACGGAAATCCTCACGGAGCAGTATGGCGTCGGGGAACTGCAGCTGCTCATGCCGGCACTGGCGCGTCTCAGTGCCGAGGACCCGGTTGCGGCCTTCGGTGAGCCCGGCTGGATCGCCTGGATTGCACCGCCGTTCCAGCCGTATCCGCCGGCGCTCTCCGAGTGGGGGATCAATCTCTCGCGACTCCTGATCGTACGCCCGAAAAACAACGGCGATATTTTGTGGTCGGCCGAGCAGGCCCTGTCTTCCGGTACCTGTGCCGCCGTGCTGCTATGGCCGCCGCTGCTCTCCGACCAGGACAGCCGGCGCCTGCAACTCGCCGCCGAAAAGGGGCAAAGCTGGGCCGTCGCATTTCGGCCGCAGGCGGCCCGGCGCCAGCCCTCAGCCGCCGCGC
>JBGTLY010000165.1:0-3229 GCA_041743865.1 Woeseiaceae bacterium
ACCGGTCATCATGTAGATGAGACCGACGCCGATGAGGTAGAAGGTTGCGCCGATGGTGCCGATGATCAGGTATTTGAAGACGGCCGGGAGCGCCTGCCGCTTCGGTCCACCCGAGATCAGGATGTAGGTCGCAAGCGAGGAAATCTCGAGGAACACGAAGATATTGAAAGCATCACCGGAAACGACGATGCCGGACAGCCCGGCAAGTGCGAGCAGCCAGGCCGTAAACAGCAGCTGCTGGCGCTCTGCCGGGACCTCGTGCGAGAGGCCCTGGCGAGCCACGAACAGGGCAACGGTGGACGCGCCGGTCACGATGACGAGCAGGAGCGCGGAAAATGCATCGACCACGAGTTCGATGCCATAGGGCGCAGGCCAGCCGCCCATCGCATAAGTGAGAGGACCCTCGGTCCGCACGTGACGGACAAGTGTTCCGGCGATCGCGAAGGAGCACAGCGACGCCGCGGTCGTCGCGGCCCACGCAAGCCCGCGGTCGCGCAGCAGGAATACGAGCGGCGCCGTGGCCAGCGACACGACGACAGCAAGTGCCGGCAGGTGTGGCAGAAGTCCGTTCATTGCCGGTCAGCCTGCCGGATCTCGTCTTCCTCGATCGTGCCGTACTCCTCGCGGATGCGGACGATGATCGCAAGCCCCAATGCGAGCGTCGCGATGCCGACGACGATTGCGGTCAGGATCAGCACCTGCGGCACGGGGTTCGAATAGATGGCGTCCGGCACCCCGGCGCGCAGGATCGGCGCGGTGCCGCCCTCCACCTTGTCCATGGTGATGTAGAGCAGGAATACCGCCGACTGGAAGATCGACATGCCGAGAAGTTTCTTGATGAGATTCGGCCGCGACATGACCGCGTACATCCCGATCATCAGCAGCGCGGCGAACACCCAGTAGTTGTAGAGGCCGAGAAATGCCATCAGCGTTCCGATGCACGTGCGGCAAAGGCGTGAAAGATCGTGAGCAGCACCCCGGTCACCGTGATGCCGACACCGAGCTCAACCAGCAGGATGCCGACGTGCTGCCCCGCGACCGGTGTACTGCCGAGCACAGAGTAGTCGAGGAAGTTGCTGCCCATGAGCACGCCCGCGACACCCACGCCGACGAACAGCAGGGCCCCGGTGACAATCATGCCGGCCAGCACCCGGAACGACAGGGCCGCGAGCGCAGCGCGCTCGCCTTCGAGCAGCGCGTACAGAATCAGTCCCGCACTCACCAGGGCGCCGGCCTGAAAGCCCCCGCCCGGCCCGAAATCCGCGTGGAATTGCACATACAGGCCGAACAGTACGATGAAGGGTACGAGCAGGCGTCCGACCACGCGCGGCACGAGATGATGCCGGAGGCCCTGCGCATCCGCATTCGGCAGTTGCGCGAAGCGTGCATCGCGCCGCCGTGCGGCGAGGACGAACAGTACGCCGACGCCGGCCGTGAAGATCACGAACAACTCGCCCAGGGTGTCGTAGCCGCGGAAGGTCGCGAGGATCGCCGTAACAACATTGGGGATATCGACGAGCTCCGGCGTATTTTCGAGGTACCAGGGCGCGACATGCAGGTTTGCCGGCGCCTGCGGGTCGCCGAAACGCGGCTTCTCGAAGGTCGCATAGACCATGAGCAAGGTCGTCGCGACGGCGACAGCGACGGCGAGCCAGCGGCTGCGATTCGCCTGCCGTTCTGCATCGTCAAGTAGCGCAAGCCCGCTCAAAAGAAGGACCGTGGCGACGCCCGCCCCGACCGCAGCCTCGGTCAGCGCGACATCCGCGGCGTCGAGAATGAAGAACATCGCCGCCATCTGCAGGCTGAAGAGGCCGGCGAGCATCACCGCCGCAAACAGGTTCGTGGCGCGGACGATGCCGACCGCCGTGATGACGAGCAGTGACAGGATGAAAACGCCGAAGAGCGTCAGCATGTCAGTCGTCCCCTTGCGGCGAGCCGGCGCCGTCTTCCGGCCTGAGTCCCGACAGCCGTGCCGCGTTTGCGAGCGCATACGCCGCTGTCGGGGAGGTAAGCAGCAGGAACACGCCGATGGCAAGCAGCTTGACTGTCGCAAGCGACAGGCCGGCCTGCACGATCACCCCGGCGAGCACGAGGATCGTGCCCAGGGTATCCGTGATGCCGGCTGCATGCATGCGCGTGTAGAAGTCCGGCATGCGCAGCGCGCCGACACCGCCGACGAACACGAAGAAGCCGCCGGCAAGCAGCAGCACCCAGCTCAGGACGTCGCTTACGAGATCGAGACTCACTTCTCGGATTCCGCGTGACGCAGCGTGTAGTCCTGCACGAACTTGAGAACCGCAAGTACACCGATGAAATTTATGAGCGCATAGGCCAGCGCCAGGTCGAGGAAATCCGGCCGGCCATAGAGGAACGCGACGACCGATAGCAGCAGCGCCGTCTTGGTGCCGAACATGTTCACGGCGAGTACCCGGTCATACACGGTCGGCCCGAGCAGCGCGCGGGCAAGCGCGAGCGCCATTGTAAGCAGTATTGCGATAGTGACGGCGTAGTACATGAGTCAGTTCCCGTCGAGTTGACCGGCGCGCTCGATGAGTGCCGGTGCTTCGAGTGCCTTCGCCGCCTCGCGCGTCAGGCAATGGACCTCGATTCGTCCCTCGTCGATATCGAGC
This sequence comes from Woeseiaceae bacterium, assembly GCA_041743865.1. Classification (GTDB taxonomy): domain Bacteria; phylum Pseudomonadota; class Gammaproteobacteria; order Steroidobacterales; family Woeseiaceae; genus UBA1847. The sequence goes on from JBGTLY010000165.1 coordinate 2,631, forward strand.
GTCAGGGTGCCGGGCGTCAGCGTAATGGTGTTGGCGAGCACGGCCTGGCTCACCCGCGAAAGTCCGCTCGCGTGGACGGTGGTAATACACGGAGAAACCGGCAGGCTCGGCGAAAGCACGATGCGGGTGACCGCGAGGTTTGCTTTCACGATCTCGGGAATGAGCCACAGCCAGAAGCGCGGCAGCCGCCTCAGCAGGTGTAGCGCATGCATCGACGGATCGAAAAAGCCGATGCGCAGGGCCAGCCAGAGAACGAGCAGCACCGAAACCAGGCCGAGCCCGAGCAGCAGCGGCTTCATCATCCCGGACCACAGCATCCAGGTGGCGGCGAACAGCAGGCCGGCGACGACGATGCGGCCCGTTGCGACGCGAGCGCTCATGAATGCACCGCCGGGCGGCCTCTGCGTACGCGTGTCCGGACCCTCATGGCGCCGCCAGGTAGTAGAAGAGTAGGTAGAGCACGAGTGCGACACCGACCACTACCGCCGCCGTCCCGGTTTCCGCGGGCCGGGACAGTACGCCGGCGGGACCGAAGAGGCGATGGCCGGCCCGCGCGAGGCGCGCCGGATAACGCAATGTCGCACCGGCGCCCAGGCGCC
>JBGTLY010000166.1:0-63931 GCA_041743865.1 Woeseiaceae bacterium
CTGGCTCGTCGGCTGGATCTTGCGGTGCCTGGAGTCGATGCGACTCAAGAGGCCCGATCCGTGGCCTGCCGCGCTTCGACACTCGCCGGTCAGCGCCCGCGCCAGGCCGTACCTGATCTGGGCTCTGGGCACCGACAAGGACACCCTGCGTCTTGCGTGCCGGGGGTTTGCAGGGATAGGCGATGCCTTGCCCGGATTCGTTCCGGTCCTGGTGACAGACGTTCCGGATTTCGCCTATTTCTCGCGGCTCGGCTGGCTGGTGGAGTATGTGCCGGAATTGCCGGGTGCAGGAGGGTCCTATGCGGCGCGCAAGGCGCAATTCATCGCTCGGCTGTATAGCAATTCGCCGGTCGTGCCGGTCGGCCTCGGATTGCAGGCGGACGAGCACGCCGATGAGATTCGGCGCGTGTTGGCTGGCTACACGAGATCGGCTTAATTGGCTATGCACGTGAACAACTCCGCGCTGCGCGCTCCAGCCTGGTGGAAGCAAGCCTTGACCGGGATCCCCGGCTTGCTATGGACCTGGCGGCTCGTGCGCTACCGTATACCCCGCTTTTTGGGTTTGCTCAGTCCCGGCGAAGGCCAGCCGATTCCCCTGCCGGTCAGCCGGCCGTCCGATCGCGGGCCGCCGCCGATCGTAGACCGTGCTGCGCTCGCTGCACGCTACCGGCGAAGTTCGCTGAGCCGCGAGCCGGACACTTTCGTTCTCTATCGTATTGTCGGCAATGACCTGCCGCCGCGCCACGCGTCGGGCCAGTCGCTGGAGAACCTGCGCTTCATTCTCGAGCATGAGCCGGTGTTGCCTGGTTGCGAGAAACGGTTCGTCGTCAATCGCATTGTCGATCCGGAGCAGGAGAGTGCGATCTTGGCGCTGCTCGATCGAAGCGGCTTGCCCTATCTACATCTGCCGTTCGATCCCGAGGTGTATCGCGAGCTCGCATGGGATGACGAAGGCGTGCCTGCGGAGTACGCACCCTGGACGGAGCGGTTCGCGACGCTCACATCGGGCCATCAGGGTCGCGCGCTAGTGCGCCTGTACCGTCACAAGAACAACTACGCAATGAACAACAACGGCGCAAGGAACGCGGCGCTGAGTGAGGGCAGGGCGCTGGCCAAGTGGGTGCTGCCCTGGGACGGCAACTGTTTTGTTACCGCAGCGGCGTGGCGGGAGATCACGGAGGCCGTGCGTGCTGCGCCGGAGAATCCCTACTTCATCGTGCCGATGTCACGCATTACGGACAACGCGGTGTTGCTCGATGAGTCGGCACGACCGCCGGCGCGCGAGGAGCCGCAGATCCTGTTTCGGCGCGACGCTCGGTTGGAGTTTGACCCGGGGTATCAATACGGGCGCCGTCCGAAGGTCAACCTGCTGTGGCGACTTGGCGTGCCGGGGGATTGGGACGGATGGGCAATCGAACCCTGGGATCATCCGTGTCCGCCGTATGCGGAGCAGGCAGGCGCTTTCGCAGAGGCCGGCTGGGTCGCAAGGCTGTTCTCAGGACGGGCCGAATTCGAGAATGACGACGAGGAGTCCGCCGTCATCGTCGATCGTGGGCAGGCCAGGGTCGAATCGATCAGGGGCCTGCTTGACCGACTCGATGAACAGGTCGGAGTGACAACTGTCGACTGCGACCGCACCTGCATGATTCGACTGGTTGAACCTGCGGTTGCGAATGGCGTGACGATCCCCGGTCCTCTGCTGGACAAACTCCTCGCGACCGCGGACGACGCATTGAAACGCGGCCCGTATTCGGTCGTTGACAAGCTGTCTCTGCCGCCAAGCGGCGACCGACACGACTATTGGCATCCAGCACCCTACTATTGGCCGAACCGTCTGCGCTGGCGTGGCATGCCCTACGTCTTTCGCGACGGACACCGCGTGCCCGGCACGCGTCTCTACGAACCGCTAAGTGACAACTACGACCGGACGCGCCTGCAGCGGCTGTTTGATGACAGCTTCGTGCTTGCGCTCGCCTGGCATCACACGGGCGACGCTCGCTATGCTGAGCACGCCGCCGGCATGGTACGCAGCTGGTTTCTCGACCCTGAAACCGCGATGAATCCGCATCTCGAGTACGCGCAGGTCCGGTGGGGGCACAACGGTAATAAGGGCAGCGGACGCGGCATCATAGAGATGAAAGATCTGTACTACTTCCTCGACGGTGTACGCCTTCTCGAGCGCGGGGCATTTCTGTCGTCCAGTGAACAGAATGACCTGCGGAGGTGGCTCGCTCGCTATCTGGATTGGCTGCGCACAAGCGAACAGGGCCGCGGCGAGCGGGCGGCAAACAACAACCATGGGACTTACTACGATCTGCAAGTTGCTGCCATTGCAACCTACCTGGATGAGCCCGGCATCATTCGCGAAACCTTGCGCGACAGCCGCTCACGGATGCTTAGTCAGTTCGACTCGATCGGTGCGCAGCCGGAAGAACTGAAACGCACGAGCACGGCGCACTATTGCTGTTTCAACCTGCAAGGCTGGCTTCATCTCGCGATGATTGCCGAAGTCGCCGGCGCGGATCTGTGGTCGTTCCAGGGACACGACAGTCGGGGAATCCGGCGCGGGATGGAATGGCTGCTGTCGCATGCGGGACAGGACTGGCCGTATCCGCAGATCGACATGTTTGATGCAGAGCGGTTTGCACCGATCGGGCACGTGTATGCCAGTAAGTTTGGCAAGCATTGGCCGGCTACAGATGACGCTTTGGCATCGCATGTTGACATCAAGCCGATTTTTTATCCGCATGATGGCATCATGCCGTTCTGGCAGATCGGCAGGATCGTCGAAGTAGGCCAAACGTAAGCGCATACCTCGAGGATTCAGTTATCCGGTACACACAACTTTCTGTATGCGATATCAATTTCCGGATGGTCGTTGATGTACGTTTGCTCGTCGATCGTCAGCGTTTTTCGTCTCGGCATCCGTGCATCGTGCTCGGTTCGGTTGCGCGCCCGCATTCGCATTAGTCTCTTCCTGTGGTCTGATGTCAACTTGAGTCCCAGAGGACCGATGATTTCTTTTTGGATGTAGCTTATGCCCAGACGGATGTGATCGTCGAGATTAAACAGGAGCACCCGCTGTGGCGCAGTTGCCTTCATTATCTGGTACCGATCACAGGATGCCAGGTAATCCGCGGCGACACCGCCTATCTCTCGGTCTGGCCAGCGTGATGAAATTGACAGGAAGTTGTCTACGAAGTTTCTCGTGCAGTAAATGTACGACGGCGATCGCAAGCGAAATATGTCCTCGTAGTACTCGAAATACTGCTCATTGTTCGGCCGCTTGTAACCGAAGAACCTGGTCTCGGGCCCTGGCTTGATCCGACGCCCCTGTCCTGCCGTCTCCCATATCGCGAGTTGCAACTCCACCTTCTTTTGCGTCCAATATTCGTAAGCACGCGTCCGGCGGGTTGTCCCGCTTTTCGCACCCTTCGCGTAGTATTGCTCAACTTCACGGATCATACGGATCCCGGATTCCAGAACTGTATTCGGCACTTCGCCCTGCAAGGTAACCTCTTCAAAGGTATTCAACAGTTCCGTCACGAATCGGGTGCCGGCGCGCTGGCGGCCGACGATTATCAGTGGTCTATAGTGCCTGGGATACATTGCCTGCCTTGGAGACGGTCAGCGAATCGGGTAGTAGAAACAGTAATTGGGACGCCGCCGCAGTACAATAGTAGCGCTCACTTCGCGCTCTCTCGAGTGCTTGATGTGCCTGGCGCAGACCGCTAGGATGGCGCGCCAGTGAATGCGTTTGATTAACGTTTTGGCGGCATATGTTTCCCTCTTGACGAGTGATTACGTTCTGGCGAATCGGATATAATGCGTCCCTTGCCATACGCATTCACGCACCGGTTTCTGCGCTTCGCACTCCCGAGATTCTTCGCCCTGGAATTTGCCATTCATGAATGCATCAACGGATGACGCCAAGCCGGACCTGCTAGTGGCCACGATTCACGCAGGGGATAGTAGCTACGAGCTGTTCTTGCCTGATGCGGGCTCCGACCACATTCAGAAGCAGGTCTTCGATTCTGGCAGTCCGTATGAACTCGACATGCTGGTAGACATGTGTGACCGACTCGAACCCGATCAAGTTGTCGTCGACGTAGGTGCCAATGTCGGTAATCATTCGCTGTACCTCGCTTGTGTGGGAAAGTGCCGCGTCGTTGCGTTCGAACCGAACGCACATCTATGTTCAGCATTGCGGCAAAGCGCTAGCCGAAACGGCATGGACGGTCGGATTGTCGCATATGAGCTTGGTTTGGGAAGCTCGGAGAGCCCTGCCCACTTCGAGTCCGCAATCCCTAGCAATCTCGGCGCGCAACGACTCGAATTGGGTAACGGTGATTTGCAAGTCGTCACGCTGGATTCTATCGGCATCGCGGAAAATGTTCACGCCCTGAAAATCGATGTCGAGGGAATGGAGCTCGACGTACTATGTGGCGCGGAACAGTTGATCGACGCGAACAGACCACTCATTTATGTCGAATGCGGCAACGAGCACAGTTTTCGGGAAATCCTGCGTTGGGGTGATGCTCACAACTATGTGTACTGGATGACATTCAATTTCACTCCGACGCATCTTCTGATTCCTGCCGAGTCAGCGAGCCTGGAGGATCGGCTTCAACATTTGAGCTTGCAGCCTGCCATACAGGAATATCGGGCCGCCGCGCGAGCCCGTCGCAGCAAGCAGGCTGAGACAAAAGCGACTGGCGCTGCTAAACGGGCCGAAAGGGCTCTTAAAAAAGAGCGAGCGGTCCGTGAATCAATTGAACGGGCGCTCAAAAGGGCCAAGGGAGAGCTCGACGAGTTTAAAAGTCGAAGTAGCGAACTGGAGGGGGAGCAGCGTGTACTGCGGCGAGTGTTGGAAGCACAAGTCGCAGGTACGGCTTCTGAAATCGCACAACTTGCGCAATCGGTTCATTCCGCAACAGCGGATAGCGTGGCGCATCATGTCGAAATCGAGTCCCTGGACAATGCACTTCGGGAACTCGAGCGCGAGTACGAATCACTATTTTCGTATGCCGCTGCGCTCGAACGCCGGTACCTCGAAGTTCTTGACAGTGAGACCTGGAAGGTCATGGAACCGGTCCGCGCCGTCCTGCAAAAGGTCAAGCGCAAGCCGCCAGCTGCAGCGTTCGTGCCCCGAATGCAGATTGGCGGTGACATTGTCCGCCAGGCAACGCGTAAACAAAAACCCCCAGTACAAGCTACCTATCGAAAGACGATACCTCTGCCCGAGGCGAAAGCGGGTGACTTGGTGGCCAAACTGTGGGGTGGTTTCTCGGCATATGCGGCGAGCGAGTTGCAGGAACTGATCAAGGATACGACACGAAAAGCAGGCGACAGGGTGAAGGCCGCATGGCACCTGGCCCGCTGGTGCGCTGCGTCAAGTGATTGGGGATCGTGCATCCAGTATTTGGGGGCAATTGCATATCTTGACAAGAAATTCTACCGCTCGCCGCGGTGCCGCTTACTGGTAATCGAGGCTAACCTCCAGTCGGGCAATATAGAGAAGGCGCGCGAATGCGTAGAGTACGCTCTGAATGGAGGAGTCGAAGGAAACCTGGTGTGCGCATTCTCCAATATCCTTCTACGTTCACCTGCCGCCGAGGGTACAGAACAGCAGCGACTGCGCGCTATCAACGATCTCTATAATTCCGAGAGATTCGCGCCTATTGAATTGATCGACGACAAAGGGTCGTTCGTCTTCGGCAACTTCCGCACCGGAGCCGTCGCCCAATGCGGCACCCGAGGCCCGAAAATCAGCGTACTGGTTCCCGTATATAACGCCGGCGATTTCGTAGAAACTGCTATGGAGTCGCTGCTAGCGCAAAGCTGGCAGGATATTGAGATCGTCGCAGTCGATGATTGTAGCACCGACAATAGCTGGAACAAGCTACTTGAACTTGCCGATCGAGACGACCGGCTCCGGATATTCCGTAACGAATTGAACTTGGGCGCATATCCGACCCGTAATAGAGCCTTGTCGTTATCGAGCGGAGATCTGATTACCGTTCACGATAGTGACGATTGGTCGCATCCGCAGATGCTCGAAGTACAAGCACGCACGTTGTTGAGCTCTGATGATATTCGTGGAACGTTTTCTGCAATGGCTCGTGTGTTACCAAATATGGAATTCAAGCTTCGCCCGGAGCGCAACGTTCTCGAATACGTTCATCGCAGCTATCCGTCGCTTATGATGCGCAGGGATGATATTGAGAAACTTGGCAAGTGGGACGGTGTTGCTGCAAATGCTGACGATGAGCTTGTACAGCGAGCACGGTCGCTCTGGGGTGACGAATCGCTTCGCGACGTTCTGCCCTCGGTGCCATTGTCCTTTTTTCTCCGTCATGAGAATTCCCTTACCGAGCAAAAGGGCACTCATTTGAAGTCTTTGGCATTCGGTATTCGCAATGAGTATGCGAAACAAGCGGAATTTTGGAGAAAATCCCTTGCAGATCAACCGAGTCCGGATATGCGGATAGAACGAAGTGACATGAAGACGCCGTTTCCGATCCCAAATGGCTTGGCTGCAAAGAACTGGCAGAAGAATCGGCATTACGACCTGATCATCATCTCCGACCTGAGCTTGCTTGGCGGGACACGTCGATGCAATGAAGGCTACATCAGGGCAGCAAGCGAGCTAGGGTTCCGAGTAGGTCTGTTTCACTGGCCGAGGTATGACCTCGCCCTGTCGCAAATTGCCAGCGAGTATCGTTATCTTAGCTACCAGCCGAATATCGACATTCTGGTGCCGGAGGACGACGTTGAGTGCGATGCATTGCTTATTCATCATCCGCCGATACTAAAGTACAGAATTGACGCTGTTCCCACGATTGAAGCCAGGCGCATCGGAATTCTCGTCAACCAGTTGCCAATGCAGTTAACCACTCGCCCAGCGGAGTTTTACGTGCCAAATGACGTCGACGCCTTGTGCGTTCGTCTTTTTGGTAAGGTGCCCGAGTGGATACCGATATCGCCATTGACACGTCGGCTGTTGCTTCAGAACTGCGGCGACCAGATATTGAATGAAGACGACTGGTATCCTCCGCTTGGCGAGAAGCTGGAGGAATCACGACCACCTGAGCGACCCGGAATCGCCTCCAAGCGGCAAATCGTGCTGGGTCGCCATTCGCGTGATCACTGGACCAAGTGGCCCAGTTCTCGAGATAAGCTTCGCCAGGCATACTGTGCGGATACGGACATTGAAGTTCGCTTGATGGGTGGAACGCGGTATGCCCGAAAGATCTTACCGGAATTTCCGTCCAACTGGCGTGAGACGAAGTTCGACGAAACATCCGTAAGCGAATTCCTGGATGGCGTGGATATCTTTCTGCACTTCGTCCACGATGAGTATATAGAAGAGTTCGGGCGCAATATTGTCGAGGCAATGGCACGAGGGATTCCAACCATACTGCCCACGCAATTCAAGGAAACGTTTGGCGATGCTGCCTTGTACTGTGCAAACGCCGATGTTGAAAGCACCGTTCGGCAGCTGTGGTCGGACCCGAGCGCCTACCAGACGATGGCGCGCCGCGGTTACGACTTTGCGATGCGAACTTCGGACCAGCGCAACGTCGTCGATCGACTGGCACGTTTTGCGGGGTCCGAACCAAGGGCCACGGCTGACGTGTGAGGCACGATCAGGAATATTGCGCACGCGCCCCTGACTAATACGGTAGAAAGCAAGATGCAATATCGATTTCCGCACTGGAAGGATGCGACCTGGAATTCGTACGAACGGCAACTGGACCGGTACAACGCGTTGCGTCCATTTCTGGGCATAGACCTGGTTGGTGCTGAAATCGGCGTTTACAAAGGGGGCTTTGGAGAGTTCCTTTTGCCACACTGCTCCAAATTGTATTTGGTCGATTCTTGGTATCGCGGCGGGCCGTTCTGGAATACCGACATTAGAAACGACAGCCGTGTCGACACCGTTATTAACATCCTTTCCGTCTACAAGAGCGATATTGAGCAAGGACGAGTAGAAGTAGTCGTGGACTATTCTCGGCATTTCCTCCAAACGGTCAGTGACGCGCATTTCGACTTCATTTATATTGATGCGTCTCATAAATACGAAGACACAATAAATGAGCTGCGGCTCTCCCAGAGCAAGCTCAAGATTGAGGGCTATCTATTTGGCGACGATTATGACCCGGACCCGAAATCGCGACAGCACGGCGTTTTTCGAGCCGTCAATGATTTTGCCGAGGAGGCCAATGCAGAACTAATTCTGAACGAAACGCGTCAATGGGGGCTCGCCTTTCGCCGATAGGCGCACAAGCACGTCTTCTCATCGGCACTGCACATCGGCTTTTACTCGAACTGCGCTCAGAAATGTCAACCAATATCGGCGTATCGCAAGTCTACTTTATTAACCTGGCGTCACGGACTGATCGACTCGATCACATGAATCGGCAGCTCGAGGGATGCCAATGGCCGGTCGAGCGAGTGGAAGCCGTGCGACTCGAACAGGATCCAAAAGAGCTTGGCTACGAAGTTCTTCCGCGCTTGCAGGGCCAATGGCATGTTGTCAGCATCTGGCTATCGCATTTGAAAGCACTTGAAACAGCCGTAAGGCAAAAAGAGTCCGGTGCTATTGTAATTCTTGAAGACGATGTGAGAATTCGCCCGGAAATGTGGTCGGATGAGATATCACTATGTACGACAGTCAACGCAGACTGGGACATCATTTTTCTTAGCCCGCGCTATAGGGCCAATCCTACGGCGAACTCTGGGTCAGGGCATACGAGGAGGAAATGGATAAGTGCGCCATTTGGCGCAGCTCCGGTATTGCTGAAGACAATTCGCTCCAGGTTCATTTGCACTGGCGCGCACTTTTGCATCTTTAAAAGTGGGGAAGTGGTACGAACGGTCGTTAGCGCGATGAGGGCATGCAAGGAACTCTACGATGTTGACTTGTTCTACCTGTCTCAGTTCCAAACTTATGGAGTTGACGATCCGCGCGTGGCCACGGCACCGCTTGGCTCGGACCACGGTTAGCGTTGGCGTGATTGCTCCGTGCTTCCCAACGCTTGGATTGCGATCCGCCTCCAAACTTCGCTCACATCAATCGGCTAGGTGATCAGAATGGCGAGAAAAGCGTTTTTTTGCGCGTCGCTGGCGTCGCCAAGTGACTATATGTTTGTGCTATTGTTGCCCATCATATCGTCAAAAGTCATGGATTGTACGACCACGAGGATTGGGCAAACGAATCACGGAAGCTCGGAAATCTATTGCAGAGGCAAGCAATGGCTATCGTGACAATGTGTCCCGTATGCGTAGGTCGGGTTAAATTTGAAACTTGGCGTGGGCGACCGCAAGAGCGTTGTCCACGATGTAAAGCTTTGAAGCGACATCGGCAAGATTGGCTTTTCCTGAAGCGCGTCCTTCAGATTGAACAGGCGCGTGGCCGGATGTTGCATACTGCGCCGGAACATGGCCTTTACAAATTGCTCAACCGGTTGCCGTACCTTGACTACACAACTTGCGATATTGTTCCAAGCAAGAGCGTAATGCATCAAGTTGATTTGACAAATTGTGAGCGATACACGGATGACAGTTTTGATTATATATATAGTAGCCACGTTCTCGAGCATATTGCCGATCTGAGTGCGGCACTACATCAGCTCTACCGCATCAGTAAGCCGGGGGGCTGCGCTATCCTTCAGGTTCCGCTCCGCGATGGGCCGACGTTCGTACACCCTGAGGCCGTCGATCGGGAGAGTCGGAAAAGATTTCACGGGCATCCAGACCACAAGAGATGGCCGGGCCGAGAAGATTGGCACGTCATACTCGCTGAGCCCGGCTGGAGCGTTACTATCGCACGCGTTGGCGACTTCGCAACTGCAAATGAGGCCAACCGATTTGCCGTTAACCTTGGCTCGCCGGTGTACGTTTGTAAGAAGTAGAATCGCTTTGATGATTAACCAGGCGCTTAAGTGAGCAAAGAAGCTAAGGGGTTTTCCCAACCCAAGGATCCTATCCGTCTTTTCTATTGGGATACGAAACCCAATTTTGGGGATCAAATCGGTCCTTGGTTGGTTGAAGCTATGACGGGACGCCCAACTGAGAACGTTCGAGGTCGGAAAAAGGGTCCAGCCCTCGCTACAGTCGGTTCTATTATTGGAATGTTTGACCGACCGGACCTCGAAGTATGGGGCTCGGGACTAATGTCTGAGCTCGACGACGGCACTATTGCGAGGTTGCAAGTCAACAAGCCTTCTTGCATCCACGCCGTGCGTGGATGGTATACGTGGCGAGAGTTGACCAAGGGCCTTCAGTGGGAGGTGCCCAAGATATTTGGCGATCCAGCACTTCTGCTTCCACGAATATACAAGCCCGCAAGCAATAGGGATAGTACGAGAATCGCCGTGTGTCCGCATTTCACACATAAAGGACTGGTTGAGCACTTGCAATCGGACACCATGCAAATCGTCGATGTACAAGGCGGTGTACGCGCAGCGGTGGATGCAATAGCGACGTCCGCCGTGTGTCTATCGTCATCTTTGCATGGATTGATAGTTGCCCAAGCGTATGGGGTCCCTTGGGTTTGGGTGGAATTTGCTGGGCGTAAAGTTGGCGGATCAGATTTCAAGTTTGAGGACTTTTTTACCGTACTCAATCGAAAGCAAGTTGTGCATCAGACAGTTCCACGTGAGCTTTCCGGCGAGAGCCTGGTCCATCTCGCAAAGGAGGCCGCCCTACCAACACCACTCTCTGACTTTGACGATCTATGGAACGCGTTCCCCAACTTGGCTTAGCCTACGATAGTTATAATCCGCTCGATGCGCCGATTGACGTTTTGTCCTGGCCGGGCATGACTAGTCCGCGCGAAAAAGGCATGCTGTATTGGCTGGCTAGGAACATGTACGACGGTGAGGGCATAATTGTCGATGCAGGCATATTCCTGGGTGCTTCGACTAACGCATTTGCGACAGGTCTCAAAGCAGGCGAATCAGCACCGACACACTTTAAACCGATCAATTGTTACGATACGGCGATTTGGGTGCGAAGCATGAACAGATATCTCACCCAAACGTCGAAGAGTGCACGCTCTGTCCAAAATGCGATACAAGGCGGAAGTATGCAGCCCGGCAAGAGCTTCGCACCTGCATTGCGGAAACTACTTGCACCGCACCTTGATGTGATCGACTTTCATTTCGGCGACATTGTTCGTGAGGCGAACTCAGACCGCATGATTGAGATTGCATTCTATGATTGTCTGAAAACTCAAGAACGAGACTGGGCTGCTTTCCGCGCCTTTGGCCCGTGGTATGAAAGTGGAAAAACTCTCGTCGTGCAGCAGGATTATTTCTACGAATCAGCGGCAGATCTCAAGATACGTCAGGAGTTTCTCGCACCCTACTTTACCTTTCTCGGTGCCGAGTCCACTTCCGCGGTATTTCGGCTGGATCGTGCGATACCAGAACAGTACTTTCAGGAGGACCCGATTCTTTCGCTCTCGTTTGCCGAGAAAGTCGCACTTCTGCGTCAAGCTGCCACTCGCCCGGTCGATCCAAAGTTCAGAATTTACACGCGCCTTTCGATTGTGGAATACCTCGCTGCTGCCGGCGAGATCGAAGATGCTTCTTCGGAACTGGCGGAAATTGCTGACGCCGCTGCCTCACTTGATCCTTCGAACGCTAACCAGAGACCGTTAAAATTAATCTCGGCATTCGAGTCCAGGCTTAACACACTGCACAGCTAAGTATGAACAAACTGCCCGCTCGACAGAGTTTCGGGTGGCGTGCCCCGGAGATCCGAATAGTCGGCGTGTACGCTGCTGTCGAGGCAGCCCTGGAGTCCGTCCCAATCCTTGAGATCGAAACTGTTGGCAAAGCGCGTCACGAGTTTCTGCAGGGCGAGTGTGGCGATTGGATCGGACATCAGCGTCCTTCGAGAGGATGCGCGTCCCTCCGGTCGTTCGTGGGAAAGAAACCAACTGAACACGCTAATACAAGTGCTTGATTGGGTCTTGACCTTAAGGGCCGCCTAAAACGGTCCGAACAATCTGGGGTGAAGCTTGGTCAGCCCGGCTTTGTAGCCTCGATGCACATCGACGTGAGAAACGAGTTCCGCCCGCAAATTCGGGTCTCAAGTCCGCGGAGCGCATCGTGGGGACTCTCCGACACCGGCAGGGATACAATGCCGACATACCCGATATCGCTCAGCTGCCGGCGGATTGTTGGCTCGTCGTAGATAAACAGGTGCCCGAAGCTGCGGAAAAGCTGGTTCATAAACACTGCCCGCGTAGGCACCTTGCGGCGCATCCCGACGTTCAGACGATCGAACCGCTTCGGATCGTTGTAGAGCGCCAGCGCGTCCTCGATCGAGGGGGTTGCCATTCTCAGGACGCCACCCGGCTTCAGAACGCGCAGCCAGTCGCGCATCATTCTAGTACCGTCGTCGAAAGAGACATGCTCGATCAAATGCTCGTTGTAAATATAGGTTGCGCTGCAATCCTCATAGGGAAGCCGCCTCCTTAAATCATGCTGGAGATCGATATCCCGCTCGACAGCCTCTTTGCGGCCAAGCTTGACGAAGCGATCCTTGAGGGTGTTCTGGTCGATGTTGACCCAGCCATCGAGGACGTTAAGGCCGCACCCGAGATGTAGCTTGAGGTCCAATTTTTGGGTTCCTTTCCGTATCGTTTCCGACAGCATACGCGTTCCTTTCCCAACCGGCCAAGCTGGCGGCTACTCCAACGCGTCGTGCACGACGACGCCGTCCCTAATCGTCTGCAGCACGCAGGTCCATGATGGTTTCTGGCGCCACCTTGAGCGCATTCCCGCCGAGGATCATCAGTTCGGCGCGCTTGCCATCGGCCAACGTACCCTTGTCGTCTCCTTCGCGGTACTGCCACGCAGCCCAATCTGTACTGTTACAGGTCGAGCACCACGCTGGCTACAATCGCAATCTGGAACAGTATCTCCGAGATACCCCGCGCAACCTCGAGTTTGCGCGCCCCGACCGTGGGCAATACCAGTATCTCATCCCCCGGCTCCGGCCGGGCACGAGCGCCCTCAACCACCGTGCCATCCTGTCGCAGCAGCAGGATGCGAGCATCGCTTTGCCGCTGGGTGGTGCCACCCGCGAGATCTACGTAATCTGAAACACTCGACTTGCTGTCAAACGATATAGCGCTGGGCCGGGTGACCTCGCCGTGTACCATCACAATGGAGCTGCGTTCGGGTATGACCAGTACATCGCCATCCTCCAGCAAAGTAGTGCGGACACTCTCGCGTCCTGCAAGCACCACCTGCCCGCGGGGTTGCACCTGACGCGCCCGGTCGATGAAGTTTGTAATTTGCGCTGCTTCGCGAGTACGCAGCGCCGCTTCTTCCGCCGTCATTGAGCGGGACGTCAGTGCATTGGCTTCGAGCACGCGCAGTGAGACTTCCAGCATCTCCCGTTGTCGCTCGGCGACCGATAAACGGAATAATTGCACGGCATCCTTGGAAGCTTCCGGTTTTGGCTGGATCTGGGCCAGCGCATCGTCTATTGTCGATCCGTACGGCAGCGTAAGCACGCGCGTGCTGTCGACCGCTCCGTCGACCCGGACAAGAATGGTGGCAATCGTACGGTCGGAGACGACGGACATCTGGTCGCCCGAACGGAGGTAAACACTGCCGAGCTCATCGATGGCGTGATATTCGCTGAACTGGCGCGTGCCTACCTGGTGCACGACGCTGACATGGGTCGCTCCGGGCATCGGGCGGGCCAGTGCCAGGACATTCTCCGCCTGGATCTGCTCGCCGGCAAACTCAAAGCCAAACCTGTTGAAGACGTCACCCGTCACCCTTACAGCGTTGTGCCGGCCGCCCACGACGATGGTATCCCCGTCCTGTATCTGCACCGGCGACAGTTCCCCATCAATGAGAAAATCGTAGAGATTGAACGAGGCGCGAATCTCACCGCCGCGCACCAGCCGGACGTCGATAAAGCTACCGCGTTCGGGATCGACGCCACCGGCCCGCAACAGAAAGCCCAGGATCGAGTCCGCTGCTACGCCCGGATACTGGCCCGGCGCACGCACGAAACCCGTCACGAACACGCGCACCGGCTGCGAAGCTTCGAGTGAGGCGTAAATTTCGACGTTGCTGCGGTAAACCTCGCGCACCGCCGACCGCAGCACCTCGTTCAATTCACTGTTGTGTACGCCGGCAACGTTCACCGGCCCTACGTTCGGCAGGAAGAGGTTACCCTGCGGATCGACGACCTGGATGTCCTGGTAGGCAAAGGCTCCCCACATCCGTATCGTTACCCGGTCACCGATGGCGAGTACGTAATTGGCGTTGAAGCCCACGCCGAAGACTTGCGATATGCCGGGTTGGAAAAGCTGCTCGCCGAACATTGCCTCGAGCCCGGGCCGGTACGCGGTGCCCAGCAACTCGGCCGCATCGGTTCCCTCGCTCATTGGAGGCAGGTTGGTCCGCAACTCCGCAGGGCTGTCGAGGCCCTGCACCGTTGGCACTTGTTGCCTTTGACCGTCGTCCATCGATCGCATGGCCTGCTGCGCCTGCTGGCGTTGCGAGAGCACCGAAGCAGCATCGGACTGCGCTTCCTGCGCCATTCCTGGTTGAATGGCAAGCAGGCAGGCGGCCCCGGCGAGCAACAGGCGAGCGCCGCAAAAAAAAGTATGCTGTATCATTCCATGTGATCCTCGATGGTAGCCACTATCAGCCGTCCGATTCCATAGAGCAGCAGGAGCCCCATGAGCAGGGCGACGAGGGTGTAAACGCGCCGCGGGTACTCAGCCGACTCGGGAAGTGCCGGCGACTCCACGAGCACGAGACTTTTCAGTTTTCGCGTCGATTCAATGCGGGCGGTCTCGAGTGCGATCAGCGCGCCGCGATAGGCGTCGGACATGAACTCCATTTCCGCCGCGAGTTCAAGATATCTCCCGGCCAATACGTTCAGGCTGACGCCGTCTTCGTTGGTTACGCCCCTGAGACCCTCGGTCTGGAGCTGCTGCCGGAGGCCGGCCACCTGCGCCTGCAGCGCGTGGACCTGCGGAGCATCGTCGGTGAGATAGGCCTGCATGCCCTTGAGCTCTGCTTCGTAGCGCGCGAGGATCGCCTGCAGCTCCGCGGTCAGCCCGGTGTTCGCCGCTGCCTGGGCGGACGGGTCGAGCATGCTGTGCTGTTCTTGGAACTCGAGCAGCCGGCCCCGGGCGTCGTCGAGCCGGGCCCGCGCGCCTTCCAGTTCCTTTTGGGCAAACGCCATCTGGTCGCGTGCGAGGCGGTGCGAGCTTTCGTTGATGAAGCGCTCGCTGATGGTCACGACCTCGCGGTTGACGGCCTGTGCAATCTCCGGCGTGAATCCCTGTGTGCGAATTGTCAGGAGTCCTGACGCGTCGTCGACGAGCACCTCGATGCGGCCCCGATAATAGTCCAGGAAGTCTTCCAGCGGCGCATCCTGTGCCATACGGAAAATGACGTCGATCTTCGGGCTGCTGTATGCCTGCCGCAAGTCGAGCTTCTCATCCAGTTGGCGCAGCATATCGACGGACAGAATGTGTGCTTGCAACATGAACTGGTCCTCGCGCGAGGCTGCGCTCGTGCCGAACATCGCTGAGAGCGCATCGATGCCGCTCGGGATTGCCATGCCCGTTCCTTCCTGCCGCACAGCGACGACAGACTCGGAAGCGTAACGGTCTGCAGCAAACAGGCCCATGTAAAGTGCTGCGATCGACCACGGGACAACGATGACCGCGAGACGGAGGTTAAAAGGGTTAAACCATTCGAGCAGCTGCATCACGGTTCGCCCCCCGCTTTTTGGTACGCGGCAATTCCTTTGCGAACGCTCTCGTAGCACGTTGCCTTGCCGCGATCCAGATGCACCACAAAATTACACAATTTGCTTATCAATTTCATGTTGTGGGAAACGAGTATTAGCCGCGAGTGCTGCAGTCGATCCCTGAAAACTTTCTTACTCTTGCGCTTGAAGGTCGCATCGCCGACGGCCATCACCTCGTCGATCAGGTAGTAGTCGAAGTCGAAGGCCATGCTGGTGCCGAACGCGACTCGTGCCTGCATGCCCGATGAATAGGTAGACACAGGCTGATCGAAGTATTCGCCGATTTCCGCGAATTCTTCGACGTAGCGAAGTTTTTCCTGCATTTCCTGCCCGCGTACGCCGTAGACGCGACAGACGAACTTCACGTTGTCGCGGCCCGTCAGGTTTTTCTGCATTCCACCTCTGAGGCCGACCGGCCACGAAAGGCGTCCGTTGGTGATGATTTTGCCGGAATCCGGCAAATCCACGGCGCTCAGGAGCCCCATCAGCGTCGTCTTGCCGGCGCCGTTTCGGCCGATCAGGCCGATATTGCGACCATCGGGCAGGTCGAGCGACAAATTGCGGAAGACGACTTTACGTCCGCCGAGCGTCATGTACGACTTGGTGACCTTGTCGAGCCGGATCACTGCGTCACTCTCGCGAGGTAACGCAGGCGATACAGCATGAGCCCGAGCAGGGTCGCACTGAGTGCGAGTGCCAACGGATAGGTGAGGCTCATGTACTGCATCGGCCGGTAGCCGTCGATCGCCATCGTGCGGGAGAGCTCGACGAGATGCAGCACCGGGTTCAAGGACATCCAGCGCACCCATTCGTCCGAAAATCGCGTCACAGGAAAAAGGATTCCGGAAGCAAAATACAGCGGCATGAACATGATCTTGATTACTGATCGCGCATCCGGTATCAGACTTGAAATGGCCGCGAACACGACGCCGAGCCCGAACGCCAGCACGGTAGCGAGTGCAAGGATCCCGGCGAGCTCGATCGGATGCCCTGGCAGCACGTCGTAGCCCAGCATGCCGAGCACCGTGAGGACGATGACGAAGACGATTGCCTGGATGACGCAATGCGCCATCGCCTTGGAGACAAAGACGTCCATGAGCATCACCTGCCGGTATGACAGGAGGCCCTGCGCCGAATTCACGCCATCGACAATCTGCAAACAGATGGCCTTGAACAGCAGGAAGGGCAGGAAGCCGTAGACCAGGAACACCGGGTACTCGACACCGGGCACGCCCATGTTCCGCAAGAAGCCGAAAATCAGGACAGGCACGAGCAGGTGTGCGATGGGTTCCGCCAGCACCCAGATGAATCCGCCACGGCTTTTGCCGAAGCGTGATGAAAGTTCGCGCAGGAGCAGCGCGTAGAGGACGTCGCGCTGGATCTGCATACGGGAGCGTGTTGTCAGTTCGCGCATACCGATTCAGGAAGGTGACGCGACGTCAGCCTAGCAGGCCCTTCTTGCGCAGCATTTTGTGCAGGGCCTGAAGCTCCGGGAGCAGTTGAGGAATGACTGTCGACGCTGCCAGGCTGTCTGCGTTGCGCGAGAACCAGCGACTTGCAAGTGAAATCGACTCCGGCAAGGTCAGTGCAGCGAACTCCTCTTTGAGTGAATTCATCCGGTGCTGCACCTCGATCCATGCCTCGGCCTCGGCGATCTCGGCCTCGCTAAGCTGGCTCTTCAGCTCGGGCGACAGGTCCGGGTCCTTCAGCGACATCCGGCCAACGACGACCGTCTTCGGTTTCTTGGTGAACGGGTTGTACGAGGTACGTACCAGCTGGACGACGTTCCTGCGAAGACGGAAATGCATATAGGCGGACTCCAAACGTGCGGGCAGTATACTGCCCGTACTTGGAAATTCAAGTGCCTATTTTTTAAAGTGTTAGGGCCATCACAAGAGGGCAATTATCGTCCTGGCGGCCCCAGTTCGGTAGTCCGGTCCTGGCGCCGCCCCAACGCCGGGTCCCGCGCGAAGCCGGAGGCGGGCCTGCCTGCGGGATCGAAGGCGCGTAATCGGCGTCACGACGCGGGAGCGGCCCGGTATCATGGCGTATGTGGCAGCTGCCCGCAGGTTTGCCGCTAATCCTTAATATAATCTCGAACACAGATCCAGGCTGGGTATCAACATGCGTTTGACAATCTTTGGCTCCGGCTATGTCGGGCTCGTTACCGGCGCCTGCATGGCTGAAACCGGCAATCACGTGGTCTGTTGCGACATCGATGCCGCCAAGATCGACCGGCTGAACAACGGCGACGTACCGATCTACGAACCCGGGCTCGAGGACTACATCGCGCGAAACGTCGACGCAGGCCGCCTGGTGTTCACGACGGACGTCGAGAAAGCCGTGCGGCACGGCCTGTTCCAGTTCATTGCCGTCGGTACGCCGCCGGACGAGGACGGTTCAGCGGACCTGAAACATGTCCTCGCGGTGGCGCGCTCGATCGGCGAGCACATCGAGGAATACCGGATCGTCGTCGACAAGTCGACCGTGCCGGCAGGCACCGCCGACCAGGTCTCGGCCGAGATTCGCCGCATGCAGGAAGAGCGGGGCGTGTCGATCGAGTTTGACGTTGTCTCCAACCCGGAATTCCTGAAAGAAGGCGCGGCGATCGGTGATTTCATGAAGCCGGATCGCATCATCATCGGCACCGATAATCCGCGCACGACAGAGCTTCTGAAGACGCTGTACGAGCCGTTCAACCGCAACCGCGACCGCGTGATCAGCATGGACGTGCGCTCGGCCGAACTGACGAAGTACGCTGCGAATGCCATGCTGGCCACGAAGATCAGCTTCATGAACGAGCTCGCCAATATCGCCGAACGGCTTGGCGCCGACATCGAGAAGGTCCGCGTCGGCATAGGCTCGGATCCGCGTATCGGCTATCACTTCATCTATCCCGGGGCCGGCTACGGCGGTTCCTGCTTCCCGAAGGACGTTCGGGCCCTGGCTCGCTCCGCAGCGGCATCGGGGTACGAGGCGGAGCTGCTCGAGGCAGTCGAGGCCGTCAATAACCGGCAGAAGCACCGCCTGTTCGAGAAGCTCGAAACGCACTACGGTGGGACGCTCCGTGGCAAGACCGTCGCCCTCTGGGGACTGTCCTTCAAGCCGCGCACGGACGACATGCGTGAGGCACCCAGCCGCGTGTTGCTCGAGTCGCTGCTCGCGGCCGGTGCCTGCGTGCAGGCCTACGACCCGGAAGCCATGGACGAGGCGCGGCGCCTGTACCCTGAAACCGCTGGCTTCAGCCTGCATGACACGGCCTACGCTGCCATTGAAGGTGCAGATGCGCTCGCCATCGTGACGGAATGGCAGGAATTCCGCAGTCCGGATTTTGGCAAGCTGAAGGACGGGCTCGCCGATCGCACGGTGTTCGATGGCCGAAACCTCTACGATCCCAACCTTATGAAATTGAACGGTTTACGTTACTATGCGATCGGAAGAGGTCACGTATCCGATGCATGAAGTCCTGCCAGTCATCCTGTCCGGCGGCGCCGGTACGCGCCTGTGGCCGGCCTCGCGCACGACCTACCCGAAGCAGCTCCTGTCGCTCGGCGGCGAGCGGACACTGCTGCAGGCAACCGCATTGCGCATGGACGGGATGCCCGGTGCGGGACGCGCGTGCACCGTGGTGTGCAATGAAGCGCACCGGTTCCTGGTGGCGGAGCAGCTTCACGAGATTGGCCGCAGGCCCACGATCGTGCTGGAGCCGGTAGGCCGCAATACGGCCCCGGCCGTCGCGCTCGCGGCCTTCCTGGCGGCGGAGGCGGACCCTGACCAGTTGCTGCTCGTCATGCCCGCGGACCACCGGATCGCGGATCCCAGCGAGTTTCAGGCCTCGATCCTTCGGGGTATCGCGTCAGCCCGCGATGGCCGGCTCGTCACCTTCGGCATCGTGCCGATCCGGCCCGAGACCGGCTTCGGCTACATCAAAGCGGACCCGAACGGCAGGTCGGCGGTGCCGGTGATCGAGTTCGTCGAGAAACCGGACAAGCGAACCGCCCAGGCCTATGTCTCCAGCGGCCGGTACTTCTGGAACAGCGGGATCTTCCTTTTCATGGCGCAACGCTTCCTGGAGACGCTCGCCATGCATGCCCCTGACATCCACGCTGCGTGCAAGGCGAGTATCGAGGGCCGGGAGGACACGACCGATTTCACACGCCCCGCGGCCGCTCGATTCATCGCCTGTCGCAGCGAGTCGATCGACTACGCCGTGATGGAGAAGACCGATCGGGCCGTAATGGTGCCAATGGATGCCGGGTGGAGCGACGTCGGCTCCTGGGAAGCGCTGCACGCCGCCAGTGACAGCGACAACGACAACAACTCGGTATCGGGTGATGTCCTGCTCGAGGATTGCCGTGATACCTTCGTGTCCGCGGAGAGCCGTCTCGTCGCCGCCGTGGGGCTTGACGATATTGTCATCGTCGAGACCAAGGACTCCACGCTCGTTGCGCGCAAGTCCCGCTCGCAGGATGTGAAGGCCATCGTCGACCGTCTGAAAAGCCTGAAACGCGGGGAATCGGAACGCCACCGGCAGGTGTTCCGGCCCTGGGGCAGCTACGACAGCCTCGAAAGCGAGGATGGGTTCCAGGTGAAGCGCCTGATCGTGCGCCCGGGAGCCGTCATATCGCTGCAGCGGCACGTGCATCGTGCCGAACACTGGATCGTCGTGAAAGGCCGGGCGCGGGTTACTCAGAACGACACCGTGTTCGATATCGGCGTGAACGAAGCCGCACACATCGCCAAGGGGGACGTGCACCGCATCGCGAATCCCTTTGAAGAACCCGTGCACATCATCGAAGTCCAGTGCGGCGATTACCTGGGCGAGGACGACATCGAGCGCCTCGAAGACATTTACGGCAGAGAGGGCACCACGACGTGAGCATAAGTATCGAGTGCTTCAAGGCCTACGACATCCGCGGCCGGATTCCGGACCAGCTGAACGAGGACATTGCCCGGCGCATCGGGAATGCCACGGCGGCGTTCCTTACGGCGAAGACGATTGTCGTCGGGCGCGACATGCGGCTCTCCAGCGCGGCGTTGACTGACGCGGTTGTCGAGGGCCTCCTCGAAGCGGGCGTCGACGTTCTGGACATCGGCTTGTGTGGAACCGAGATGGTGTACTTCGGTGTCATGCACCTCGAAGCGGACGGCGGCATCATGATTACCGCGAGCCACAATCCGGCGGACTACAACGGCCTGAAGCTCGTACGCGAGGAGGCGCGACCCATCAGCGCCGACACCGGCCTCGTGGACATCCGCCGTCTCGCCGAGAGCGACGTGCGCCACACGGCCGCAAAGGCTCGCAAGGGAGGCAAGCCCTGCAAGCGTACCGAGGTGTCGATCTTCGCTCCCTATATCGAGCACATGCTGGGATACGTGGATACGTCGAAACTGAAGCCCCTTAAACTCGTGGTCAACGCGGGCAATGGCTGCGCGGGCCTCGCGGTCGACGGCCTGGAACCACACCTGCCATTCGAGTTCATTAAACTGAACCACGAGCCCGACGGCACGTTCCCGAACGGTATTCCGAACCCGTTGCTTCGCGAGAACCGGGCCCCGACGATCGACGCGGTGAGGTCCCACAGCGCCGATTTCGGCATCGCGTGGGACGGTGATTTCGATCGCTGCTTTTTCTTCGACGACAAGGGCGGTTTCATTGAGGGCTATTACGTCGTCGGCCTCCTGGCTGAAAGCCTTCTCCGTGCTCGACCCGGGGGCCACATCGTTCATGATCCGCGCCTGGTTTGGAATACGCTCGATATCGTCGCAGCATCGGGCGGCGTCGCGGTGCAAAGTAAGTCCGGTCATTCCTTCATGAAGGAAACGATGCGAGACGTCGATGCGATTTACGGCGGCGAGATGAGCGCGCACCATTATTTCCGCGATTTCTCCTACGCGGACAGTGGCATGATCCCATGGCTCCTGGTTGCGCAACTCGTGTCCGAGTCGGGCAAGAGCCTGTCGCAGCTGGTCAGCGAGAGGCAGGCGAAGTACCCCACGAGCGGCGAGATCAACCGGACGGTTACCGACGCCGGTACCACGCTGGCGATGCTGCACTCGCGCTATGCGGGCGAAGCCCTGAACGTCGACGACATCGACGGCTACAGCTTCGAGTTCGCCGACTGGCGCTTCAATATCCGCTCCTCGAATACGGAGCCTGTCATTCGTCTCAACGTGGAGACTCGCGGCGACCCTGCGTTGCTCGAGGCCCGCACCCGGGAGCTACTTACGCTCATTGACGAGTGCGTCTGAGGCGCCGGCATTCCGGTATCGCGGTGCTGAGGCTGCCTGGGGTGCCCGCCGCGTGACAGGATTTGCAGGAAGTGACTACGCGTTTCCGCTGGGGTACGCCATGGCGGCGGCGACGTTCGCCGCGCTCCTCTTCCTGCTCAGTACGTACTGGCGGAACCGTGCCAAAGGCAGTTCCATCCTGCCAGTGCTGTCGGCATCGCTCGTGTCCGCGGTGTTGCTTGCGGCGTTTCCAACTCACGGCACGATGCAGGCGAGCATCCCCGTCTATTTCGCCGAGGTCCTGTTCGACTTCGCGTGGGTCACGTTTCTTGCGCTGGAGATGCGAGGGTCGATCGCAACTCGAGGCACCAGGCTCGTGCGACTGGGCACGGTGTTGCTGGCCGGGGCTTTGGTATTCGTCGGCGTGCTGGTCACACTCCTGAGTCTCTCCAAAAGCTATCCGTACCTGCTGACGCACTTTCTCGCCTGGGGTTCGATCGCGACGTCCCTCGCCGGAATCATTGCACTCGAGCAGGTGTACCGAAATACGCGACGCACCCAGAAGAATGGTCTGAATTACCTGGTGGTCGGCCTCGGGGGCATCTTCTTTTTCGACCTGGTGATGTACACGGCGAATGCGGTGGTTCGCGCGGACGTCGCGCTCCTGTGGACAGCGCGGGGATACGTGATCGCAATCTGCGCAATTCTTATCGGCATTGCCGTGCGCATGGTGCCTACCCTAGGCCAGGGACTGTTCCTGTCGCGACACATTTTCTATTTTTCGTCGAGTCTGATTGCGGGCCTGGTCTACCTCGCCGTGGTGACGGGCGTCACGCTGTTCCTCCGGACACTGGACGAACGATGGGGCGCAGTTCTGCAGGTCGTGTTCGTCAGCATCGCCCTCTTGGGGCTGACCATGTTGTCCCTGACCGAGAAGTTCAGGGCCAAGGCGAAGGTGGTTCTCGACAAACATTTCTTCGAGCGCAAGTACGACTATCGCCAGGAGTGGCTGAGACTCAACGATACGCTGAACTCGAGCGAGGATGCCCTGCCACCGAGAAAGCGGGCCATCAAGTCGCTTGCCCAGGTGGTGGGTGCCCAGAAGGGCCGGCTTTGGGCAATGAACCCGGGGACCGACGTCTTCGAGCCCGTCACCGGCTGGAACGAGCCCGCCCCCACGCTCGTCCTGTCGGACGACGACCCTCTCCTCGCGTTCCTGTCGCATACGGGCTGGGTCCTCGATCTCGCGCATGCGAGCGACCAGGCGGCAGACATCGAGCAGATCCGTTCGTCGCCGGCCCTGGCGGCGTTGCCGCGGAACGGGCTCCTGATCCCTCTGTTCCTCGAGGAGCGCCTGGTTGGACTTGTTTTCCTGAGCGACATCAGCGCGCCCACGAATCTCAACTTCGAGGACCTCGACCTCCTGAAAACCGCCGGAACGCAGATTGCGAGTTATCTCGCCCAGCAGGACTCGAGCGAGAAGCTCGCCGAGGCCCGCCAGTTTGAAGCCTACAGCCGCTTCACCGCTTACGTCATGCACGATCTCAAGAACGCGATCGCGCAACAGTCACTGGTGGTCGACAATGCGGAACGGCACAAACGCAACCCCGAATTCGTCGATGACGCGATCGATACGATCAAGGGCTGCGTGGTGCGCATGAAGCGCGTTCTGCGCCAACTCCAGCAGCAAACCCTCGACGAGCGGCTCAATCGCGTCGACCTGACCCGATTGCTGATGCAGGCAGAATCGGAGTGCGACGATCGTTCGCCCGTGCCCGTCGTGGACCTGCCGACGGGCCCGGTCACGGTCCTCGCAAACCGGGAGCGCCTGCTGATGGCCGTGTGTCACGCCATCCGCAATGCGCAGGACGCGACGCCACCCGACGGTTCGATCCGGATCGTCCTGGACGCGGCGGACGGACAGGCACTGATAACGATAGAGGATTCCGGCGAGGGCATGGACGAATCGTTCGTACGGGACCGGCTGTTCCGGCCCTTCGACAGCACGAAGGGCGTGGAGGGTATGGGGATCGGTGCCTACCAGGTGCGGGAGACGATTCGGGCAATCAACGGAGACGTTGTGGTCATAAGCGAGCCCCGCAAGGGGACTCGCTTCATGATGACCTTGCCGCTTGCGCCGTCGCCGGGGTAAGCGTGAGCCGCGCCTGAGACGCCGGTGATTCCGAGCTTATCGCATTCGCGGCTGTCAGCCGCTCCTACAGCGCGTCCGCCTCGAACAGCAGGATGATATCGCCGGCTGTCAGGGCGAGGCGGTTGTCGCCCATCTCCTCGAGTTCCTGCAGCGTGCCGCCAACGTCACCGAAGGCAGGAATTGAGGCCGTTCGCAAGGGCTGGAACGTGCTTTCCCTGCAGGTCGTCATCACGCTGTCGACTGACTGGTCGAGATAGTAAACCAGGTCCGAGACCTCACTGGGTTCTACCAGCAAGCCGAACATCGCCTGGCCGATCGGACAGGCGCCGATAAGATCAAGGTTGGTCGCATTCAGCACGCGCCCGTCGCGATCGTAGATCTTGCTGTCCTGGAGCTTCAGGCTGCCTGCCGATGCCGCCCCGGCGGTCTGTGTCCCAAGCGTCACGCCGTTGCTGCTGACTGCCAGGCGACTGATCACGCCGGTCGGTACCTGTGCGATGGCGTTACTGCCATCGAAGAAATACAGGTCCCTCGGATTGCCGATAGCCGAACCCGCCACGACGTTCGGCAGCCGCACGCCGTTGTCGTAGACGGATACGCGTGCATCCGCACCTACGAGCAGCACATCGTTGTCTGTCGGCGAGACGGCCAGCGCTTCCGCGAACTGCGGCACATTGAGGTTGTAGGGTTCGAGATTGATGTAGCCCTCGAGTACTTCCGTGCCGCCGGCCAGGTTGACCACGGCAATGCGGTTCGATTCGCCCAGCGTTATATAGGCGCGGGTCTCGTCAGCCGTCACGACCATGCGTTCGGGCTCCGAACCGACATACACGCGCGACAGGATCTCGCCCGTGGCTGCGTCGATCCGGGCTATGGAATTGCCGTTGATGCCGGAATAGCTGGGCAGGAGTGCGTAGAGGACGCTCTGCGACTCGCTGTAAACGACATCGAACACGCCGCAGTCGATCTGGATGAAAAAGCCGAAAATGATCTGGTTCGTCAGGTCGAATGGCTGGCAGGGGCTGTTGTTCCGGTTGCTCGTCAGCAGGGTTTTCTCGATGGCATGGATTTCGGCGTCGGTCGATACAATCATCCGGCCACCGGCATCCAGCAAGCGAACGAACCCGCCGGTTACGGGCAGCCGATAGGCACCGCGCAGCTCCAGTGTTTCCTCATAGCTCTCGAGCAGGCCGGACGAGCTGTTGAAGACGTAAATGTGGCCGGTGTTCGCGTTGACGGCGACACCGTCGCGACTTTCCGATGGTTCGGTCTGGTTCAGTTTGAGACGGCCGAATATCGTTCCCTCGATTACGTCGAAAATGCGGCCCGAGCTCGTCACGAGGGCCGGGTTCACGGCATCGAGGCCTTGCAGCCCGGCCACTGCGACGGCAGTGTTCGCCTGGAGGTCGAACTGCGAGCGGGTGACGCCCAGCGTGAGGCCGCTTCCCGCGGTGTAGGTGACCGTAGCCGCAGGATGGTCGGTCGCCGCCGGGTTCAGTCCCACGATCCGCGTGCCATCCAGGAACTCGAAGGTGACAGGCGCCGACGGGGAGTCGACGATCGCGCCCAATGCAGCGCCGCCCGAGTACGCGATCATTTCCGCGTTGTTCGTCATCGATACGACGACGGACTGCGCATCGCCCGGTACGACTCGAATCTGTTGCGCACGCCGGGTGTCGTCACCCAGGCTGATTCGCGTGCCGAGGACTAGATTGGGGAGATTCAGGCTCTGGATCTCGGCGGTCCCCTGCAGGCCGAACCAGAGCCGCGTGCCGTCATCGGAAACGGCGATGGGGCCGGGCTGGTCGGCAACGGCAACGAAATCGAGTTCGGCGAGCGTGGCGGCATCAAGTCTACGGATACCGTCATTGTCGGAGATATACAGCTCACTGCTGCTCGGGTTTTTCGCGATGTCGTTGACCGCGTACGACGCCGACGTGGAGGCAATCGGCACTACCGTCTGGGGGGGAATCGTGCCCGGAACCGAAAACGTAATCGCAAACAGCGACGGGTCGAAGAAGTCGCTCCAGTCCCCCGATCCGCCGGTGATCACACCCGCGTCGACGTAGGTCCCGTCGCCCTCGGGATCGACCTCCACATCCACGAGGCCGCCACCCATTGAACTGGCTCGGGCCGCGCTGTTGCCGGCGCCGGAACAGCGGAGTTGCCCCGAGTCGGGGATATCACCCAGCACCGCGATCAGGCGGGTCGGCGTCGAGCAGGTCGCCGTGCCGTTGAGCGTCTCGCTCTCGACTTCCAGCGCAATGGTCTTTGCCAGTTCGCCGGTCCCGGAAATGCCGCGGGTGACTTCATAGCCCGAATAGGTGTCGGTATTGTCGCCGCCGGCGTCGACGGTGCGCAACTCAATTTCGTCACCGAAGCGCTGGTAGAAGCGCAGCGACTGAATGATGGCGTCATACAAGGCATCGATTTCCATTTCACCGGTGAGTGAAATCTCGGTGCCGCCTTCGGAGAATTGCATGGGCGCAGTGACAGTTGCACGGATCTTCGTCTTGGCTGCGGTGTTGGCGTCGAGAACGAAGCTGCGGAATTGTAGATTTACCGTACCGGAAATGATGTAGCGAAGATCGAAGTCCTCGCAGTCGGTCGCGGTGAGCATTGCGCTTTCGTTCGTTCCGGGCAAGCCATTGCCGTTTTCGTCGTTGACGGTGACCGTCACCGACCCGCGGTCACAGGCGAAGGTATTTGTCGTCTGACCGGATTCCGCCGTTGCCACGATGTTATCCAGCACCAGGGAACTCAAGTCCACCGCCACTTCAGTAAAACGGGTGTCAAGTTCAATGACCCCGTTCGCGTTGCTCGCGGTAATCGGCAGAGGGTCCTGCGGGGTCTGGACGGAGGGAGGGGGTGTTACCGGGCCGGAGCCGCCGCCGCCACCGCCGCCGCCGCATGCTGTCAACAGTAGAAAGGGCGCCAGCCAGGCGGCCAGGTGTATCGTCGTCTTCATCACCGGTAGTGCTCCAATTGCGTCAGTGCCGTGCCCACGCTTCGACCTTACGTGGACCTCACAATTCCCTGTAAGCCCCCAGCACGCATTGTACTCGGAATACGCCCGCTGGAATGGCTGACGCTGTCTCGCGGCCGACTGTGTCCGGCGTCACAGTCGCTGTCGGCGGGTCGCGTAACCGCGTCGTCCTAGGCGGGCGGCGTTTCGGCCAGGCGATATCTCTCTCCCGAGCCGGGTTGGCCCGGAGTCGTCACGGGCCGATTCAACGCGAGAATTCCGGCGCTATCGGTACTTATGTAAAAAGCGAGGGACCGACCGGCCGATAACCCGATTTGCGCGGATTGCACTCGTGCCGGTTGGCAGCTCTGTGACGCAGAGCACAAATTTCGAACCTGTGTACACAGACCCATTAATCTCTCCCGCCGAGAGCCGGGGCCCCGCCACAAAGGTGAATGGCGGCGCCGCGAACTATTTTCTCCTTTAAGTCAAATCATCAACACATTGCCGTATGTCCATGTTGTTATGTAAAAAATTACGACAGTGCTGCGCAAACGTTGTGACAATTTTCTGTTTCAGAGCGTTGTTCAGTTACCCGGGAAAGTGTAGGTTGGCCGCTCGGGTCGCTTCCCGTAACTGAATCGAAACTGCTTGTTTTCTCAAGATAATCCGGCTATTTCCTGTCGCAATATTGAGACAGGTGACAAGCGGTTTTTGTTTCTTCATCATGCCTCGCACCTTAGGGTGATTTGACATTTGTCTGGCAATGGGATTGCCCGGCACCGTTGGGGACTGCGGGGAACGACTACGGGAAGCTCACGCGCGTGGCGCAGGGGGTTCCCGGTTCCTTTCCGGTTTTCAAAGTTCAGCAATCGGTCTACCAGTTCGAAGGACACTTCGCTTGGGCAACCGGCTTTCGCCAGATGCGGTCGTGTGACCGCCAAAGCGCAAGTCGGCCGACGTGTCACGAGAGTCATGGCTGACCTACGTGATGGAAAGGAGAAGTTTTAGTGATAACAAAGATTCAGAAACTACATGTCGCCGGCGCAATGCTGCTCGCGACCGCATGGTCGGCTCCTGCCGTCGCCGAACGGGCGTATCTCGATGACGCAAATCGTCGTGCGCCGGCGAGGGACGCCAGCGTGGAGAACCTCGATCACGGCTATCCGCGCGTACTCGTTCACGAGCTCGACAAAAGCGTGCCGAACGACGCCTACATGAAGTACGACTTCATCGACGCCCACGGCCAGCACTTCCCGCGGGTGGAGAAGATCCAGCAACAGTCGCCCAGCACCAGGATGCTGCGGCACATTTCCGGACGTGCGTACCAGTCCTACAACTACCAGAAATGCAGCATCTCCGGCGGCGTGGCCTTCGAAACCACGACTGCCGCGAGCCAGGGCGGGCCGACTAGTGCCGGCTGCGGCATTTATGCCGGCCACTGGCTTTACACGGCGGGCACCCGGACCCGGCAGGCAATCAATGCCAGTGCCGCATCGATCCCCGTGACCGATGCGGGCCGCTTCGCGACCGGCACTTATGTCGTGATTTACGATTCGCCCGCCGGCTCCTTCAAGAATGCCGAGCATGCCCGGGTCACCGGCGTCAACAAATCGAACAATACGATCACCGTCTCCCGCGGCTTCAAGTCCACCGCCAAGGCGCATCCGACGGCTGCGATCGTGGCCGAGCACGTACTGGGCCAGGGCAGCGACAAGGAGCTGTGGGCGTTCAACCTGAGCAGCCAGTCACCCAGGGACGCGAACGGCAAGACTTTCGGCGAATTCTATGCTGACTGGCTTGGCAATAACCTGATGCGCTACGACTCGGGCAAGCAGACCTCGGCAAAGGTGGCCGGCGTCCTGTTCGACGCCGATTTTTACTACGAGCTGAAGAACAACAAGTCTGACGTGAACAACGACCTCGTTGTGGACAACGGAGTGGCGCCGGGCGGTGCCAACTGGCTCGGTGAGGGCCTCGATGCGTTCTACCAGCGCACGACGAACCGCCTGCCCGGCAAGTACGTGCTGACAGGCGTGCACGACGGCCGCGGCTATAACTCGGCCTACGGGACGCAGATGGAAAACTGGCTGGATTACGGCAACGGCGACTTCCAGGCGAATCCGAAGTACGGGAAGCTCGACGAACTTTTTGCCGGCTACCTGTTCAACATGGCGGAGCGCAGCCAGGGACCCGCACTCGTGCACAACCTGAGCAAGACGCCGACAAAAGCCTACAAGAAAGGCACCAATGCGTCGTCGAATGCACCCTTCCGACTCGCACTAGGCCTGACGCTAATGGACGATGGCTATTTCGGCTTTCATTCGAACGTCGCGCCCGATGCCTGGTTCGACGAATACGCCGTTGACGTGAAAAAGGGATCGTCCGGTTATGGCCGGGCCATCAACAAGTCGAATGCCGCGCAGGTGCGGCAGCATATGGGCTGGCTCGGGGAGCCACTCGGTCCTTTCAAACGCGTTTACAACGATGCGACATTTGCGCCAGACAAGAACCTGATCAACAACGGCAGTTTTGACGGCAACGCGAATGGCTGGGCCGAAACCAATGTCAACATCTCACGGGCGTCCGGATCCGCGTTCGAGGGCTCCGGGGCCTTGAGCGTCTCGCCGATGATCAATTTCAAGGCCGATCTCGGCGGCGCATCCGCAAAAAGCCCCACCGTGTCCGTGGTCGGTGGCCAGGCCTACACGGTATCGCTGGCCATGCGCTCCTCGGCGCCGAGGGATGTGCGTATTGCACTTGGTAATGCCACGGCTCGTATCCCGGTCGGCACCAAATGGCGGCGTTACGTTCTCAACATGAAGCCGACAAAGGGCGGCAGCACGCGGCTCAGCATCAACGTCGGCCTGGAGGAAACGCAGGTTTGGGTCGACTCGGTCTACTTGTTCAAAGGCGACACGAATACCTTCGTCCGGGAGTTCCAGAACGGCATGGTGCTGGCGAATGCGTCGAATTCGTCGAAGACTGTTTCGGTGGGCTCGAATTTCCGCCGGATCAGCGGCACGCAGGAACCCTCGATCAACAATGGCCAGAGCGTCACGAGCGTCTCTATTCCGGCCTACGACGGCATTGTGCTCGTTCGCCGGGAAGGCGCATCCGGCGGTAGCAGCAGCACCACCACGGCCAGCGATGACGGCTCAGGTGGCGGTGGTTCTGGCGGCGGCGGAAGTGAGTCCGGCGACGCAACCTCCGGTGGCAGCGGTTCCGGCGGCTCGAATACCTCCGGAGGTTCAGGCGGTGGTTCGTCGCTCGGTGACTATGTCTGGACTGACAAGAATCGCGATGGCATCCAGAACAACAACGAGTCCGGCCTCTCCGGCGTCAAGGTCAAGCTTCGGGACTGTAACGGGATCTACCAGCAAACGGCCTTTACCGACGGCAATGGCAAATACTCGTTCGGTAATCTGGCGGCCGGCAGCTACATGGTGCATTTCATAGCGCCCGCTGGCATGAAACGCTCCCCCGAAGGTGTCGGGAAGGAAGGTGCGGACAGCGACGCGACCGGCAGCGGTTTAACCCACTGCATCAACCTCGGCAAGGATGACAGGCGTAGGGGCGTAGACGCAGGCTTCCACTAACCCCCGCCAAAGCGAGCAGCAAGTGCAGCTCGGTTAACGTATCGTATGAAGCAAGGTCAGGGCCCGGGCGAAAGTCCGGGCCTTTTTGTTTGCGAGCGATCACCAGCCGCTGCATCCGTTATAGAATTTCGCGATGAATCCCAAGCAATCAGCCCGCTATCGGAAACGGCTTGTACTGCGCAGCTTCGACCTTGCGTTCGCTCGTCTGGCCACATGGATACCCGAGCGGTTCCCCGATTTCATGTGCATCGGCGCCCCACGGGCTGCCACAACCTGGCTGCACAAGACTCTTTCGCCGCATCCGCAGGTGTTCCTTCCCAAGCGCAAGGAGATTCATTTTTATGACGAACCACGCAATGACGGACTGTCGAACCGGGGTGACCTGCGCTGGCGCGAGAACTTTCACTTCGATGTCGAACGGCCGGCCCACCTTCGCTGGTACTGGCATCAATTTCGTGGCGCCGGCGGTCGCCTTGCGGGAGATATAACGCCGCTCTACTCGACGCTGTCGGTGCAACGTATAGGGCAGATACGCAAGCAGATGCCGGCGCTCAGGATCATCTACATCCTCCGTAATCCCGTCGAACGGGCGTGGTCGGGATTGCGAAAGTCCGTCTGGTACCAGAAAGGCAACGACTATCTCGATTCGATGTCACTCGAATGGCTTCTCGAGCAAGTCATGCATCCCGACGTGCTTCTTCGCGGCAACTACCCGCGCGCCATAAGCAGCTGGGAAGCGGAATTTGCGACCGACCAGATTCTCTATCTCTTTCACGACGACGTCGAAGCGGATCCGAGTTCCGTGTTGCGCCAGGTGTGCGACTTCCTGGGCCTCTCATACGCCGCCGCAACGACATCGGGCGGGCAGGCCGGACGGGTCAACTCGGCGCCGGAAAGTCCAATGCCGGCAGCAGTCCGGGAGGCCTTAACCGGGCACTACGCGCCACAGATACGTCAGCTGGAGATACGCTTCGGTCGCGACCTGGCTCACTGGCTGGTTGAGCCGTAACGTTCAACGGCGAAGTTCAAAGGCCGTTACAGACAGGGGACTGACGACGAGTTCAATGACGCCGTTTGCGCCGAATTGCATCGACGTTGCGTCCGGATCGAGTTCGACGACCGGGTTGGTCCCCGGGCTGTCTGCGTTTGCGCCTTCAGGCCCGCGGATTTCGAAACGTCGTACCGCGACTTCGTCGTCAGCAAACGGCGCAAAGCGTACGGAAAGGGTGACGGCTTCATTGCGGCGATTGGCTATCCAAAGGCCAAAGGTTGCGCCGTCCCTGCTATTGAATCCGGTTGCCCGAATGTCGTAGCCATCCCAATACTGTGCGCCGCTCTGAGGCCCGACGTCGGTAGCCAGCGTCTGTTCGAGGAGTACCGAGCGGAGCACGCGGTAGCCCCAGTAAATCGGCCGCGGGCGCAGGTCGCGATGCTCTATCGTGGCGTCGAATAGTTGCCACGGTCCCGCGTTCAGACCGTGCCAGAAGGCGCCCTTGACTTCAGGAATCTGCGACAGTCCGATCAGGAAATCGGCCGTGCTGATGGTCGCGAAAAGATTGCTGGTCAGGGCCGCGCGCTGCATGCCCTTGCCCTCTTCGAGATTGACGCCGCGGGCGTGCTCGGTGATCCACACATTTGGCGCTTTGCCGCCTCGTGCATTTCGCGCCACGTCGATCGCGGATTTGATCTGGTTCAGCCTCCAGCCTACGCGCTTGGTACGCTTGTCGAGCCCCGGATCGTCGTAGTAGAAGTGCAGAGAAAAGTCGTTGACGTCAGGCAGGCCCGCCAGAACCGCGGGAATGAAATCCTTGTAGCGGCTTTTTGTGCCTGCCCGCGGGTCTTTTTTGCCTTTGTAGGTCCAGTCGAAATCCCGCAAAAATACGACAAATCTTGCATCCGGCAGCTCGGAGCGCATCGCATCGATAGTCTCACGCGAACGCTCCACGTACTTTTCGACAGGCCATTGGTAAGCGGCTCGATCGAGCTCGTTGCCGAGCTGCAGGTAGAGAGGCGCGTCATAGCGCTCCTTGATGTGGCGGGCAAGACGTTTGTTCGCCGCCGTTACCTCCTCGAGTGGCACCTCGACGTTGGGCTCCGTTGCGCTCCAGCCGAGAAGATTCAACACGTACCAGGCTCTTCCCCCGGTTTGCTCCAGAAAACCGAAATACTCGTCGATGCCGAAGCGCACCGGCGCGGCGGCTGCATGGCCGACGCTGGCCTGTGGCCGACGCTCCCTGACCGGGCCGATCGCGGACTGCCAGTCAAAGCTATTGGATACAAGGCCGCCGGGATAACGGTAGAACACATCGGGCAGGGCTCGTAGATTCTCGATCGGGGCCCGGCTGACCGTTCCGTCCGCTTCCAAGAGGTCCTGCTCGAACCGGTAGTGGTTCATGTTGAAGCTGAAGAAGTCTCCGAGATGCTGTTCTCGAAGCACGCGATCCTCGTGGACGACGATGTCCACGGTATGTGGTGGACAGTTGCTATCGTCTTTGCAATCAGCAACGGCTTCGCAGGCCGTCACTGCGATGGCGATGACAACCCAGACCCACAGGCGCTCAGCCACCTTTGGGCGTGTCCAGGCTGCGGCGCGCCGCGTTGTCGGCTTGGTACGCCTTGAAATGCCAGACGGACAGCGTACCCAGGACGGTAAAAAACAAGGTCTGGTATGCAATGTGGAAGACGAAGAAATTCTTGTGAAACAGCGACAGCGAGAAAACGATGATCGCCGCCTGCAGTCCTTCCGCGACGTACTGGCGGTAGGGATTGGTTCGTGAATGCTTGACCAGATAACGTGCCGACTTGAATGCATTGCCATGGAGCGCGAGGACTACCATCAATCCGACGATGCCGAGTTCCCAGAGTAGCGTGGAGATGCCGGTCAGGCCGATGCCGACGCCCGGGTACCGGGCGGTCGCCATGGTCTTTACCGGCAGGACACTGTCCTGCGCCTCGCGCGCAGCACCGGGTCCGTGGCCGAACAGTACTTTCCTGAGATTCGGACGCTCGAGCTGTTCAGTCCACCAGAAGGTCAGGCTACCCATGCGATTGAGTTCAAATGTCCCGTAGCCGATCTCGGGAGCCATATTTCGTTCGATAGTGGTTGTTACCAGGTCCTGCCAGCCCGTGTATTCCTCTGCGCGGGAACCCAGATTCAGCGAAACCCAGATGGAAGCGGCGACCAGTAGTCCCGTAAGCAGGGCGCCGGCAAGAAAGCGAGACATGCGCCGAAACATGGCCGGGCCGAAAAGCATCAGGAAAACGATCAGAAGGTACATGGAGGCGATACGGTTCGAGTTCAGCAACAGCGGTACCGTGCAGCCAGCGATGAGGAACGCTGCTTTCCAGGGTCGCAACTGGCCCCGTTTGTAACCCGCCGCGACGATTGATATTGCCGTGATCAACAGTATCGACAGGATGGCGTTTGAACCGCCACCGGTCGCGGATGCCCCCATGGTACCGGCCACGACGTCCTCAGCGACCACGCCGCTTCCAAGCCGCACTCTTTTTGGCACGAGTACGATCCACTGCTGGAGGACGAACGGTAGCTGCACAAGCGCAATCGCCACCAGCAACTTCGGCAGGTTGTTCAGCGACCGGTTCGGTATTGCCAGGAGCGTTATGGCAAAAAACAAGCCGAAGATCTGCACATAGCCCTTAAATCCGTACAGGAACTGGCTCGGCGTCTGCATATTGACAACTGCCGATGCGCAAATCAGGCACAGGAAGATGACCAGGACCCCGGCGTTTGGCGGGATCTCGACCGTTCGCGTCGGCTTGAAGAGATAGCTGAGAAGACCAAAGCCACCGAGCAGCGTACCCAGTCCGGCTACTCCCCACTGCAGCTTTTCGAGACCCGGAAAGTAGAGCCTGGCGATTCCGACGGCGACCAGACCGGCGGCGATCAGCAGGTAGAGCGACAACACGGGCCGCAGCAGCGCGACGAGGCCCGCAAGGGCCACGAGCCCCACGAAGGTCAGGCTGATACTGCCGGCGCCGATGAGCAGGCCGCCGCCCACGGCGAGAAGCAGGCCCAGCGCCGCGAGTGCCATTGCTTCCAGTTGAGCTTGGTAAGGGGTCTTGAATAACACGCGCGTCAGTTTCCGGTTGGAGTCAGGGCAGAAGTCGGCGAGATCCGCGCCACGGCAGAGTTTGCCGCTGAAGTGTTACCCGTGATGTGCCGCATTGCAAACCCTCCTCGCCGATCGGATTATGTTCCCCGCAGCGGCGCGCGCGCCGTCCGACAGTTGACGTTTTTTTGCAACAGCTTACATAATCAAGGCGGCAAGTCGCCACGTGTGACCGCGCACACGTTGCGCGCTGTGACCGCATCCTCGATTACGTACAACACTATAAAGTCAAGCGTTGAAACTGCTGCGGAATGTGCGATAGTTCTTCCAGCTGAAACCAACAGTGTGTTGCCGAACTGTATGCGTTTCGGTCGTTTCGGCGGCGCAACAGCTGAGCCGTTACGCGCGCCGCCGCGCTCCAACCCCGAACTCTGTCGCTAAGGAAAGTGGAGATGTCCGGATTCGCCTGTCACGTCCAGCCGTCGTAATGCCCGACCCGTACCGGCTTCAGATGATACCCGCAGGGTTCTGAAAAAACGCTGGCGTGCTTCACTCCCCGAGGAAAAGGCAGTCGGGCAAGAACGGATAGATATAAGGTATGCAGGAGATTATTGGCATTAGCAATTTCGAGGCAGCTGCACGCCCATTGCGCAAGCTCGGTCGAGCGGCGCGATGCCCCACTGTGTGGGTCGCGCTGCTCGGCCTGGCGGTAACGCAGGCGTCGGCGCAAGTGCAATTCGAAGACGTAAGTGTGTCGGCGGGCGTCGACTACACCGGCGAGTCCTATGGCGTGTCCGTGGGGTACGCCAATAATGATGCGCTGCCCGATATCTTTGTCAATCATCATCGGGCCCGGACGTCGCTGCTCGTCAACCTCGGAAACGGCACGTTCCAGGACAGGGAGTTCGAAGTCGATGCCTGGCAGACCACGCCGCGTTCCGACATGCATGGCGGAACGTTCGCCGATTTCGACAACGACGGCGATTTCGACCTGATGATCTCGGCGGGTGCCAAGAACTACAGCCAGTTCCTCGTCAACAATGGTGAATTCCTGTCCGACAAGGTTGTGAATTACACCTTTGATCGGCTGCAATGGGGCGGGCGACTGCCGGTGTGGTTCGATTTCACTCGAGACGGCCGGCTCGACTTCGGCATGACCGTCCAGGGCAATCTCATCCAGATGTTCGAGCAGTCGGATACGGATTTCGAACGAGCCAATTTTCTGACGCAGCATGAGTGCGACAACAACGACTACGCGCTCCTCTCCGACATGAACTTCGATAATGCGCTGGATCTCGTTTGCATCAACCAGGGTGCGTTCCCGGAGAAAATCTACGACGTCAGCGGACCTTACCCCTTCGTCGATATCTCATCGCAGTCGGAGTCCCATGCCAACGTCATCGATGCTTTCGCCGCTGACCTGGACGGCGACCTGGTCCAGGAATACTTCGGCTTGAGAGGGCGCATTCGCGTCAATGGTGCGGAACAGACTGACGCGGATTCGATTGAGGCGCACCTCATTGATCAGAACGGCAGGTTTTCCACGCTGACCTTCCAATCAGCCGGCGACGTCAGTTTCGAAATTCACTGGAACGCGCGTAATGCGGCGAACGTGCACATCGGGGCAGCGGATAACCCCGCCCAGTCCGCTGATGAAGGCGAGCCGTTGCGCGTGAACTTGTCACCGGCGGATCCGGAGGTCCACGGCATGCCGCCGTTCGATCCCGGGGTCGATGACGGTATTTTCATCGGTTACAACCCGGCGACACAGACCTGGACGATGATTCATGCGTCCGGTGACAGGAACCGAAACAGCTACACCTATACCTACATCGACAGCAGCTTGCCGATCAGCAACATGATCCTGCAGGGATTGCTTGCACTGGATACGCCGCGCGAACCCCTGCTCCTGAATTATCGCCCGTCACTTGGCCGCTACGTGCACGAGATAGCCGGCACCGGCCTGCAAACGCCGGTGAAGTGCGTAAGCACGGTGGCGGCGGATTTCGACAATGACATGGACCTCGACATTTTCATGGCGTGCCGCGATGGCGTTTCCAATCTCGCAAACCGCTTGTACCTTAATGACGGGACCGGGCAGTTCACCCTGGCGACGGGGTCATGGGGTGCCACAGGCCCTGTAGGTTTCGGTGTCGGCCTGTCTGAAAACGTGGTCACTACAGACTATGACGTTGACGGTTTCGTCGACCTCTACGTGACCAATGGCCTGAAATTGTTCCCGGAGGAACCCTATGTGGCCGGCGGTCCGGACAAGCTGTTCCGGAACCTCGGCAACGGCAATAACTGGATCGAACTCGACCTCGAGGGCACCGTCTCGAACCGCGATGCAATCGGCGCGATCGTCACACTGACGGCGGGCGGCATTGCACAGCGTCGCGAGCAAAACGGCGGCTACAAGCGCTGGGCGCAGAATGACCGGCGCATGCACTTCGGACTGGCTGGAAATGGGTCCGCCAACATCGAAGTGCGCTGGCCGAGCGGCGCCGTGAACAGTTTTAACGCTGTGGGCGCCAATGGCGTGTACAGGCTCGTGGAGGGCAGCAGCAACCCCGAGCCGGTAACCATCCCGTCGACCGTGCCACCTTCCGTCTGCGAGCGCACCGTTGGTGCCCCCACGATCAATACGTCGACCGACGCCGAACTGTTTATCTGGCAGGACGCGTGCGGCGCGCCGTGGCAATTCCGCTTTAGCGGAGGCGGTCAGGCGCCGTCGCAGGACACCGGCAAGGTACGGACCGACAAACCCATCGCCAGCGTCACCCGAGTGCTGTTGGAGGCCGATGATGTGCTGACGCTCGATAGTGCGGGAACGGAGCTCGACTATCGCCTGACGGTCGGCGGGGCGAGCGCTGATGGCTTCATTCTCGGAACGGTCGACAATACCTCGGTATGTGCCGGTATCGACGCCAG
Source organism: Woeseiaceae bacterium (assembly GCA_041743865.1). Lineage (GTDB taxonomy): Bacteria > Pseudomonadota > Gammaproteobacteria > Steroidobacterales > Woeseiaceae > UBA1847. The sequence goes on from JBGTLY010000166.1 coordinate 37,756, forward strand.
TCGTCCCAGCGCACTCATCGGACCCGACCGGATTCGTGTGAACCTTCCGGTGAATTTGCGCACCCTGCAGTCGTGCACGGTCGTGACACCTCGTGTCTCGATTGCCGACGGATCGGCGATCGAGAGTGCCGCGTCAGGCACGCTCACCATTGAACTGACAATGGACCTTGAGGTGCCGTACGTCGTGTCTGTCGATTACACGACCACGGACGGCACGGCCACGAGCCCGGACGATTACACCACGACCTCCGGTACAGCTACATTCGAGCCGTTGCAAACGACAGCCACCATCGAAATACCGATCGTCGATGACAGTGAGGTCGAGTTCTCCGAGACATTCCGGGTTTTGTTCTCCAATCCAGTGAGTGCGACGCTCCAGCAATCCTTCGCGACCGCTACGATATACGATGACGATCCTGGATCCTGCGGTGCACCTACGATCGATACGGCAATCGATCGGGGCCTGTTCATCTGGGAGGACTGTGCAAGCGGTACATGGACCGTGACGGCGTCTGCAGGCGGCGTCAACCGGACTTACATCGGGCGGGTCCAGGCGGATGCTGCCATTCCATCCGTAACCCCCGACAGCATCGAAGCCAATGATGTTCTCGACTTCGTCACGGATCCGGCACTAATCGACTTCAGCCTTGTCGTAGGGAACTCCGGTTATGACGGCTTCTCGTTTACGCTTGCAGCCGGGTCAAGCGCCTGCTTCGATCTCGATTCACCGGCTACGCCCGTATTCGTGGGCGCGCAACGCAACCCGATGGCCGCGCCCTTCGACCTCACGACGCTGGGCACGTGTTTCCCGGCAATGGCCAATCTCATAACGACCGTACAGCAGTCAAGTGGTAGCCCCAGGCCACGAGTCGGCTCGGCGGTCGATTTCGACATCGTGGTGTTCAATGAGGGCAGTTCCATCGCGGATGTCGTTACCTTGCTGGCGGCATTGCCGGCAGGCCTCGAGCTGGTAACGCATACGGTCACGAGTGGCAGCTATGACCCGGGCACGGGCACGTGGGACATCGGGTCCATGGGCGTTGGCGCCACTGCGACGTTGACAATCTCTGCGACCGTCGACAACGGGCAGGACGGCAGGAAGATTACGTTTGCCGTATCGGCAGCGTCCGGCACGCCATCGGACCCGACGACCGAGGGCGACAGGCTGCAGGCATTGCTCAGCATCTTGCCGCGCCAGGTTCCGGTGTCGAACGGATCCGGTGGCGCTTCGTTCGGCATTACCCCGGTCATTTTCGACCGCGTTCGATTTGCGACCGATTTCGTCCTGATCCAATGGCTGAGCCCCGGTGGTTCGGCCGGCGATGGGGTCGATATACGGCCGGATCCGGCTACCGGCAGTCCAGGCGCGGGGACGGCGGGCCCACGACCCGTAGGTCCGGGTGTGGCGGGTTTGCGCTTGCGTGAGCGGCAAGGGGCGCTCAATATTCGCGCAGAGGAGGTCTGGAGTCCTGGCGGGAACGGGGCGACGGAAAGCATCGTGATTCCTCCCGCATCGAGTGAGTTTACGATTTCCTGGACAGTCTCCCCGTCAACTTCCGTTGGCGATTGGACGGCAAGCGTGTTGCGCGACGACTCGGTCTCCGGCCTCGAGTATTCGAGAGGGCTCCTGTACGTACGTCAGGCTGGCCAGCGCATTGCCGAAGTCGGCGCGCTCTCGACTGGCGATGTCGTCTCGATTGCCGTAAAAGGCTCCCGGATCGAATACATGAGGAACGAACGGATCGTGTCGGTCGGCAGTTTGGCTGAGACCGGTGCATTCCGATTTGACACGATGGTTGCCGACGATACAAAGCGTTTCGATGACCTACGTCTGCTGGTCCCCTGAGAACAGGAAAATCGAACCGTGAAAGGCGACAGGTCTGCACTGGAGTGCCATGGGCGATCGCCGTGCATCTATTCATTCTGCCCGCGACTCGCCGGGGGCAGCAGACTGGTCGTGATTCTGGGACTGGTCTTGTCAGGCACAGGGACGGTGGCTTCCGCACAGCAGACCTCGGACTATGGCCTTTCAGGCCACGCCGGGGCGCGACTCCTGTACGACACGAACCTGTTTCGTATCGACAATTCCCTCGAGGGTACCGGCAGCGTCGATCCGCGCGGCCTGGCTGACACCACGTTTACCGCATACGCCGGAATCGACGGGCAATGGCGGCTCTGGGGCCGCCAGAAACTGATCGTCACCGGCGAAATCAACCAGAACGTCCAGGATGTCTACAGCGATGCGGACTTCACCGGCGGCAACCTCCTGGCGAGCCTGGAATGGGTGGTCGGCAATGCAACCTACGGCGACCTGACGTTCACGAACCTGGTCGACCGGGTCGATTTCCAGAACCAGGACATACCGATCATCAAGTTTCGTACCCGAAATCGCCTGGAAGGCACGATCAATCGCCGCTTGACGACGAACTGGACGCTTGGCGCTGGTGGCGGCTTTACCCAGACCAGTTTTGACGCCGGCGTCGTCCGTGACGTGGACCGGCAGGACGCTTTCATTCAAGTCGTGTACGAAAGTCGACGGGGTAATGAACTGCGGTTTGTTGCCGCAGGCCAGGAGCGGGAAGGCAACGGCATTAACAACCTGGGGTTCACGGAGTTCGCGGTCGGCCCCGAACTGGTTTGGAAATTCTCTCCGGTATTGCAGCTCGATGGTGCATTGAAGTACCAGGAGCGGAATCCGGAAGATTCCGCACTCGTGGCATTCGATGGACCGACGGGTCACCTGAATCTCAGCTGGAATTTGAGCGAAAAGGTCCTGTTGAATGCCACCGCGACGCGGGAGATTTCCAGCCTCGGCGACCAGCTCTCGAACTACGCGGTAATCGATCGCCAGGTCCTGGCTATGTATTGGTCGATCAGCCGCCGGCTGAGCTACTACATAAGGGGCGAACTCGAGCAGCGCGACTTTGAGCTCGAGCCGAGTTTGCTCCCGCTTCCCGGCGTCGCCCCGCGCGAGGACGAGATCATATCCGGGAGGATCGGCGCCCGGTGGGAACCGCGTCGACGCTTTCATTTCGAAGCATCGGCGGGAGTCGGCGATCGATCGTCGAACCGCCAGTTTCGAGACTTCAGGTACGAGACGTATGTGTTTGAATTCCAGTATAATTTTTTGTGATAAGCTCAGCCTGGCGGTGAGAAGGCCAGGCCCGTCGGGACAGTGAGGCAGTGCGGTAGTCCTCGGGTCGGCAGGAGGCTCGAATCAGGAGTGGACATGAAGACGGATGTGCAGAAAATAAAACGGGTGCACCAGGTTTGGTTCCGCATGCTCGCGCTGGCGGTCTTGCTCGCGGCCGGGACGCATTGGGCGATCGCGCAGGAAGTCAGCCTTGGGCCGGGCGACATCATCCGGGTGTCCGTTTACGGCCAGGACGACCTCAATACGGTGGCTCGTGTGTCCGCCGACGGGTCGATTACCGTTCCCTTGCTGGGGTCCGTTAGCGTTGCGGGTCTGCGGGTGCGGGAAGCTGAGCAGCGTATCGCCGACGAGCTGATGCGACGGCAACTCGTTCGCGACCCCCAGGTCACCGTGTTCGTCGAGAGCAGCCGCGCCGCCGAGGTCGAATCCGCCACGATTCTTGGTAACGTCTCTCGGCCGGGGCGTTACCCGATCCAGGCGATGTCCGATTCGGCCGGTGCCGAAAACATTGCCAACCTCGTCGCGCTTGCCGGCGGACTGACGAATGACGCCGGCGATCATCTTATCCTGACGCGCATGGAAAGCGGCACTGCACGTACGGTGAAAGTATTCCTGCGCGACCTGTTCGAGCGCGGCGACCTGAGCCAGAATTACGTGGTCAAGCAGGGCGATATTGCGTACGTCCCGCGGATGGAAGAGTTCTTCGTCTACGGCGAGGTGCGCAATCCAGGCGTGTACCGGCTGCGGTCCGGGATGACCGTTATTCAGGCATTGTCTGCCAGCGGCGGCCTGACCGAGCGGGGAACCGACAACGGGGTTGCCGTCACGCGCCGCGGACCGGATGGTTCCAACAAGAACATCAGTGTAGGAATGAACGACCTGTTGCAGCCGAACGACGTGCTGATCATCAAGGCGAGTCTTTTCTGACATGCGAGGATCGAGACTGTGACACCGTCATTTCTTTTTCAACTCATCTGGTCGCGGCGCTGGCTCATCGCTCTCGTCATGGTTGTGACTGTTGCAAGCGCCTGGTTTGTTTCGAGTAACGCCCGACAGCACTACACGGCATCGACGACAATCGTCCTGAATATGGGCGAAGTGGGGCCGTTCGACCAGTCGGCTTTCACGGGTCGCCAGGATATTGGCTACCTTGAAACCCAGATGGACATCATTCGCAGTCGTCGGGTCGCATCGGCAGCAATAGACCAGTTATCGGATGAGCAGTTGCTCGGACTGGTGTCCGACACCCAGCCGGACGTCAGTGTCGCGCAACTGCAGAACAGCGACGTGCTAAACAAACTGATCTCCAGCGTTCTCGAAGATCTCGCGGTCCTGACGACACGCGACAGCCGTGTGATTGCACTGACCTACACTACGGAGACGCCGAGCGTGGCTGCCGCGATGGCAAATGCGTTCGCCAATGCCTATATCGACACGACGCTGGAACTCAGTGTCGCGCCGGCGCGGCGCAATGCGGCCTGGTTCGATGACCAGCTCGTGACCCTGCGCAACAGGCTGGCGGAAAAGCAGGCGGCGCTGACTGCGTACCAGAAAGAGAAAGGGATCGTATCCTACGACGAGCGGCTGGATTCCGAAATGAGCCGGTTCGAGGCCCTGTCCGCGGACCTCGTCAAGGCGCAAACCCGTACTTACGAAGTCCGTGCGGGCCAGTTGGGCACACAGCACCCGGAGTACCGCCGCGCCGTCGAACAGGAACAGGCCATTCGCCAGTCGCTCGCTGAGCAGCAGCGCCAGGTATTCGAAGTCCGGGAGGAACGGGACGCGCTCGAGTTGCTCCTGCAGGACGTGGACAACGCCCGCCGCAGTTACGACATCGCGTTGCAGGAGTATTACCAGAATTCGATGGAGAGTCAGTTCAACCAGACCAATGTAGCAGTATTGAGCCAGGCAAATGTGCCGTCGGAGACTGCGGGTCCGAATGTCCTGGTGCGACTGGCTGGCGCCGTCATCCTGGGCCTCATGCTGGGCATACTGCTGGCCATTGCCGCAGAGCTGTTCAGTAGAAAGGTCCGTACTGAAGACGATATTCGCGATGGCCTGAATCTGCAGGTACTGGCCACTATCTAAGTGTTGTATACAACGACCGAAAGAAATCCTGGAGAGTACACATGGCCGGTGCAATAGAACGAGCATTAGCAAAGGAGTCCGCTATCGCGAACGATCCGGCAATGCGCGCAAGCGATCGTACGATTGGCGAGATTCTCGTCACGGAAGGAGTCCTGAAACCTGCCGAAGTTGAAGAGATTCTGTCGTACGCTGAAGCCAACAACATGCGCTTTGGACAGGCGGCAATCGCATTGAGCCGGATCGAACAGACCGACCTGGACAAGGTAATGGCGAGCCAGTTCACGCTGCCGCACATCCAGCTCGAAAAAGGCGACCTGAGCAAAGAGCTCGTGACTGCCTACAAGCCGTTTTCCAGACAGGCTGAAGTCATTCGCTACATCCGCGCACAGCTGGTGCTCGGCGTCGAGAATACCGACAAAAACATCCTGGCCATAGTAAGCCCGACAAAACGCGATGGACGCAGCTACCTTGCCGCCAACCTGGCAGTCGCGTTTGCGCAGCTCGGAAAACGAACACTTTTGCTTGATTGCCACCTGCAGAAGCCGCGCCAGGATGCAATCTTCAGGATCGAAGGGGCGCCGGGTATATCGTCGATGTTATCGGGTCGATCGGAACTTTCTGCGGGACCTACGGCCGTGGAAAAAATCCCTCAATTGTATGTGTATCCTGCCGGCCCTTGTCCGCCAAACCCCGATGAACTTATCGCCAGCGATGGCTTCGGCCGTTTCCTGATGGAAGCCAGGCGCCGATACGATGCGGTCCTGGTCGACACGCCGCCGGGAGACAGCAGCACGGCAGTCGACTGGATCGCCGCACGATGCCGGAATGCATTGATAGTCTATCGTCGCGACAAAATCAGTCTCGCCAAGGCGCGGGACTTTGCAGACAGGATGAAGTCTCGGGCGTCGGTAGCGGGTGCGGTGCTCAACCAATACTAAAAGCCATGGCTTCCGCGGAACGCACGACCGGTCCGGCGAACCGTGACCAGCAGGCCTTGCCGGTGACAATCCATCCACGAGTCAGTTTCATCGGTATCGGCGCGCAGAAATGCGCATCGACCTGGCTGCACGACGTCCTCTCACAGCATCCCCGGGTCGCCATGCCGACCGGCAAGAAGGAAATTGACTACTTTTCCTATCACTACGATTTCGGATTCCAGTGGTACGAGCACCATTTCGCAGCCAGCGAATCCCGGCTTGCCGGAGAGATTTCACCTTCCTACCTGCACGATCCGGGAATAGCGGAACGCGTGGCTCACTACAATCCGGACATGCGAATTATCCTCATCGTGCGTGAACCCCTCGCACGCGCACTCTCCAACCACAAGCACGAAGTCCGCATCGGTCATTTTCAGGGAGAGGACCTCAGTTTCGAGGCAGGGCTTCGCAACAACCCGTCCTATATAGAGCAGGGCTTGTATGCTCGGCATCTGCGGCGATGGCTCGATGTGTTTCCCCGCGAAAACGTGCTTGTGCTGCGATTCGATGATGTCTTCGCCCGACCCCGGGATGTCGCGGCGCAGGTGTGTGAGTTCCTGGAAATAGAAGCACTCCCGCCGGAGGTCGACGTCTTCAGGAAGTCGAACGAAAGTTACCTGGTGCGTAGCGGGTTCATGGAACGGAGCAAGAATATCCTGAGAAGTGCCCTTCGTGCGCTCAAGCTCGGCAAGGCATGGGAGTGGCTGGGAAACAGCGGCTTGCGTGCGCGATATCGTCAGGCCAACCGCATTGCCCCGGAGCGGGCGATCGGCACGCCAATGCCTCAAACCGTCGATGCCCTGAAGGCAATTTTTCAGCCGGATGTAGAGGATCTCGAGCGACTCACCGGGCTGACGTTCGACGAATGGCGCTGATGTCGGCACTCGGTGTGTTCAGCAGCAACGTCGAGTCGCTGCGGTCGCTGATTGCGGCGTCGATGCCCGCGATCGGCTGACCGACTACTGTCCACGGATCAGGTCGTCGTGAAAAACCAGGCCAAAGTCAATTACTATGGCATAGCGCGGATTCGCCGGAGCCTCGTCCACTTCGCGCTGGGCAAGGCCGCATCGGCAATTGCCTCACTGCTGATCGTAATCATTACCATTCGGGAACTGCCGGTTTCCGAATACGCCGCATTCGTCACACTTCAGGCAATGGTCCTTATCGTCCGTACCTTGTCGTCCTGTGGCATTAACTCGGTTCTGCTGAGGTACCTTCCTGACCTGCGTGTCGTCGGCAACAATGTCGCAACCTATGCACTCCTTTTCGGCGGTATAGCCACCCGCGCAATGCTGTTTTTCCTGCCAGCTGCACTGCTGGTGTTCTTTGCAGGCGAGCGAGTCGCGGGGCTCCTCAATCTGGGCGAGTGGGGCTGGCTCCTCGGCTGGTACCTGCTGGGTGTCGGCTTCTTGCGCGTCGTTGCGACGTTCACGGGATGGGCGCTGGAAAGCCTGCTTTGGCAAAAACAGGCGCAGTACAGCATCGCTGTAGCCACACTCGCAAAATTCGGTGCCGTGATCTACCTGGTGCATACCGGCGACTTCGACCTCAGGGCATTTGTCTGGCTCGAGTTTGCCGCCGAGGCTCTGTCAGTTCTTCTTCTTTTCGTCAGTGCCTGGGTGTCGTGGCGTGGCGATCCGCATCGGCACGACGGTACACTGCAGACCCTGCGAGACGATTCGCGCCGCTACCTGCGCTTTGCGTTCTGGGCCTACCTGTTCAATTTCACGACGGTCCTTCACGGCAGCGCCCCGAACCGTCTCATCGTGAGTCACTACCTGGGTACGGCGAGCACGGCCTTGTTCGGAGCAGTCGATCGACTGATCCAGTACGTCAAACAGTACGAGCCCGTCAAATTGTTGATGGGACTGGTCCGGCCCGTATTCAACGCCCAGTACCGCGGTCCGGACGACTTCGGAAAAATTCTCCGGTTTGCGGACGGAATATTTCGTTTTAACCTCATTATTCTGATCGTACCCTTACTGCCTTTTGCCGTGGCCGGCGAGGCGTTATTCGATTCGATCACGAACGGAAAATACACGGATGCATCGACAGTATTTCTCGGGTTCTACTTTGTGCTGGTTCTCGGCAGCTTCATGCTGGTGCTCGAGCTCATCGTGAAGGCCGTCGAACACAACAGCGTCTTCACCATCAGCAACATCCTCATGTCGGGTGCAGTGCTTGCGGCCATCCCTTTCCTGCCGACGGTCGGGCTGTGGGCGCTGGTCGTAGCAAACTCGCTCGGCTATCTTGCGGCGATAAGCGTCGTCCTGACCTATCTGGCCAGGAAAGGCTTTACCGTTCGCTTGCGCTGGGAACTGATCGGGCGGATTGTCGCCGCTCTGCTGGTTGCCATCGTCGCGGGCCGCTTGCTCCTGCAATACGGCGTGCATCCGCTCGTGTCGATTGTCGTGGCCTTCCTGGTGTATACAGGTGTCTCGTGGTTCTGGCTGCCCTTCACGCAGGAAGAGGTCGACATCGGCCGCGAGTTGTTGTCCAGGAAGCTGCACCGGGAGAAAGTCAAATGAGGACATGCCACAACGACCCAGCCCGGGAGGGGGCAACATGCAGGTAAGTCTGAAACACAGGTTCGTTTTCCTGTGCACCCCGAAGTGCGCCTCGAATTCAATTGAGGACATGCTCCGCCCGTACATAGACATCGATTTGCAGGGCGCGCCATCCGTTCGTCATACGAACGTGCGTCAATACCGTCAATATATCCTGCCTTACCTGTCCGCGGTCGCGCCGGAAACCCCGATCGAGACGTTCGCGCTGGTGAGAGAACCGATATCCTGGTTATACAGTTGGTATCGTTTCCGCGCACGCAGCGCACTGCGAGCGCAGGACCATGTCAACAGTACCGCACACGTGAGTTTCGGGGAGTTCGTCGAGGCGTACCTCGCCGACCCGCAACCGGAGTTCGCCCGGGTAGGGTCGCAGGCTGAATTCCTGCTGGACGAGGAGGGTCGGCCCGGTGTCGATCATATGTACGCCTATGAAAACGTACAGGGTCTCGTAGATGCATTGTCTGTGCGCACGGGCCGGACGTTGACACTGCGGTCGATCAATGTCTCGCCCGCAAAGGTATACCGATCCAATCTCCTCGAGACGCTCGGTGCCTTGCAACGGCGCATACGCTCCGTGTTGGTGCGAACGCCCCGCGCGGCGCCGACCGCCGGGCCGAATCCATCGATTGCGCTCGATCCGGCGGTTTCAGCCGCATTGACTGCAAGGCTTCGGCGTGACTTCGAGCTGCACGAAAGTGCAAAAGACGCCGGGCACGGCGCGTCTGTGGCTTAATTGCCCGCATGCAAAAATCCGTGTACCGAAGTCCGGTTTTTAGTGGGACCGCATTCACAGTTCAGCAATCTGTGAAAGACTATGATCTACGACTTTGTGCCGACGCGGCGCGGGCATCAGGCAAATCCATTCCACAGGTGACTAGGAGCCAGGTTTTGTGAAAATCGAGAAAAATTCGCGTGTCTACATTGCAGGATGTGGAGGCATGCTCGGCGAAGCAGTCTACGGGTATTTTTCCAGCCGCTGTGAGGTCTTTGCGAGCGACATCGACCAGAACACAGACTGGCTGCATTTTGCCGACGTAAGGGATTACGGACAGATGGTGAAATCCATCGACGATTTCGAGCCGGACCTGATCATCAACCTGGCAGCACTGACCGACCTCGAATACTGTGAAAGGAACGCGGACAACGCGTGGGCCACGAACGCTCTGGGTGCCGAAAACCTCGCGCTCATCGCCAGCAAGCACGACGTGCCGCATGTTTACATCAGTACAGCGGGGATCGTCGACGGCGCGCAAGACGTCTATAACGATTTCGACATGCCAAACCCGCTCAGCATTTATGCAAAGGCGAAGTACCACGGTGAGCTGTTTGTCCAGCGATACCTGAGCAAGCATTTTGTGTTTCGAGCGGGCTGGATGATGGGTGGCGGTCCGGAAAAGGACAAGAAATTCATTAACAAGATTTTCAAGCAGATCCAATCGGGACAGAAAGAACTTTTTGTGGTGGACGACAAACTGGGCACACCGACTTACACCGTCAGCTTCGCTCGCGGAATCTACAAGGTCGTCGAGTCCGGCCTCTACGGACTTTACAACCAGGTGTGCGGCGGCGATTGCAGTCGATATGACGTGGCGGTTGAATTTGTCCGGTTGTTGGGGCTCGAGAAAGACATCAGGGTAACGAAGGTTTCATCGGAACACTTCAAGACCGAGTACTTCGCGCCACGGCCGGCATCCGAGAAGCTGGTCAACTTCAAACTTGACGCGCGAGGCATCAACTTCATGCCCGAGTGGCATGATGCCCTCGCACAGTATGCGGAGCGCTTCAAGTCGGAGTTATGAACGTCCGCGTGAATCAGGCGTCGCCTGAGCAGGTATCAGGGCCGGACGCTCGTGTGGCGCCTCGTCGCAGGATAGGCGTCATCGGCATTCGCGGCTTGCCGGCGAATTATGGCGGACTTGAAACCTGCGCCGACGAAGTCTGTCGTCGTTGGGTTCAGGCGGGCCATGACGTGCTGGTGTATTGCCGTTCGAACCGTTATCCGGTGCAACCTGGAACCATCGCCGGTATTTCACTCCGTTACCTGCCGTCCCTGCCGGTAAAGAGTCTCGACACCTTGTCGCACACTTTTTTTTGCGTACTTGACCTGATTTTTGTCAAGCGGGCCTACCGGGACATCCACCTGTACAACACCGGCAACTCGATCTTCATTCCCCTGCTCCGCCTGGCCGGCAAGCGCGTGGTCCTCTCCGGCGATGGTATCGAGTGGAAACGCCAGAAGTGGGGCCGGCTCGCGAAGCTCGTGCATAAGCTGGGTGAGCGACTGGCTGCGCGATTTGCGAATGAAATTGTCGTCGACAATGAAGAAGTCGGCGCCTACTACAAAGGAAAATTCAACACGTCGACGACGCTGATTGCATACGGCGCAAACGAGATTCACATCGACAAGGAAGGATCGTCCGCTCTGCTCTCGCGGCACGGCCTCGAAACGGGTCGGTACTTCCTGTTCGTGGGTCGCATCGTTCCCGAAAAGGGAGTCCACGACCTGGTTGACGCCTACAAGGCGCTGCAGACCGATTTCCCCCTGGTGATCATCGGGGACGACGATCCCAAAACGCCGTACCGCAACTCGGTTTTCGAAAATGCGTCCGACCGTATCCGGTTTCTGGGCTTCGTGTACAACGAAGACTACGAGCAGATCCTGGCGAATGCGTACATGTACGTATCTGCGAGCCGGCTCGAAGGTACTTCGCCATCGCTGCTGGCGGCTATGGGCGCCGGAATATGTTGTCTGGTCAACGGCATTCCGGAAAATATCTCAACCGTAAAGGGAAGTATCCCGACCTACGCGGAAAACGACCGGAAAGACCTCATCAATCGCTGGCAGGCACTGGCAGACGATCCGGGTCAGGCACGTGCCATCGCCGAGTCCGGCAGGCAGTGCGTGCGGAATCACTACAGCTGGGATGCGGTCGCGAACGGCTATCTGCAGCTCTTCTCGAGGCCGGGGTAGGCACAGTGAAAGGCAACACCGCACCCCGAACCATCGATCAGGCTCGCGAGCAGACCAGTGAGCCTCGTCATGTCTACGTCGTCTCATCGCCTCATGGCGGATCGACGCTGTTTTCGTATGTCCTGGGCAAGCATCCACGGATACAGAATCTCGGTGAAGTGTCATTCATTCCCAAGTTGTTGTCTCTCGGGGAAGCCTGTTCCTGCGGCAAGACGATGCGGGATTGTGATTTCTGGGCCGGGATTTTTGCTGACTTCGCGGAGTACGCGGGAGTAAACCTGAGAGAAAATCCCTATGTGATACCGCTTGGCGATGCGCCAAAGGCCAAATCGGGCTCTGGCCGGATCGATCATGCATACCAGACGCGACTCCGCTACGGGCTGATGAAAATACGGGGTGCACTGGATACCGTTTCCGTGTTGCACGCTCCGGTGGGACCCGGGCTCAGGCGCTTTGCATTGCCGTCCGTATCCCGCGGAACGGACAATACACTGGCCTTCTATCGTTCCGCGGGCCGGAGCACCGGCGCACAGCTCATCGTGGATGCGTCCAAAATGCCGCGCAAAGCTGCACATCTTTACGCGGCTGATCCCGATCATGTACGTATCGTGCACCTGACGCGGGACGGCCGCGGTGTGGCGATGTCCCGGAAACGCTATATGCCGGTCGCACTTGCGGCGGATCGCTGGAACCACTACCACCGACTGTCGACGCGCCTGCTCGAGCGGTGGGTGCCGGAGAAACACCGCATCCGGCTGGCGTACGAGGAATTTGCGGCACAGCCGGAGCCTGTACTGCGGCGCGTGTTCGAGTGGCTGGGCATCGAGTATTCGGCCGAGTGCCTGGTTTTCGGCAGTAACGTGCCGGTGCATTCCGCAGGCGGCAATCCTGCTCGATTTGAAATGGGCGGTGGCATTCGCGGCGTCGATGAACGCTGGCGAAGCGAACTGACGACGCAGGAACTCGAGGAGTTCGACCGCCGGGCGGGTGAACTCAACCGGGCATTCGGCTATGAGTGAGCGCGAGTTCCGAATCCTTTACCTGGTCGGCGGGCCGGGGAACGCGGAGCGGGTTGACGTTACGGACTTGTTCGCCCGGCGCATTGCCGACTCCGGCTTCGCAATTGACTACGTGATTTTCAGCCGCGAAGCGACGCGCGCGTGGCATGAGATACGATGGCGGGGCGCGCGGGCCTGGGTCGTCGGCAGATCACACCGTCCGGGCGTGGCAGGCCCGCTGTTAAGCAAGTGGTATGAGCTGCTGGCCGACTTAAGGACCTTCGGCAAGGCACTTTCCGGCCGCTACGACATCATCCAGGTCCGTGACAAATTTGTCGTCGGTGTACTCGGATTGCTCGCGGCGCGGGTACGCCGAAAGCACTTTACGTATTGGCTGTCCTATCCCTTCGCCGAGTGTCGCATCATAGACGGCCGGGAGGGCAACTCGCGTTTTCCCCGCGCCAGTATTATCGGTGGGCAGGTGGCGAGCTGGCTCCTCTACCGCATCATACTGCCCCATGCGGATCACATTTTTGTCCAGAGCGAACAAATGAAAAAGGACGTCGCTGCCCATGGTATCGACGAGCACAAGATGAGCTCCGTCCCAATGGCCGTCAGTGAATCACTGCTCGACTGGCCCCGCCAGCAAGCCTTGAAGGACACGATTCTCTATCTCGGCACCCTGATCCGGGTGCGCCGACTGGACACGTTGCTGGATGCGCTCCTGATCGTGCATCGGCGATTCCCGGAGGCGCGCCTGGTATTCGTCGGCGACGGGGACAGCCCTGAGGACCGTGCATTCCTCGAGCAGCGTGTCGATGAACTGGGCCTGGCATCTTCGGTCACGTTCACCGGCATGTTGCCGATGGATGAGGCACACGAACACGTGGCGCGGGCTGCCGTCTGCCTGTCGCCCTTCTACCCGATACCGATTCTCCTTTCGACATCGCCGACGAAGATCAGCGAGTACATGGCGCTTGGTCGCCCGGTAGTGGCGAATGCGCACCCGGAGCAAAGCCTGATTATCGAGGAAAGCGGTGCCGGTATTTGTGTGGACTGGTCCGCAGAGGCGTTTGCGGATGCCATCTGCACGCTGTTAAGCGATCCCGGCGCTGCGGAGGCTATGGGCGACCGGGGTAGGGCGTGGGTTCGCGCGTATCGCACCTATGCCGTTGTGGCACCTGCCGTGGTCGCAGAATACCGCCGGCTGCTCCGTCTCCGCCACGAGTCAACTGCTCATGCGTGATCCCGAAACGGAACCCAACTCAGCCCCGGTACCGACAGGCATCATATTCGTGACCGGTGCGTCGCGATCGGGGACGACGATGCTGGCGCGCATGCTGGGCAATGCCGAACGCGCAGCCACGCTCAATGAGCTGCACTTCTTCGGGGACCTCGTCCCCTTCGAGAATTGCTCCTCGGTCCTGTCTCGAAGCCGCGCAGAGCGAGCGGTCGCCATGACCCTTGCGCGACACGCCCGGGACTATTGGGTAAGCGGACCGACGCCTGAAGAGCAGCAAAAGGCGGGGCAAATCGTCACCTCACTCGGGCCGGATACGACCGGCGACAGGCTCTTCGCAGCGACAATGAGCGAGATTCGTCGCATGACCGGCGCAGACGTACTATGCGAACAGACGCCGCGCAATATCTTCTATGCATGGCACTTGCTCGAACGGTATCCGGACGCCTGGATCGTGCATGTCGTAAGGGATCCCCGGGCTGTCCTCGCCTCCCAGAAGCGACGTTACCAGTTGCGGAAGCTCGGCGGCGCCAATGTTCCGGTCTCGGAGGTCGTCAGACTCTGGCTTAACTACCACCCTATCACGATGGTCAGGCTCTGGCTCGCGGCCACACGCGAGGCACTGGCGCTGTCGGGTCATCCGCGCTTCCGGATCGTGCGATACGAGGACCTGGTGCTCGAGTCCAGCCGAACCGTAGAGTCGCTTTGTCGCGACCTTGGGTTGTCTTTCCAGCAGAGTATGCTGAATGTACCGCACTGGGGTTCGTCGACCGTCACGCATACGTCCAAGGCGGGCCCGTCCATGGCATCGCTCGAGAAGTGGCGGGATATCCTCGACGGGTCTGAGATCGCGTATTGCAGCTCACGCACCCGCAAGGAACGCGAGCATTTCGCTTATCCGGATGTGGTTTCGGAGCCGTCGGTCGCAGAGCGCCTCCGGTTTCTGGGACGGCTGCCCGTGCATCTGGCAGGCACGGCCCTGGCAAATCCCCGGCGGGCGATCGTCCAGGTCAAAGCGATGTTCGCGCGGTCCCTGAAGTCAGGCAGAGGCAGTTCCGGTGAAGTCACTCCTGTCGATAAATAACTACCACTACCGTCGTGGCGGTGCGGATGCGGTTTACCTCGACCACGATGCGTTGTTCCGGCACGCTGGCTGGCACACGGCATGCTTCGCGATGCGGCATCCGAAGAACCTCGCGTCACCCTACGCGGAGTATTTCGTCGATGAGATTGAATTCGGAGAAAGCTACGGCATCGGTAAACGGCTCGCGATGGCCGCAAAGATCATCTATTCCCGCGAGGCGCAGCAAAAACTCGACGCCTTGCTCGCGGTAACTCACCCGGACGTCGCGCACCTTCATTGCGTTTATCATCATATCTCTCCCTCCGTACTGCCGGTCCTGAAGCGACACGGCATACCGGTCGTGCTGACGGCACACGATCTGAAGCTGTTGTGTCCGGCTTACACGATGCTATCGCAGGGGGAGATCTGCGAGCGTTGTGGCAATGGTGCAATCTGGCACGCCGCGGCCCGGCGATGCATCAAGAATTCGCTCCCGCTCAGCACGCTTATCGCCGTCGAATCGGGCGTACATCGCGCAACCGGAATTTACAGGGACAACGTCGATTGCATCGTAGCGCCGAGCCGCTTTTACTTCGAAAAGTTCAGGCAATATGGCTGGCCGGAACGCCAGTTGGCACATATTCCCAACTTCGTCCAGGTATCGGATTTTTCGGCCAACTATGAACCCGGGGACTATTTTGTGTACATCGGCCGGCTGTCCTATGAGAAAGGAATTGCCACCCTGGTCGAGGCCGCTGCACGGGCCGGCGTAAAACTGGTGGTGGTTGGTGATGGGCCATTGCGCGCCGAACTGGCCCGGGACGCGGAGGCGCGCGGGGCCGACATCCGTTTCACGGGATACCAGAGCGGCTCGGCCCTGCGTGACTGGGTCCGCAACGCGAGGGCGCTCGTTTTGCCCTCGGAGTGGTATGAGAATGCACCGATGAGCGTGCTCGAAGCCTATGCTTGCGGCAAACCGGTCATCGGGGCGCGGATCGGCGGCATCCCCGAGCTGATCGATGAGGGCGATACGGGCTGGCTCTTCGACAGTGGAGATGTGGACCAGCTCGCGAATCTTCTTGCCCGGTTGAGAGCCTCGGACGACGGAGCGGTTCGGGCGGCGGGCCTTTCGGCCCGTGCCCGGGTCGAGGAGCGGCATACGCCCCAAGCGTATTTCGCGGCAATGACGGCGCTGTATTCCGGCCTGGGCTAGCGCCCCAGCAAGCGTCACGGATTTGCCAGTAGAATACGGCCGGCGCGACGCGGCCAACGGCTCGCAGAACCCCTTGCAGATCGCCAGGGACAGTAACCAGAAGGTACAAACGAAAAATGCATAAAAAGGAATCCCCACGCACGATCCTCGTGACGGGCGGTGCCGGCTTCATCGGCTCTGCGGTCGTCCGCCATCTTGCGGCCGAAACAGACTGGCGAATCGTGAACGTGGATTGCCTGACGTATGCGGGCAATCTCAACTCGCTCGTATCCGTCTCGAATCACCCGCAATACGTGTTCGAAAAAGTGGATATCGCGGATGGCCACAACGTGCAACGCCTTTTCGAGACGTATGACCCGGATTTCGTCCTGCATCTTGCGGCAGAGTCGCACGTGGACCGGTCGATCGATAGCGCGGCACCGTTCATCCAGACAAACATTACCGGCACCTTCGTCCTGCTCGAGGCCGCGACCCGGCATTGGCGGCAGCTGGATCCGGCACGGCGGCAACGATTTCGCTTTCACCACGTGTCGACTGACGAGGTGTTCGGCACGCTCGGCCCAACCGGACTGTTCAGCGAAACGACGCCGTACCGGCCCAACTCGCCGTACTCGGCGAGCAAAGCTGCGTCGGACCACCTTGTGCGGGCGTGGTTTCATACCCACGAGCTTCCGGTCGTGATCACGAATTGCTCCAACAACTACGGGCCGTACCAGTTCCCGGAGAAGCTGATCCCGTTGGTAATCATCAATGGCTTGCACGGCAAGTCTCTGCCGGTCTACGGGCGTGGCGAAAACGTGCGGGACTGGTTGTTCGTCGACGACCACGTCGCTGCGCTGCAGGTTGTGCTCATACAGGGTGAGCCTGGCCAGACCTACAATGTGGGTGGCAATTCGGAACGCCGCAACATCGACGTTGTCACGACGATTTGCGGGGTACTCGACGAGTTGCGGCCGCGGAAAACCGGGGAGCGGCACGAGCAGCTGATCGAGTATGTCCGGGACCGCCCCGGGCACGACCTGCGCTACGCAATAGACGCTACAAAGATACGCGATGCACTTGGCTGGTCGCCCGCGGAATCGTTCGAATCCGGCATAGAGAAAACCGTTCGCTGGTACCTCGACAACAGGTCATGGTGGCAGCCAATTCTTGACGGTTCGTACCAGGGGCAGCGATTGGGACTTGCTTCTTCGGCCAGCTCATAAGCACGTCGCGCGGATCGCGCCGGCAATCCGGTTAACCACACTCAAATCAAGGACCCTTGTCAATGCCTGCAGCTTCGCAGCCCACCCGGAAAGGACTCATACTGGCCGGGGGCGCCGGAACCCGGCTCTACCCGACAACCCACGTCGTATCGAAGCAATTGTTGCCTGTCTACGACAAGCCGATGATCTACTATCCCTTGTCGACGTTGATGATCGCCGGCATCAGGGACATTCTGCTCATCTCCACACCCCACGATCTGCCGCTCTACGAACGTCTCCTCGGTGACGGCGCGCAATGGGGGCTCAACATGCAGTACGCCATTCAGCCCGAACCGAAAGGACTGGCGCAGGCATTCACGATCGGGGCAACTTTTATCGGCAATGCGTGCTCCACTCTCATTCTTGGCGACAATATCTTCTACGGCCAGGGCATAACCCCGACTCTGAAAAGGGCTGCGGAACAGATGAGCGGCGCGACCGTGTTTGCGTACCGGGTCCACGATCCGGAGCGCTATGGTGTGGTCGAATTCGATGCGGCGGGCAAAGCGATCTCCATTGTCGAAAAACCGGCCAAACCGCGCTCCCGCTATGCTGTGACCGGCCTCTACAACTATGACAACGAGGTCGTCGACATCGCCGGTTCCGTCAAGCCGTCGCCTCGCGGCGAGTTCGAGATTACCGATGTCAACAATGCCTACCTCGAGCGCGGCGGATTATCGGTCGAGGTTCTCGGTCGCGGCGTAGCGTGGCTCGATACCGGGACGCATACCTCGATGCTCGAGGCCTCCATGTTCGTCGAGACCATCGAGTCGCGACAGGGGCTGAAAATCGCTTGCCCGGAGGAAATCGCGTTCCGTCTCGGCTATATCGGCACCGACGATCTCGAGCGTATTGCCGGCCGCCTGGGAGGCAGTTCCTACGCAAAATACCTGCGGGACATCATCGCGGAGAAGGCGGGACTATGAACGCAATTCCGACCGCCATTCCGGATGTTAAGCTCATTGAGCCCAAGGTTTTCGGCGACGCACGGGGCTATTTTTTCGAGAGCTACAACGCCGGGCGTTTCGCCGATGCAACGGGCGAGAGCCCGGACTTCGTGCAGGACAACCAGTCTTTCTCCACGCAAGGCGTTCTCAGGGGGCTGCACTACCAGGTGATCCGGCCGCAGGCAAAACTCGTACGCTGCTTACAAGGCGAGATCTACGACGTCGCGGTCGACCTGCGCAAATCGTCTTCGACGTTTGGCGAGTACGTCGGGGCAACGCTCAGCGCGGACAACCATCGGCAAATCTGGGTGCCCGTAGGCTTTGCACATGGCTTCTACGTGGTCTCGGCCACGGCCGTCGTACAGTACAAAACCACCGACTACTATTCCCCGGAAGGAGAACGCGCCATTCTGTGGAACGATCCAGACCTCGCCATTGCATGGCCTCTTGTCGCCGGCAACGGTCCATCGGTGTCCGACAAGGACCTCAAGGCTCTGTCTTTCAGGTTGGCGGACAAGTTCGAATGACCGACATACTGCTCTTCGGCCGCAACGGGCAGCTGGGCCACGCACTCGGGCGCAGGCTGTCCGGGCGATTCGACGTACGGATCGCAGGCTCGGAAGACATTGATCTCGCGAACATCGACGCAGTACGCGACGCAGTTCTCCGGCTCGCGCCGGCCCTCGTCGTCAACACGGCAGCGTACACGGCGGTCGACAGGGCAGAATCGGAGCGCGACAAAGCGTTCGCCGTCAACGCCGAAGCACCTGCCGCGATCGCTAAGGCGGTCTCGCGCATCGGCGGGGCACTGCTGCACTTTTCCACGGATTTCGTGTTCGATGGCACCAAGACCGAGCCCTACGTCGAAGACGACCCGACGGCACCCATCAATGTCTATGGCGCCTCGAAGCTGGCCGGTGAGGAGGCCATTCGCAGCTCCGGGGCGGCGCACATGATCTTCCGGACGAGCTGGCTCTACGCGACCCGGGGCAACAATTTCCTGCTTACCATTTCCCGCCTGTTGCGGGAACGCGACAAACTGTCGATCGTAAACGACCAGCGGGGATCGCCGACCTGGGTGGAAGAACTGGCGCGCCTCATCGATGTGATCCTGCCTGATGGTACGGACGAACTGTCGGGCTTCGTTGACGCCAACGCCGGGTTGTACCATCTGAGCTGCGAGGGGGCTGTTACCTGGTACGATTTTGCGGTGCGTATTCGTGAGCATCTCCGCGAGCGCGGCGAATCCGCGTGCGAAATCACTCCCATCCCGTCATCCGACTACAAGACTGCAGCCGCGCGCCCCGCCTATTCGGTGTTGAGCAAACACAAATTCAGGAACCGTTTCGGCGAAGTGCCAGCCGAATGGGACGAGTCCCTCAAGCGCGCATTTGAGTCAATGCCGGGCTAGTGGGCTTTCTCGTCGTTGATGACGAGACCCGCCGTACGCAGGATGATCTTGAAGTCGAACCAGAGGGACCAATGCCGCAGGTACTCGAGGTCGAAGCGGATTCTGTCCCGCATCTGGTCCACTTCCGAGGTCTCACCCCGGCAGCCGTTGACTTGCGCCCATCCTGTGATTCCCGGCAGGACCTTGTGCCGCAGCATGTAGCCCTTGATCAACTTTCGATACAGCTCGTTGTGGGCCACTGCATGCGGCCGCGGACCCACGATACTCATGCGACCCTGGATGACATTAAGGAATTGAGGCAGCTCGTCCAGGGAACGTCTCCGCAGCCACTGTCCGATACGCGTGAAACGCTCGTCATCGCGTTGCGCCTGCCGGATAGTGTCGCCGTCCTCGGTAACGGTCATAGTCCTGAATTTGTAGACAGTGATCTTTTCGCCGGCCAGCCCGTAGCGACGCTGCTTGAAAATGACCGGCCCGGGTGAGGACGTTTTTACGGCCACCGCGATGCCGATCAGCAACGGCGATATGAGGAGCAGGATCATCGTCGCGACAAAAAGGTCGAACAGGCGTTTCAGCAGGCCGTTATAGCCGTGAAAAGGCGTTTCCAGCAGGGCGAGGACGGGAATGCCGTGGATGTCGTCCGCACGGGACTGGATGAGGTCGAAAACGAAGATATCGGGCACATAGTACACAGAGGCCGTCGTGTCGTGCAGTTGTTCGATAAGGATCTGGGTCCGCACCAGGTGTCGAATAGGCAAGGAAATATAAATGACGTCGACGTTGTTACGGTTCGCGTAGTCGGCGAGTTCGGCTAGCGAACCCAGCAACTGGCCATGCTTCAACTCGCCGAAGCGGTCCGGTGAGCGATCCTCGAAATAGCCGAGGAAGGTCATCCCGAGACGCTTGTCGCTTTCGATGTTTTCTGCCAGTTGCTTGCTGACCGGTGTGATGCCCGCGATCACCACCCGGCGGCTGTTGCCCGCGACGGTCATGAGCTTGACGAACAGTTCCTGCATGAGCCACTTGCCGAACAGGATTGCGAAAGGGTTGAGCAGGAACCAGGCGAAGAGAATCAGCCGTGAGTAGTCCGCGGAGCTCTTGGTTGCGTAGCCGATAAGGAGCAATATGCTGACGACGACAAGCCAGCCCGTGATGATGCTGCCGATATAGCCGCCAAAGATGCGGATCTTGTTGCGGGCCGGCAGTGAGTCCTTGATGAAAATCGCCGACAACATCATGGCGAGCAGGCATAGGGATACGTACTCGCTCGAGAAACGGATGCCGTAGGCCCGGGTCAGGAAGTAGAGTACCAGCCCGGTGATCACCGGGGCGGCGATTCGCTGTAGCGTCGCGGTCCACAATAAGGACCAGCTTCTCAAATCGTGCAAGGCAGCTCTCGATGTCGTTCTATTTGTATAAGCTTCACGGGAATCCGGTGCCTGATAGAGTCCCTGCCGCGAAATCCGGGCATCGACTCGCAGATTCCACCGTCAAAAGTTTGAGACCTGCGCCCATTTTATGGTTGCCGGGGTGAAGTTCTTGTGACTTGTGTCACACTCCCGATCTTCACAACCAACTTTAACTTTGGGGCGTGGCGGACTTCATTATAGACGCTTTTTTGTCCGGCACAATTGATCAGGCGGAAGGATTCTGCAGGCTTTTGCCATAATGCGGGCGCAGCTGCGGCTGCCGATGGTCTGAATAGACCAATCGCACAACATCAGTCGAGTAACCATGAAAATCAGGACCCGTTTTGCCCCGAGCCCCACCGGCGTGCTGCACATCGGCAGCGTTCGCACCGCCTTGTTTTGCTGGTTGTACGCTCGCCATACGGGAGGTGATTTCGTATTGCGGATAGAGGACACGGATCGTGAACGCTCGACCGTCGAGAATGTCGACGCCATCCTGGACGGCCTTCGATGGCTGGGGCTCGATGCCGACGAGGGCCCGTTTTTCCAGACACATCGTTTCGACCGGTACCGGGCCGTCGTTGAAGAGTGGCTCGTCGCGGGCAAAGCCTATTACTGCTACTGCAGCAAGTCGGAACTCGAGGCGATGCGCGAGGAGCAAATGGCGCGGGGCGAGAAGACGCGCTACAACGGGCGCTGCCGGACCTGCCGGGAAACGCGCGCCGGGGTCACGCCCGTGGTCCGTTTTCGCAACCCGACGGACGGCGAGGTCATCGTCCTCGACCAGGTGCGGGGGCGGGTCGCGTTCCAGAACAGCGAGCTGGATGACCTGATCATCCTGCGCTCCGACGGTACGCCTACCTACAACTTCTGCGTCGTCATCGACGACTTCGACATGGCAATCTCGCATGTCATCCGCGGTGATGATCACCTGAACAACACACCCCGGCAAATGAACATGCTTTCGGCACTTGGCGTTGCGCCGCCGGTCTATGCACACCTGCCGATGATTCTCGGACCTGACGGCGCCAAGCTGTCCAAGCGGCACGGTGCCGTCGACATTCGGGACTACCGGGATGAGGGCTACCTGCCCGAAGCCTTGCTGAACTATATCGTGAGGCTGGGCTGGTCGCACGGGGACCAGGAGCTGTTCAGTGTCGATGAAATGGTTGCGTTGTTCGATATCGCGGATGTCAATCAATCGGCTTCCGCTTTCAATCCCGAAAAGCTCACCTGGCTCAACCAGCAGCACATTATCGCGGCCCCAGCGGCCGAACTGGGGCGCCAGCTCGACGCCTACCTCCGGGCCGTCGGCCTCGATCCTGCGAACGGTCCGTCGCCGGCGGCGGTGGCAGATGCCTACCGGGAGCGCGCAGAAACCCTGCGCAGGTTGGCGGAAAGCGCCCGCTACCTCTACGAAGATTTTGCAGGGTTCGATACGAACGCGGCCAGGAAACACCTGCGGCCGGTCATCGGCGAACCGCTCGCGGCTCTGCGCAGCGCCTTCGCAGACCTCGGCAGCTGGCAGCCGGACGCCATCGGCGCGACTATAGAGCGCGTTGCCGCAGCGTACGGCCTCAACCTGGGTAAGCTGGGACAGCCGGTCCGTGTCGCGGTCACCGGCGGCGCGGTGTCACCCCCGATCGATGTCACGGTGCACCTCGTCGGCCACCAACGAAGCCTGGAAAGGCTCGACCGGGCGCTGGCCTATATTGCAGACCGTGGAGCCGCAAGCGCCTGAAAATACTCACCCATGCGGCTTCTTGACAGCCCCGGACGTCATCCCTATAGTGCCCCGCTCCGTTGGGGCTATAGCTCAGCTGGGAGAGCGCTTGCATGGCATGCAAGAGGTCGGCGGTTCGATCCCGCCTAGCTCCACCAATGATCAGCGCAATGGTCCTCCGTCCCCATCGTCTAGAGGCCTAGGACACCGCCCTTTCACGGCGGTAACAGGGGTTCGAATCCCCTTGGGGACGCCACCTTAACCCCAGTACCAGTTAGGGTGGCCAGGTTAGGCACGATTTCGAGCTCCTCCCCGTCGAAGGTCGCCGCCTCGATGAGTTGCCGGAAAATTGCTTTGCGCTTGTCCATCGTTCCGGCAAGCACAAGCAGTCGTGTCGCATGCGGGGGATTCAGAAGCAGTTTCTTATGAGCTTGGAGCCGCTATCCTCGAGCAGACGTTCGAGTGCCGCTGCCGGCCCGGAATCAGCGCAGGCTCTTGTACTTGCTGTTGCTCTCGGCGGTTTTCGCTGCGGCAACGAAGTCAAATTCGCCTTTGCCACGCTCGACGCGGACCCAGTGCTCGTCGCCGCCGAAGTTGGTGAGCCAGGTGACCGACACGGCGGTATCCCCGGGATCTTGTAAGTACAGCTCGGACAGTAGTACGGGTTCGCCCGCGGGCAGAACCGGCATGTCCTGGATCGATTGTGCGGTGGCGGCCCCGGTCGCCGTCCGCAGCGGGATAACGCCAAGACAAATGCAAGTAAATCTGCTTATTAGTGGACCTCCGGAGCGTCATCGGCACGCTGCTCGCACCGGGTTTCGAACCAGGGTGGCGAGGATATGTAAACCTCTGTGCCGTTGCGGTAGACGTTGCGAGGCGAGGGGGTTTCCACAGCGTAATGGGCTGCCGACATCGGACTCGAGCAGCGACGGCTTGCCCTCGATTAGCCAACGCAATCGCGCTAATATCAACCCCGGCTAATGGGCCCTTTTGCTGACTAACGTCGTTCTCCATCGAAGCAAACTATTATGGAGATCTGCCGGCATTGGAACCCCCGGATTCTTCCTCTTCGTGCGGACAATGTTTCCGCGGCGTAAGGTTCCTCAGCGCTCAACATTATGAGCGAAAATGTGACCGAGCCGCGTGCTGCCAAAGACGGATTCGTTCGCGGCCCGCACGCCGTCCGCACTCATAGGGCGGAGCAGGGGAGCCAGATCGATCCGCACGAGGAGCCTGCGGCCTTTTGCCCGGAATGTGCGGGCCAAATTCTGGTCGAGGTGCAGCAAGTTGTGCGATAACGACCACTCTGAAATTGATGGAATTTCGATGAATGAAATCGAGTTTGAGCGCCTGTCTGAACTACTCCGTGCCAAAGTCAATGTGGCTCACAACGCATGGTTGCGTCAGCCGACCAATGGCAAACGTCTCAACCGCTATGAAGATGCCTTGGCCTGCTACATCGCGGGACGGCAGGATATGGTGGACCGACTGTTCTCCGCGCGCAAGTCGATGACGCTGAAGGTAAACCTGCAGCCGGTCAGGCAACGCGGCGCAGACGCGAGATTGGCCGGTCGTGGCGTGCTGCGAAACGCCGGCCCCTACGGCAGTGCCACATCGACGTAGACGAGGCGATGATCCGAAGACGGGAACGGGAAACCGAGTCCGGTCAGGCGGTTGAGCCATAGCTCATCCGCAGGCCAGAAGACGCGGGAGGCCACGATCTGGAGCCCCTGGCTCGGCAGCACATAATCGACGCGGAGGTTGCCCGGTCCGAACGGTGCTTCGCCGAAGTCCGCCGTGTCGTTCGCCGGATTGCCTGCGTGCACATCATTGTCGGCACCTTGCGCCAGCGCGCGGTCGGTGGCGCCGTGGCTTTTGGGAATCGGGCGTGCAATGACCTTGGGACTCTCGAGCACTTGTTGTGCGGCCCCAGGCAGGCTGTCGCCGTCGAACGGATCGGCATTCAGGTCGCCAGCGATAACGAACAAGGCGCTGGATGGGAGTCCGCCGGTGCGACCCCGATCGTCGTAGATGTAATCGCCGGATCCGTTGCCGGCGACATAGTCACGCCAGAATCGGATCTCGTCGGCGTTGCGCGTGCCATTGCGGTCCTCCTCGCCGTCAAACACGGGGGGCGTCGGGTGGCTCGCCAGGATATGCAAGGTGTGCCTGCCGATGCGGATCGGCACATCCACGTGATTCTTTGACGATAGGCGGAAGATCGCAAGTTCTTCCGGGGAGTAAAACGACCGACCGGTCGCCGGGTCTACCGGCAACAGCGCATTCGGCATATCTTGCCACAGGAATTCCTGGAAGGTGCGAATCCTGTTGCGCTGGATTGGGTACTTCGAATAGATGATAAACGCAAACTGGCCCGGGAAGTTACCGAAGCCGAACGCGTCGTTGCCGTAGTCAGGATTGCCGGGAGCCGGTTCGACGGCTCCGTTATTGTCGAAATCCAGCCCCGGCGTCCCTACCACCGTGGAGTTGTGAATCCCGGTGTTGGAGGGAGCGGCGTATACGTACTTATAGTGCACGGGGATTGCACCGCGGTGTGGAATCGACAAGTAATTCTTTTGAAACAATTTGCCCGCCAGGCTTCTGCCGCCAGGCCCTTTTTCATCGAAATCAAATTCGTTGATGAGCAAAATGTCCGGTGACGTCCGCTGAATGATCTCCGCAACCGCCTGGATCTGCGGATCATCCGGGGTCGATAGATCTTCAATCAAGGCCCCGTCGGCACCCCGGTTTAACGACGCGTTGAACGTTGCCACGCGGACGTCTTCCTTCGGCGTCGCGCTGACGGGCTCGTCGACCAGCGCTATTGCGAGTGCGATCATAGTCAGAGCTTTGGTTACGTCAACCGCGTTCATCGGACCTTCCTCAATTCCGTTTCGACGACTGACAGTGCAGCACATCGATATTTCCGGACGTCGATCGGTGCAATTAACTTAATGTTTCGATTTAGCCCTCCGAGTAACTCTAGGTCATCTTGCAACACCGCATTGCAAGCATCTGTTGGCGAGCGGCAAAGACCCTGAGGCAGCGGACTTTCCCTGCAATTGAAGTACGCAAGAAGCAGCGGCTTTTGAAATATACCAGTGCTAGCCTTACCTGCATGACCTACTACTCGCGACGCGATATCCCGAAATGCGCGGCGGCGGCCGCCGC
>JBGTLY010000167.1:0-28954 GCA_041743865.1 Woeseiaceae bacterium
TCCGCGAATTCCCGGTAGCCAATACCGTAGCGAAGAAGGATCTTTGCGATAGGTCGTAGAACGACGAAGAATGCATCAAGGATTTGTTTTTGGATTTTGTCTTGCATGCGCGGTGAATATATTCAGGTCGCTGGGTTTTGACCAGCGAAATACAGGTTATGGGAAAATCTGCCCAACTCTCCTCAGAAGGCACGATTTGTGGCCACCGTCAAAAGCCTGCAATTCAACCAGAATCGCAACACGAGCAGAAAAAACTGATATTTTCTTTTAAAACTCAGTCGCTTAAAAGACTGTTGAGCGCACTCTCGTCGACGACCGTGACGCCGAGTGACTGAGCTTTGGCAAGCTTGGAGCCTGGATTTTCTCCGGCGACGACGTAGTCCGTCTTGGCCGAAACGCTGCCGGTGACTTTGCCACCCCTCGACTGTATTTCTGCTTTGGCCTGGTCACGGGTCATTGCCGAAAGCGTTCCGGTCAGCACGAAGGTCTTGCCGGTCAACGTGCCTTCTGTCTTTCTGTGCGTGTCCTTCACTTCCGGCCAGGTCACGCCGGATTTCCTCAGTTCGGCGATGACCTGCCGGTTGTGACCTTCCGCAAAAAATGCGGCGATGCGCGATGCAACGATCGGACCCACGTCGGGTACCAACTGCAGTTCATCTTCTGACGCAGATAGGACCTGTTCCAGCTTGCCGAAGTAAGTGGCGAGACTGCTCGCCGTGGCTTCTCCCACATCCCGGATTCCGAGGCCGTATAGAAATCGCTCCAATGTTGTCGTCTTGCTTTTATCGATCGCAGACAACACTTTCTGGGCGGATTTCTCGCCCATGCGTTCCAGTGCCGAAAGCTCAACTGCCGTCAATGTATATATGTCCGCCGGCGTCTTGAGCCGGTCGAGCACAACCAACTGTTCGATGAGTTTTGCGCCAAAGCCTTCGATATCCATAGCTCGGCGCGAGACGAAGTGCTTCAATGCCTCCGTTCGTTGGGCAGCGCAGACCAGGCCCCCGGTACAACGCGCTGCGGCCTCGCCTTCCTCACGCACGACCGCGGAACCACATACCGGGCAGAGTTTCGGCAGTTGAATTCGCCTGGCGTTTCTCCTGCGTTTCGATTTGACGACACTGACGACCTCGGGGATCACGTCACCCGCCCGCCGGACAATGACCGAGTCTCCAATTCTCACGTCTTTGCGATGAAGTTCGTCCATGTTGTGCAATGTTGCATTGCTTACTGTAACGCCACCGACAAACACAGGCGCAAGGCGCGCGACCGGCGTAAGGGTACCCGTCCGTCCTACCTGGAACTCGACACCGTTGACTGTCGTCATTTCTTCCTGCGCCGGAAATTTGTGAGCGATGGCCCAACGCGGTGCGCGCGATACATAACCCAATTCGCGCTGGTCCGCCAATCGATCCACTTTGTAGACCACGCCGTCGATGTCGTAGTGGAACTGGTCCCGTTGTGCACCGATATGTGCGTAATAGTCGAGACAGCCGGCTACTCCTGATACGACGTTCCGATCGGGGCAGGTCTTCAGTCCCCAGGACTGCAATTGGTCGAGTATTTCGCTGTGGCGCCCTGCAAGAGTGCCGCCCTCGACAAAGCCGACGGAATACATGTAGATGTCCAGAGGTCGTTCTGCCGTCAGCTTGGGGTCTAACTGCCGAAGGCTGCCCGCGGCTGCGTTACGCGGGTTCACGAAAGTTTTACCGCCCGTCCTGGCGGCCGCTTCATTGTAGGCGAGGAACCCGGCACGAGGCATAAAGACCTCCCCGCGCACTTCGAGCGTTTGCGGGTAGTCCGATCCACGAAGGCGAAGGGGTACCCCCTGAATGGTTCGAACGTTGTGCGTGATGTCCTCGCCGGTCGTGCCATCGCCGCGTGTCGCGCCACGTACGAGTCGACCTTCTGCGTACAGCAGGCTCACGGCTGCGCCATCAAGCTTGGGTTCCGCCGCATAAGCGACGGGCGGGTCATCGTCAGCAAGCTCCAGCTTTTCGCGAACGCGCCGATCGAAATCGAAAAGCTCCTGCTCGCGGAATGCGTTCTCCAGTGAGAGCATCGGTAGCCGATGCGTCACCGTCCCGAATGCCGCGATGGGTTCAGCGCCTACGCGCTGTGTAGGAGAATCGCTGCTGATCAGTTCGGGATGTTTCTGCTCCAGCGCCTGCAGATCCCGTAGGAGGCGGTCGTACTCCGCATCCGGCACTTCCGGGTCATCGAGGACATGGTAGCGATAGTTGTGGTAGCGAATCTGCTCACGCAGCGAATCGATCCGCGCGGCGATGTCGTCAGTCGTAGCCACCACGCGGGCCCCGGATACCGCTCACGCGACCTTGTGACTGTGCTGGAACTGTACGATTTCCTCGCGCATGTACCGCTCCCGCTGAATGCTGAGCGAGCTGCCGGACTCGTCCAGTAGCTCCCCATCGAGAGACTGGGCGAGCGTTCGTGCGGCGGCCATCAGCATGTCAAATGCTTCCACACCATCCACCGGGCCAGGCAACACAGCGAACAGGCTGATTCCGGGAATAGCCTGGTTCTGAATATTGGGGAGATCGAAGCTGCCCGGTTCGATGAGACTGGCGGCACTGAAGATAGCGTCGCCCTCGTCCTTGCCATCCAGCCGGTGAAAAATGCCGAACTTCCCGTGGCGCATGCCGATGCCGCGCAGGTGCAGAATGATTGCATCGCCCTGGAATGTGCCACCACCGCGCGCAATGATTCGCAGCGCGACTATCTTCTGGGGCACGGCGCGCGCCGGCAGCGTCACGTCGTTCGGCGGAGCGATGTCATCCGGATCGTCCGCGAGCGCCTCCGATTCATGCCACACCGGTGATTCGGATTCCTCACGCCCGTCGGTGTCGAGCGTCGGCTCCCGCCGCGTGCCTGCGCCCGGAGGCCGCGCGCCCCGGCGTGTGTACAGGTATACACCGCCGATCACGAGCAGGCCGATGACGAGTAGCAGCCAGCGCATTCCGTCCATTGCGAATCAGCTCGCAGCCATTTTCACCGCTTCGTCAAGATCGACGGAGACAAGGCGGGAAACACCCGGTTCCTGCATGGTGACGCCGGACAGCTGTCTCGCCATTTCCATCGTCACCTTGTTGTGCGTGATGAAAACGAATTGCACCCGGTCCGCCATTTCGCGAACGATATCGCAAAAACGGGCAACGTTCGCGTCATCAAGCGGCGCATCGACCTCGTCGAGCATGCAGAAAGGCGCCGGGTTGAGTTCGAAAATTGCAAACACCAGCGCCACAGCGGTGAGCGCTTTTTCGCCGCCGGACAACAGGTGAATCGTGCTATTACGCTTCCCCGGCGGGCGAGCCATCAGTGTCACGCCTGCGGTGAGGAGATCGTCACCCGTAAGTTCGAGGTAGGCATGGCCGCCGCCGAACAGTTTCGGGAACAGCTTCTGGAAGCCGGCGTTGATGTTGTCGTACGTCTCTTTGAACCGCGTGCGCGTCTCGCGATCGATCTTGCGAATCGCACCTTCGAGTGTCGTGAGCGCGTCAGTAAGGTCCTTCAGCTGCGAGTCGAGATATTCCTTGCGCTCCGACTGTTCCTTGAACTCGCTGATCGCGGCCAGGTTGATAGGACCGAGCCGCTCGATACGACGTCGAATGTCCTCGAGTTTCTGCTCCCATACGTCGCTTTCCGCTGTCTCGTCCAATTCTGCCAGCACGGTCTCGTACTGGTATCCGCTTTGCGCAAACTGTTCGGCCAGACCTTCCCGCCGCACACGCAACTCCTGCACGGCCATCTCAGCCTGGCTGACGTGCGTGCGCGCTTCGTCGACGTCGCCGTCGTGTCGCAGGCGCGATTGGTCGAGTTCGCGCAGCCGGGCATCCACCTCCTCCGCACGCCTGCGCGCCGCCGCCAGATCTTCTTCGACCCGTACCCGGTGTGCGAGATGAGCGTCAAGGCGCTCCTTGTTCTCGGCCAGCGGCGCAGCACTCAGCTCGAGTTGCTGCTTGATGTCGCGTTCGCGACTACGAAACTGCTCAAGCTGCCGCTCCATGCGCGCGAGGTTCTGAGCAGCGGATTCCTTGCTGGACCGCCGGCTCTCGAACTGGATCGCGATGCTCTGCACGGCAAGCCGGTCTTCTTCGGCTTGCTGGCGAACGCGGGACAACTCGGCCCGCAGCTCGTCCCGCCGCGCCTCCAGGCCGGCTTTCTCGGTCTCGAGGGCTGACAGGGCCTCAACCGCCTGGGCATGCCGCCGCTTCGACTCGCGCAATTGCTCGTCCGCGGCGACCTTCTCGTTGTCGAGTTCGCTGCTTTCCTCGACGATGGCCTGCCGCCGGGCGGTAGCCTGATCCATCTTGAAGCGAGCCGACTCCAGGGCCGACTTTATCTCGGAGTACTCGTTCAGCAGTGCGGCTGAATCCTGCTGGACAGCCTCGCGGCGCTCCTCGAGCTGGTTCAGGCGCGTACGCCCGTCATGCAGTAGCTTTCGGGCGCTGTCGAACCGCGCCTGGAGCTCGCGGATGTCCGTCTTGATCCGTCGCATCTCATGTTCGCGAGCCAGCACGCCGGCCTTGGCGTCGTGGTCCCGTGCGACTCGGAGCCATTGTTTGCCAAACCAGATACCGTCGCTCGTAATTACGGACTCGCCGTCGTCCAGCAACTCCCGGATCGAAAGAGCGCCATTCATTGTCTCTGCAATGCGTACCCGCGCCAGCAGCTGATACACCGTCGCCGGTGCACCGGTGACTTTCGCCGCCAGGCTTCTAGCATCGTCCGCGGCAGGTTGCGCGCCTGACTGCAGGACGGTAAGGCGGCCTGCCTTGAGGTTCGCGATGCTTTCGGTAACAGGCTCGATGTCATCGACACACACCGCCTGCAGGTAGTCGCCCAGCACGGTCTCGACAGCTTTTTCCCAGCCGTCCTGCACATCGAGCGCCTGGGCAACGCGTTTGCTGCCGTCGAGGCCCTCGTTGTCCAGCCACTTCTGGATGGATTCTTCACCTTCGCCGAGCGCCGCTTTCTGTAGCGCCTCGAGGGACGCGTATTTGCCCTGCGCCGCGAGCAACACTGTGCGGCGTTCTTCGACCAGCTTCGACAGCTTTTGATCCTGCTCACGAAGCTTCCGCACCTTATCGGTGACATCTGTAAGGTGACGATCAAACTCGTCGCGTGCCTGCCGTTTGTGCTGCTCCTCCGCCGATATGTCGTCGTATGCCGATTTGAGCGCTTCGTGACCGGCGCTCGACCTCGACTCTTCGAGCTTTCGGCGACGGTCGGCGATACTTTGCAAGCGCGAATCGATCTGGTCGGCACGCGTCTGCTCGACGTTGCGGAGTTGTTGCGATTCACTGTAGCGTTGCGAATACCCTTCCCACTGCTCCTGCCAGTCGGCGAGCGCCGCTTCGGCCCTTGTGAGCGACTCGGCTGACGCCTTCTCGCTCTCGCGTGCCTCCTCGAGGCCCGGAACGAGCTCGTTCAGCGTCAGCTCGAGCTGCGCGATCTCATCCTGGTCCTTATTGATATGACCGAGGATCTCCGACGCGCCGAGAACCGCTTGTTGCAGGTCTTTTTCCTGGCGTTCACGCAGTTCGCGAGCGTGTTCGATGGATTGCTCGAGGCGCGCTATCTCGCTTCCGACCTTGTAATAACGGCCCTGTACCTCATTGAACTCGTCGCTACGCTCGGATTGCTGTACTCGCGCCCCTTCGATTTCGGCTTCGATCTTCCGCTGGTGCGCAATCGCTGCCTCGAGACGGGTCTTGTATTCTGACAGCTTTGCATTCGCTGCCTGCGCCCTCTCGTCCAGTACTTTCGATTTCAAGGCAAGTAACTCGGCCGACGTGCGCCGCTCCTCGCCCTTGTACCGTTCATAGCGTTGAGCGGTTTTGGCCTGCCGGTCGAGGTGTCGCAATTGCTTCTCGACCTCGTCCAGAACGTCCTTCAGCCGTTCCAGGTTCTCCCTCGTGTGCTTGATACGATTGGACGTTTCCCGACGGCGCTCCTTGTATTTCGAGATACCCGCGGCTTCTTCGATGAACACGCGGAGTTCCTCGGGTTTCGCCTCGACGACCCGGGATATCATGCCCTGCTCGATAATCGAGTAGCTGCGAGCGCCAAGCCCGGTGCCGAGAAATACGCCCTGGATATCCTTGCGCCGGCAACGTGTGCCGTTCAGGTAATAATTGGAGATGCCATCCCGGCTCACGTCGCGCCGGATCGAAATCTCCGCGTACCTTGCGTACTGGCCCTCGAGCGTGGTCTCGCTGTTGTCGAACAGCAGCTCCACGGAGGCAGCGCCCACGGGCTTCCGAACGCTCGAACCGTTGAAAATGACGTCTGTGATCGAGTCGCCACGCAGGCGGCTGGCTGAACTTTCGCCCATGACCCAGCGGACAGCATCGATGACGTTGGACTTCCCGCAGCCGTTCGGGCCGACGACGCCGACCAGGTTGCTCGGAAAAGTGATGTTTGTGGGATCTACAAAGGACTTGAAGCCGGCGAGCTTGATTTTACTGAGTCGCATCGGAAGAGTGGTTTAGCCAGGGTGCCCCAGAGGTGCCGGTAGTGTAATGGAAACGGCCCCATAAAACGATTGTCGCGGCAAAACGACAGCAGGCCTGCGGAGCCACAAAATCCGGGAAAAAACGGGCTTCCCTGCGAGACCAAGCCATGTATAATCCCCGCCTTTTCTCGGTCCGGCAGGAGTTGAAAATGCCCGCAAAGAAGACCGCGAGCAAAAAGCGGAAGAAGACCACGGCCTCCCGTAAGAAGTCAGCGACCCCAAAGGCCGCTGTGCGGAAGACAGCGTCCAAGAAACGCAAGGTGACCAAGAAAAAGGCAAGCCAAAAGGGAAAAACAGTCGCCCCGAAAAAGACTGTCTCGAAGAAAAAAGTCTCAAAGAAGAAAACCTTGAAGAAGAAAGTCGCCGCGAGTAAGCCTGTTGCAAAGAAGACGCCTGTCAGCAAGAAAGCGGGCGGCACGGCATCGTCCCGAAAAAAGGCCGGTTCCGGGGCAAACATACCAAAGAAAACGCCGGTCGGCAGGACATCGAATTCAGGATCTGACGCAGCGGCGTCGGGTTCCCGGTCGACGAGCGCGAACCGCGCCCCGGTGAAAAAGACGCCGGTGCGACCCGTGCGACCGCGTGCAAATCTGCTCAGCGGCCCGATCCATGGCATCGAGCCGTACAAGCCGAAGCGCGGCGAGGAGTACATGAGTCCTGAGCAGCTCGAACATTTCCGCAAGATACTGACGTCCTGGAAGCGCGAACTGATGTACGAAGTGGACCGTACCGTCCACCATATGCAGGACGAAGCTGCGAATTTCCCGGATCCGAACGATCGTGCGACACAGGAATCCGAGTTCGGGCTGGAGCTGCGGACCCGGGACCGGGAGCGCAAGCTCCTGCGAAAAATTGACTCGGCGCTCAATCGTATCGACGAGGGTACCTATGGCTTCTGTGACGAGACCGGCGAGGAAATCGGGCTGAAGCGTCTCGAAGCGCGGCCCGTGGCCACCTTGTCGCTCGAGGCACAGGAGCGCCGGGAACTCGCGGAGCGGCAGTTCCGCGACCGGGACGATCGCTACCGGTAACGTGTCGCGGAGCGTGGCGGCCGGATGAGCAACGCATCGGGCTATGTCGGGCGTTTTGCGCCTTCCCCGACGGGCCCGCTGCATTTCGGTTCACTCCTGGCCGCAGTGGCCAGCTACCTCGAAGCCGTGCGACAGGGTGGCGCCTGGCTGGTCCGTATAGAAGATATCGACCCACCGCGCGAACAGGAAGGCGCGCGCGTACGGATTCTTGAAGCGCTCGAGAGCTATGGCTTCGCGTTTCACGGCCCTGCGACACGCCAGAGCGAGAGTGAGCCGGCACACCACGCGGCAATCTCGGCGCTTCTGGACTCGGGCCTTGCCTATTACTGCGATTGTTCCCGCAGGGAGCTCACGGACGCAGACCTGGGCCCGCTCGGCGCGATCTATCCCGGCACCTGCCGGCACCGGCAACTGCTGTTCACGACGTCGGGTGCGATTCGAGTGCGTACCGACGGAGCGCAAATCGCTTTCACCGATCGGCTACAGGGCGAGCAACGCCAGTCAGTCGAGACCTCGTCCGGCGATTTTGTCATCCGACGTCGGGACGGCCTCATCGCCTACCAGCTCGCCGTCGTCGTCGATGACCATCGCCAGGGGATCACGGATATCGTTCGGGGTATCGACCTCATGGACTCGACACCGCGACAGGCCTGGCTGCAAAGACTTCTCGGTTACGACACGCCTTCTTATGCGCATATTCCCGTCGCCGTGGACCGGCACGGCCGCAAACTGGGCAAGTCGACCCAGGCCGCCGCACTGCCGCTCGAGGCGCCCGCAACCGTCCTTTTTCACGCACTTTCGGCCTTGCAGCAGGCACCGCCACCGCCGCTCGCGCGCGCCTCGCTTGCCACGATATGGACGTGGGCCGCCGAGCATTGGAAGCTTGATCGGCTTCGCGGCCTGCGCACTGTCGTGACGGCGCCGGCGCTATGGTGAAGTGAGAAAATCGGCTATTGTAAGCGTCCTATGGAACGCCTCATCAAGAAGTACCCGAATCGGCGTCTCTACGACACCCGGGAAAGCCGGTATATCACGCTTGCGGATATACGGGACCTCGTGATGAATGGCATGACAATCACGGTCGTCGACAAGCAGAGTGGCACGGACATCAGCCGCGCGATCCTCCTGCAGGTGATCAGCGAACAGGAACAGCACGGCGACCCGATACTTAGCGAAGCGTTCCTTGCCGACGTCATCCGCGCTCACGGCAGCGTGACGCCGGGCTTTCTCGCACGCCATCTCGAGAACAGCCTGGCGCAATGGCGCTTGCAACGAAACCAGCAAGCTGCGCCGTTGAAACAGGCCGTCGGTGGGACCGGGGAACCCGAAAATACGACCATTCGGCAAAATGTCGGGTAGGCAGCGGCGTTGTCCCCGCGGCCGAAATCGTCTTGACATCAAGGGTTCGGATGCTCTAGCGTGGGGCAGGCATCAGGGATATGCTCCCCCGCCCCCTGTTGCCATGCCTGAAGGGGTCGACACCCTACGGCAGGCCCCCTGCGAAAGCGGGGGGCCATTTCTTTTCGGCATTCCAAACTGCCGACGATAGATGACGGACGACGCCCGGCAGATCGTCGCGAGTCGATTCAGGCCGCCGCGATGGCTCAGAAACCGGCACCTGCAAACGATCCTGGCCTCGATGCCCTGGGCGTATTCCCGCTTCCCGCCGACCCGGCGCGAGATCCTGCAGTTGCCCGACGGGGACGAAACGGCTGTCGACTGGCTGGTGCAGCACGAACCACCGCCACGTCATGCCCCGTTGCTGCTCATCCTTCACGGACTCGAAGGATCAGCCCGGTCTTCTTACGCCCGGATGCTGATGACACAGGCCGAGGTACTCGGCTGGCACTGCTGCGTCATGCATTTTCGCGATTGCGGCGATTACTCGAACCGCCTGCCACGCCGCTATCACGCCGGCGAAACCAACGACGTACGTTTCCTTTTGTCACGACTCGAGAGTAGCGAGGATTATGGTCCCATTGCCGCGGTAGGCTACTCCCTGGGCGGCAACGTGCTGCTCAAGTACCTCGGCGAGGCAGCAGACACGACACCACTCCGGGCCGCCTGTGCGGTGTGTGTGCCGCTCAATCTGCACCTTTGTGCAGAAGCTCTAAACAAAGACTTTTCAAAGGTTTATCAGACATACCTTCTTAAACGTATGAAGAATGCATTGCGCCGGAAATTCAACCCGCATACGGCGGCATTCGACTGGGACAATGCCATGGCGGCCAGCACCTTCGCCGAATTCGATGATGTCGTCACGGCGCCATTGCATGGCTTCAGCGGGATGAATGACTACTACGACCGCGCGAGCGCAATCGGCTTTCTTCGATCGATCGAGCGTCCAACGTTGATCGTGAATGCGATTGACGATCCCTTCATGACCCCGGACGTGATTCCCGGCACGGACATGCTATCGGCGCACATTCGCTTCGAAGTCAGCAAGCACGGTGGCCACGTTGCCTTCATTGACGGAGGCACGCCCTGGAAGCCGCATTTTTACCTGCCTGAACGGCTCGCCGAATTTCTCGAGCCGTACCTGGCCCGGCCGGGGTTATAGCTACCCAAAAAAAGGCCGGGGTCCAAGTACGCGGACCCCGGCCGGCTACTCTTGCGTTCAGGCGGCGTCGACTTCTTTCATCGATAGGCGGACGCGACCCTGCCGGTCGACTTCCAGCACCTTGACCTTGACGATATCGCCTTCGGCGAGCTTGTCGCTGACTTTCTCGACGCGCTCGTTTGATATCTGCGAGATGTGAACGAGACCGTCTTTGCCAGGCAGTATGGTTACGAAGGCACCGAAATCCATCAGGCGCGCCACCTTGCCCTCATAAATCCGCCCGACTTCGACATCCGCCGTAATGAGTTCGATACGGCGCCGCGCCTCCTTGCCGGATGCGCCGTCCACGGATGCTATCCGCACCGTGCCGTCGTTGTCGATATCCACGGTCGCCCCGGTTTCCTCCGTGATGGCACGGATGACCGCGCCACCCTTGCCGATGACATCGCGAATCTTTTCCGGATCAATCTTGAGCGTCATGATGGTCGGCGCCCACTCGGACATCTTTTCGCGTGGCTTGCTGATGACCTTTGCCATCTCAGAGAGAATGTGCAAACGCGCATCCTTGGCCTGCGCCAGTGCGGTATCCATGATTTCGCGGGTGATGCCCTGGATCTTGATATCCATCTGCAGGGCAGTAACACCCTTCTCTGTCCCGGCCACCTTGAAGTCCATGTCGCCGAGATGATCCTCGTCGCCGAGAATATCGGTCAGCACCGCGAAGGCATCCTTTTCTTTCACGAGACCCATGGCCACACCGGCCACAGGCGCCTTGATCGGCACACCCGCGTCCATCAGCGCGAGGCTCGTGCCACACACCGATGCCATTGAACTCGAGCCGTTCGACTCGGTGATCTCGGAGACCACCCGGATGACATAGGCGAAATCCTCGTTCGCCGGCATGACGGCCTGGATTCCGCGCCGGGCCAGTTTACCGTGCCCGATCTCGCGCCGTTTCGGTGAGCCGACAAAACCCGTCTCACCGACGCAGTAGGGCGGGAAGTTGTAGTGGAGCATGAACGGCTCTTTGTACTCGCCTTCCAGCGCGTCAATGATCTGCGCGTCGCGCCCGGTGCCGAGGGTTGTAACGACGATCGCCTGTGTTTCCCCTCGCGTGAACAGTGCCGAGCCATGCGCACGCGGCAGGACACCGACTTCGACGTTTATCGGCCGGACGGTTGTCCGATCGCGGCCATCGATGCGCGGCTCTCCGGCAATAACTCGCTTGCGAACCGTCGATTTCTCGAGCTTGGATACGGCACCCAGCACCTCAGCCGCCGTCCATCGTGCGGCTGCGCCCTCCTCCGGTGCGAGGGCCGCAAGGGTTGCATCCTTCACGGACTTGACGGCCGACTGGCGCTCGAGCTTGTCACTGATACGGTAGGCATCGCTCAGGCCGCCTTGCGCATGTTTCGCGACGGTATCGGCGAGCGCTGTATCTTCGGCAGCGGCTGCCCATTCCCAGGCCGGTTTGCCGGCTTCGGCAGCCAGTTCCCTGATTGCATTGATGGCGGCCTGCATTTGCTCGTGCCCGTGCATGACTGCGCCAAGCATGATCTC
Organism: Woeseiaceae bacterium; assembly: GCA_041743865.1. GTDB lineage: Bacteria > Pseudomonadota > Gammaproteobacteria > Steroidobacterales > Woeseiaceae > UBA1847. Next base: position 11,687 of record JBGTLY010000167.1, read on the forward strand.
TTCGGAGAGGACATTCGCCTGCGACTCGACCATGAGAACCGCATCGGCGGTGCCGGCGACCACGAGCTCCAGGTCGGACTCGGCGATTTGCGAAACGCTTGGATTCAACAGGTACTTGCCGTCCTTATAGCCGATTTTCGCTGCCCCGATCGGGCCCGCAAACGGCATGCCCGAAATTGCGAGCGCGGCGGAAGCGCCGAGCAAGGCGGGTACGTCGGCATCGACTTCCGGGTTCAGCGACATCACGGTTGCAATGACCTGCACTTCGTTCCTGAATCCCTTCGGAAACAGCGGCCGTAGCGGCCGGTCGATCAGGCGGCTGATCAGCGTTTCTTTCTCGCTCGGTCGTCCCTCGCGCTTGAAGAAACCGCCCGGGATCTTGCCGGCGGCATAGGTTTTTTCCTGGTAGTTCACGGTCAGCGGGAAAAAATCCTGGGCAGGGTTCGCAGACCTGCGGCCAACAGCGGTCACGAGCACGACGGTGTCGGCCATCTCGACGATCACCGCGCCATCTGCCTGGCGCGCAATGGCGCCGGTGGTCAGTGAGACTTCGTGCTCACCGTATTGAAAAGTCTTTTTGATTTCTTTCACGTTGCTTTGTCCGAGTGAATTTTTGAATGGCAAGGGTGACCCGGTTGCGCTCCCATCACGGGCCCGCCCTGGGTCACTGCACTGCTGGATGGTGCCGTCGCCTAACGGCGCAGGCCGAGCCGGTTGATGAGTTCGCGGTACCGGTCCTGGTCCCTGGCCTTGATGTAGTCAAGCAGCTTGCGCCGCTTGTTGACCATCTTCAGCAGACCTTGACGGCTGTGGTGATCCTTCTTGTGCTCACCGAAGTGCTCGGTCAGCTCGGAAATTCTTGCGGATAACAACGCAACCTGGACTTCCGGAGAACCGGTGTCGGCTTCGCCTCGTCCATAATCGGATACGATTTTCGCTTTCGTCTCACTGGAAAGTGACATTTCTCAATAGCTCCACAGTACGTATGTACTTTTCTTCACATGGCCCTTTTTTAGAGCGCGGTATTCTAGCGCCTGAACAGACCCATTAACAGCCCAATATCGTTTTCGCCCACAATATAGTTACCGTAGCGAAAACACCCGTTTCGGGGCGACACTGCCTTCGCCGCGCACCTCCCCAACGCCCAGGAACTCCGGGCCGGCACCGGACCCGTACACCCGGACCAGGCCAGCATGGTTCGCTGTGTCCGCCTGCACCGTTATGCCCTGCCGGAAACGGCCGACGGCCTCGTCGTCGAGCGTGACCCCCGGCAAGCCGGCAAGCGCGGCGTCCGGGGGAAGCAATCGGGCCGCAAGGGGTTCGGGACCGTCACCGGCCAGGGCCTCTGCGACGGCAAGTCCGATCATCGCCGACCCCTCGAAGCCGGCCACGCTCTCACGATGCAGGTGTTGCGTGTATGCCACGGTACCGGCCTGTGCAGCAATGTCTTCGACGAGCGTTCTTATATACGTGCCTTTGGAACACCGGACCCGGAAGACCAGCCGGAGACCGGCCGCCTCCAGCAGCGCGACGTCGTGCACCACGATCGACCGGGGTGCGCGCTCTACGACTTCGCCCTGCCGCGCAAGTTCATAGAGCCGCTTTCCATCCTTTTTGAGTGCCGAGTACATCGGCGGCACCTGGCTCGATTCGCCCCGAAACGTCTCCAGGATGCGTGCCCATTCCTGCGGCTCGAGGTAGGGCACCGGCGTATTACGGATCACCGCGCCGTCCCTGTCGCCCGTATCGGTCGCTTGCCCCAGCCGGGCAACCACACGGTAGGTTTTGTCCGCGCCCAGCAGGAATGCGCTGACTTTCGTCGCCTCGCCAAAACAAAGCGGCAGCATTCCCGTCGCGGCGGGATCGAGCGACCCGGTATGTCCCGCCTTCCGGGCTCTGAGCATTCGTTTGACTCGTTGCAGTGCCTGGTTGGACGTGATGCCGCAAGGCTTGTCCAGCAGCAGCACGCCATCGACCGTTGCCGGCCGACCCGGGTTTGCACCGTTCATCGCGCTAGTCGCGATCGTCGTCCGACGAGGTCCCGTCGGAAACAATCGCGGCGTCGATGAGCTGGCTGATTCGCGCGGCATGCGCCGCAGTGTCGTCATGCACAAAGCGCAATTCCGGAACATGCCGTACCTGGATTGCGCGGCCGAGTTTGCTGCGCAGGAAGCCGGAGGCACTTTTCAGGCCGTCGGCAGCCGCCGCCGGATCGCCTTCCGGATCAAACAGGCTGAAGTACACACGTGCGCTGCTCAGGTCGCGAGACAGGTCGACGGCGGTCAGCGAAACGTCCGTCAGCCGCGGGTCCTTGATTTCCGTACGGAGGAGTTCGCTCAGTTCGCGCAACACCTGGTTGCCGAGACGCTGGCTCCGTGAGAACTCCCTGGGCATTGCTGGTTTATGCGCCTAGTCGAGCGTACGCGCGTATTCGACGCGCTCGAAACACTCGATCTGGTCGCCGACCTTCACATCGTTGTAATTCTTCACGCCGATACCGCACTCGGTGCCCGCGCGAACCTCGTTGACGTCGTCCTTGAATCGACGCAGTGACTCGAGTTCCCCTTCATAGATCACGACATTGTCGCGCAAGACACGAATGGGATTCGAGCGCCTGACGTAGCCTTCGGTGACAATGCAACCGGCAATATCGCCGAACTTCGGCGACTTGAAGACTTCCTTGACCGATGCCAGGCCTACGATCTGCTCGCGAATCTCCGGCGCAAGCAGGCCGCTCAGCGCTGCCTTTACGTCATCGATCGCCTCGTAAATGATGCTGTAATAGCGAATATCGACGCCGGACTCCTTGATCGTTGCGCGAGCGGCAGCGTCTGCACGCACGTTGAAACCGATGATCACCGCATGAGAGGCCGCTGCCAGCGTGGCATCCGTCTCGGTGATACCGCCCACGCCCGAACTCAGGACCTTCACCTTGACTTCGTCGGTAGACAGCCTCATCAGCGCATCCCGCAACGCTTCCGCACTGCCATGTACGTCCGACTTGATGATCAGCGAAACCGACTGGGCTTCGCCCTCCTTCATCTGGCTGAACATGTCCTCGAGCTTCGAGGCCTGCTGCTGCGCGAGCTTTGCATCCCGCGTCTTGCCCTGCCGGAATTCCGCAACCTCACGCGCCTTGCGTTCGTTCTTCACGACCACGAAATCGTCGCCAGCACTCGGGGTCTTCGACAGTCCCAGTACGACGGCCGGCTGCGACGGGCCTGCCGATTTGATCGACTGACCGGTTTCATCAAACATGTTGCGAATGCGGCCGTACTCCTCACCGGCGATGATCATGTCGCCTTGGTTCAGGGTGCCGGACTGAACCAGCAGTGTAGCTACCGCACCGCGCCCTTTTTCGAGGCTGGCTTCGATGACGAGACCCTGTCCCGGGCCGTCCACGGACGCCTTCAGATCCATCAATTCCGCCTGCAACAGGATGGATTCGAGCAACTTGTCGACGCCCTCGCCGGTATGGGCAGAAACACTGACGAACAGGTTCTCTCCGCCCCATTCCTCGGAAATCACCTCGTGCTGGGAGAGTCCGCTGCGCACCCGGTCCAAATCCGCGTTTTCGCGATCGATCTTGTTGATAGCGACGACCAGCGGCACCCCAGCCGCGCGGGCATGCTGGATCGCTTCGATCGTCTGCGGCATGACTCCGTCGTCGGCGGCGACCACTAGCACGACGATGTCCGTCGCCTGGGCGCCGCGGGCACGCATCGCCGTGAAGGCGGCGTGGCCAGGTGTATCGAGGAATGTAACCCTGCCGCGCTCGGTTTCAACCGAATACGCGCCGATATGCTGTGTAATACCGCCTGCCTCCCCCGCAGCGACCTTGGTGCGACGAATGTAGTCGAGCAGCGACGTCTTACCGTGGTCGACGTGGCCCATGATCGTGACGACCGGTGACCGGTGTACGGCCTCGCCCGAATCCTCGGCAGATACTTCATCGGCGAGCAATTGCTCGTCCATGCCCGCACCCGAGACCGGCTTGCCCACATGGCCCATCTCTTCGATCACGAGCATCGCCGTGTCCTGATCGATGACCTGGTTTATCGTCACCATGGCGCCCATATTGAACAGCACCTTGACGACCTCGTTACCTTTCACCGCCATACGCTGGGCCAGTTCGGCCACAGCGATGCTCTCAGGCACCGCTACTTCACGCACTACCGGCGCCGTTGGCTTCTCGAAACCGTGCTGCGTATCACCACCCAGAGACACGGGGCGCCGGCGCGTTGGCGATTTACGTTTGCGACGTCCGCTCTTGTCCCCGGCGACGTGCAGCTCCTTGCGTCCGTACTTGGTTTCGACCCGCTTCGGAGTGCTCTTGGTTTTCTCCTTCTGCCGTCGTGTACGCGCATCCTGCTCGGCCTTCTCGACCCGGTCCTTCTCATCAGCGACACTGCGGGCCGCCTGGGCGGCAACATTGCGCGCTTCCTGCTCGGCGTCGAGTTTCGCCTGCTTTTCCTTTTCCCTCGCTTCGGCTTCACGTTTGACCGCCGCTTCCTTCTCCGCAGCTTCGCGCTCCTGTGACGCCCGTTCGGCCGCTTCACGTTCCTCGACCTCCCTGCGCTGCCGGTCGAGTTCGTCCTGCTCTTTCTGCGCCTGTTCCTCGAGGACATTTCGCTTGACGTACGTGCGCTTCTTGCGGACTTCGACATTGACCGTGCGCGAGCGACCCTGCGCACCTGAAAGCTTCAATTCGGATTGCGATTTGCGCTTCAGTGTAATTTTCGGCGGCGCAGCGTCGACGCTGGCCGCATCACCACGACCGTGACTGCGGCGCAAGTGCGTCAGCAGCTCGAGTTTCGCATCGTCATTGATGGTATCGCCTGAGCTCTCGACCTTGATTCCAGCCTCGTCGAGCTGCGCCAGCAGTTTTTCAACCGGGACCTTCAGTACATCTGCGAATTGTTCAACCGTTACGTCTGCCATACTTTAACTCCGCTCGACCGTCAACTCCGACGGGCGCGCTCAATTCCTACGCCTGGTGTTCGGTCTCGAACCAGTGCTCGCGCGCCTTCATGATCAGCGCCGCAGCCAGTTCTGCATCCATCTGCTTGATCTCGAGCAGATCGTCCGTGGCGAGCTCGGCGAGATCCTCGCGCGTAACGACACCGTTACTTGCGAGCTGGTAGGCAAGCCCCTTGTCCATTCCCTCGAGATTCAACAGGTCTTCCGCCGGCTCCGCCTCGTCAATTTTTTCTTCCTTGACAATTGCCTGGGTCAGTAGCACGTCGCGAGCCCGGTTCCTCAGCTCGTTCACGATTTCTTCATCGAACTCTTCGATTTCGACGAGTTCCGACGTCGGAACATAGGCGACCTCTTCGATAGTCGAGAAGCCTTCCTGAACCAGGATCAGTCCGATTTCCTCGTCAACGTCGAGTTGCTTCGAGAACATCTCGATCAACTCCCTTGTTTCGGTCTCGCTCTTCTGCTCGGCATCTGCGGCAGTCATCACGTTGAGTTCCCAGCCTGTCAGCTCGCTCGCGAGACGAATATTCTGTCCGCCGCGTCCTATCGCTTGTGACAATTTGTCCTCTTCGACGGCGATATCCATGCTGTGTGCATCTTCGTCGACCACGATGGATACGACCTCAGCCGGCGACATCGCGTTTACCACGAACTGTGCCGGGTTTTCGTCATAGAGAATGATGTCAACGCGCTCGCCGGCCAACTCGTTCGATACGGCCTGCACGCGCGAACCGCGCATGCCCACGCACGCGCCTACAGCGTCGATACGCCGGTCGTTGCTGCGAACCGCGATCTTGGCGCGCAGACCCGGATCACGCGCGGAACCCAGGATGTCGATGAGCCCCTGGCCGACTTCCGGCACTTCGATCTTGAACAGTTCGACCAGGAATTTCGGTGACGTGCGGGTCATGAACAGTTGCGGGCCGCGCGGCTCGGAGCGCACCTCGGTGAGGAGTGCCTTGATCCGATCCTGCGGGCGCACGGGCTCGCGCGGCACCATCTGGTCGCGCGGTACGAATCCTTCCGCATTGCCGCCGAGATCAATATAGACGCCGTTGCGATCCACGCGCTTGACGAGACCGGACAGCATTTCGCCCTGCCGCGCCTTGTACTCCTCGACCACCTGTTCACGCTCGGCCTCGCGCACCTTCTGAACGATCACCTGCTTCGCCGTCTGCGCAGCAATACGCCCGAAGTCCACGGATTCCATCGGTTCTTCCACGAAGCCGCCGGGCTCGATGGCCGCATCGAGCTCCACCGCATCGATCATGCGAAGTTCCCTGTCCGGGAACTCGAGTTCAGTGGATTCGTCGGCAAAGACGAGCCACCGACGGAAAGTATCGTAGTCGCCGGTTGCCCGGTCTATCGCTACCCGCACATCGATATCCTCGCCGTGCTTGCGGCGCGTCGCGGACGCCAGCGCGGCCTCGATGGCCTCGAAGATTATTCCCTTGTCCACGCCCTTCTCGTTCGATACGGCGTCGACCACCATGAGAATTTCTTTGCTCATTGCTCCAAACTCCAGTTCGGCCGGGCGGGGCTCATCCGCCGCCAGGCACCAAGCGCGCGCTGTCGATAGTGGCCAGCGGCAGGCGATGCTCTGCGCCGTCCACCTCCAGCACGATGTTCGTGTCGTCCGTCTCGACCAGGCGCCCGCGAAAACGCCGCCGGCCCCCGATCGGAAAACGTGTCTGCACTTTCACGATTTCTCCGGTAAACCTTTGGAAATGCGCGAGCTTTGTCAGCTTTCGATCCAGCCCCGGGGACGACACCTCGAGGTCGTAGTGGCCCGGGATGGGGTCCTCGACGTCCAGTAGGGCGCTTACCGCGCGGCTGACTTTCTCGCAATCCTCGAGCCCCACCCCGCCTGCCTGGTCGATGAAAAGGCGCAGCACACCGCCGCCGCCGGAAAGATTGACTTCCAGGTCAGTGAGCTCGTAACCGAGCCGTTCGACATTTGGCTCGAGCAATTTTCGAAGCTCGTCTCCGGTCATTGATCTTAACGTAAGTCCATGTTTTATAAATAAAAAAAGGGCCTTCGGCCCAGTCCATTCCCCGTATGGCGTGCGGCTCGCCGACAGCCTGCGGACAACAAAAAACCCCTTGAGCGGGGCTTACCTACCGCGGAGCGCAAGCTGCTCCCGATAGCGTGGGTCTGCACCGCCTCGCGGCCCTTCTGCCTGCGAACCAGTACCTACCCGTGCACTGGCGCGCGATTATACGGCAAGCCGCCGCCGCTTAGCAATTGGGCCTTCCGTCAGGCGGGTGTCTCGGAACAGGCTTGCAGTTCACTGCCGTATCGCTCACTGCGGACCCCGCCCCGTCCCGCCGACAACTGGTACCCGACGTAGTATTTGAAGACGTTGCTGACATAGGTGACGGTCTCCTGGCCCAGCCGGCGCGCCGCGACTATCTCCACGTTGTCGAACCAACGGTTCGGATCATAGCCACTCGCTGCCGCTTCGCGCCGCAAGGTTGCGACCCGGGCCGGGCCGGCATTGTATGCGGCAAGGCTGAAAATCCACTGGCTGAGGGCATCGAACTCGTCCGGGCCGAAGTAGCGATCAGCCAGGAAGCGCATGTACCGGGACCCGGCATGCACGTTGCCGTCGATCGTACTGATGTCATCGACGTTCACGTTCGGATCGGCGGCGGTGGACGGCTTGACCTGCATTACGCCCACAGCGCCCGCCGGGCTCCGCCGGTCCTGCCGGAAATTCGATTCCTGGAACGCCTGTGCAGCCAGCATCAGCCAGTCGAATTCGTAGGTTGCGCCGTACTTCTGAAATACCTCGACGAGCTCACTCACGTTTTCAAGTGCCCGGGGCGAGTGCGAGCAGCGTACGCGATTCGCATCGGAGAGGTAACGATTGTAGGTATCGTTGCCTATCATCGTCCCTTTGCCATAAATGCGCATGAAGCCATCCAGTATGGCTTCGAACTGCGGGCTTGCCGGACGCATGGCCCACGCAATCCTGCCTCCCTGGTTGATGACGAGATCGTCACGGACTGCAACATTCGTGAACGCCGCCGCCCAGAAGCGAGCCTTGTAGTCGTCCATGACAGTTATGGGGATGAACCCGGTATCGACCATTTCGAGGAGGTCCTCTGCCTCGAGAATCTCGTCCGCCGTCACGATCACCGGGGCCTGCAGTCCGCGTGCTTCGAAGCCGGCAGCCAGTACTGCCAGGTGTTCGAAATAGCTGCTCGACGCGCGCACGACAATTTCCTGCCCCGCAAGGTCATCCATCCCGTTGATCGGCGGGGCCGCCGGTCCGCTGACAATGACTTCGTCGATATCCGTGAGCAGCGGCCGGGTGAAATTGACGAGCGGCGTTCGCTCATCGGTCATCGTCAGGTCGCCGGCGATGAGATCCGCATGCCCGTTCAGAAGGGCAGGTATCAGCTCGTCCCGGCCCAGCGGAATGACGACGACATAGACCTTGAGATCGCCGCGTCCCAGCTCCGTATTGATGTGCTGTTCGAGCCGCTGCAGCAGCTCATACGTGGCGCCACGCGGCCTGCCGTCTTCATAGAAGAACTGATAACCTCCGTAAGGCACTACGGCACGGACGATGCGACGCTCGACCATGGCATCGAAGTCGCCAAGCCACGGATCCCAGATGCGGCCGAAGGAAAGCGGCAGGCGCTCGCCCGGGGTGGCGCCGTGCGCGGCCTCGTCTGCAGCCGGGGAATCCATATCGATGGCGAGAACTGACTCGGCCGGATGCACGGCAACGACGTCAGGCGCAGGTGGCGGACTGCCCTGCGCAGAATCTTCCTGGCAGCCAGCAACCAGCATTACTGCGGTACACAGCGCAACAAGCGACTTGGCGTGAGCGGTACGCATCCGGTCCACATTGTCTCGCGTCGGCCCCTGCTTAGCCACCGGAATGTCCGGATGGCTGCAGGTACCCCGAATGCTATGCTCTCGCCGTGACGGAACCCGGGAAAAAGCCGCCGACGATCTGGCACGAACTGGTGCAGCGCCGGGTCGTGCGCGTTGCGCTGTATTACGGGGCTGCGGCATGGCTTCTGGTCCAGGTTGCCGATGTCGTGCTCGAGGCTTTTGCGGCGGACGCGGCCCTGAAGTATTTCATTGCCGCTGCTGTCATCGGCTTTCCGGTCGCAGTCGTGCTGTCCTGGATGTTTGACCTCACACCAGCCGGTATCGTCCGAACGACGGGCACGGAAGCGAATCCCATAAGCGCGCGGTCGATTGCCGTCCTGCCCTTCACGAATCTCTCCGGCGATGTTGACAACGAGTATTTCTCGGACGGTCTCGCAGAAGAAATCCGCGATCGTATCGCGCAGGTCCCTGGTGTACGGGTGGCCGCGCGTTCCTCTTCTTTTGCATTCAAGGGCAAAGTTGTCGACGCGCGCGATATCGGCCGACAGTTGAATGTCGGGTTGCTCCTCGAGGGAGGCGTCCGGAAGTTTCGCGACACCCTGCGAATTTCTGCGCAACTCGTCGATACCCGCCGCGGCTACCAGGTCTGGTCTCAAAGTTTCGAGCGGCGCCTCGAAGACGTGTTCGCTGTGCAATCGGAGATCGCACACGCCATCCTCGACGCGGTTCACGTCCGCATGCTCGATTCGCCGGCCGACGAAGCCCGGACGGAAGATTTCGCGGCCTATAATTTGTATCTCCTTGGTCGTTATCACTTTCACAAGCGCACCGAAGCGTCGCTGCAACGCGCCGTGTCGTACTTCCGCGAAGCGATCGAACGTGATCCGGGCTACGGCCTGGCGTACAGCGGGCTCGCCGATGCGACGAGCCTGCTCGGGACCGGCTTCTACGGCAACCTGTCTGCGGAGGAATCGCTGGCGATTGCCCTGCCCGCCGCGGAACGGGCACTCGAGATCGCTCCCCGGTCCGCAGAGGCCCACGCATCCATAGGGCTGATCCTGCAGCTTCAACGTGACCTGGAAGGCGCAGCAGCGTCTCTCGAGCGGGCGATAGAACTCAACCCGAACTATGCGCTGGCGTACGTCTGGCTGGGACTGGTGCTGATGTCCCAGGGACGCTATCGCGATGCGGAGAAACGCGATCACGAAGCATTGCGACTGGATCCGCTCTCGCCGATCGTCAATGCAAACGCGGGGTTCGATGCCCTGAGATTCGGTCGGCAGGACGAGGCGGAGACCCGATTTCGCAGCGTTCTCGAACTCGACCCAACGTTTCCTGTTGCCTATTCCGGTATGGCACGTTTACGGCTGGTGCAGGCTGAGCTCGACGATGCACTCGACTGGCAGGAGAAGGCGATCGAGCGCGCCCCGACGGTCGCGTATTACCTTGCGCGCAAAGGCTTCATCATTCTCCAGTCCGGGCGCCCGACACACGCACGCCACTGGTTCGAAGCGGCCAAGCGGAACAGTCTCGACAAGCATTACCTCGGCGACATTTTCGTCGGCATCGCAGCCGCTGAACACGACCTCGACGGGCTGCGACAAGTCCTCAGCGCGGACGAAGCGTTCGAGGTGCCGAATCGCGCGCTTGCCGCACTTCTGCTCGGTGATACCGGTACCGCACTGGCCCTGTATCGGCAGCACTGCCCAAGTCCTGCTTCGGTGCTTCACGACATCATCAACTACGATACGCTTTGGCGAATTCCGCACACCAACTACCGGGCGATGCTCGAGTTGCGCGACGGGAATGCGGCCGCATCTGCAGATCTCGATGCGCTGCTCGACATCGTCATTGATTTCAGCACGCAGGGCATCGTCAACGCGGACCTGCACTACTGGGCTGCGACATCCTTCGCCGTCCTCGGCCGAGCCGACGATGCCATCGCGGAACTCGAGAAGGCGGCCGGACTCGGCTGGCTCAGCACGTGGTGGGCCCGTTGCGACCCCTGCCTCGAGTCGCTGCGCGGCGACGAGCGATTCGAGCAACTCATGCGCAAAATCGATGACGCCTTGAACAGGTCTCGCCGCCCCCACCCGAGCTGAGGGACAGCCATCCCCAGTCTTCGGACCGGACTCGTGACACTACTTTGCCAGACGCTCACTTGACGATGATGCGCTGCCCGGTGGTCAGGTACATCAGTTTCTCTGTCATCTTGCAGACGTTGTCGCCACATCGTTCCAGGTACCGGGCAACCATCATGTACAGCGCGCCGGGTTCGATGTTGCGTGTCGACTCGAACATCCGCACCAGGCAGGAATCCCAGATTCGCCGCCGCATCGTGTCGACCTGATCCTCCAACCGGGTAATGGCAGCTACGTCCGGCGCGGCATTATCGCGGAAGGCCGCCAGGGCCAGATCCAGCATCTCGAGCACTTTGTCGGCCATGGTCGGCACATCGACGATTTCGAAGGCATGCGGCGCCCCTTCCGGCCAGCGGTTCAGTGCGTTGCCGATATCCCGGCCATAGCGCCCGATCCGGTTCAGGTAGCTGATCAGCTTGAGCGTCGCGCCGATACGCCGAAGGTCGCTGGCCATCGGTCCCTGGAGTGCAAGCAGCTTCAGCGCCGTCGCCTCGATTTCGTCGTCGAGATCCGCGAGCTTTTCTTTCCGCGCGTCGACATCCCTGGCAAGCGCTCTATCGAGACTCTCGAACGCGAGAACGCCGTCGCGCAGCATCGACTTGGCCAACGTGGCCATCTCGTCGAGCCGCGCCGTCAGGTCATGGAGCTGAGTCTGAAATTCCTTGCGTGTCACGTCATTGTCCTCGGCCGGGGTAGACTTCGGTCAGTACGAACAGTCCCGCGCATTCAAGCGTCCTGCCGCGAATGGCGAGCCTCCGGGACCTTGCGGTCCCGACCCATGGTATGAACGTTGCGCCGGACAGCCGCACCACTCTCGTACCAGCCGCGCGTCGCATTCACGAACTTGACGACAGTCAGCATGACCGGCACCTCGATCAGTACGCCGACCACCGTCGCAAGCGCCGCGCCGGATGTAAAGCCGAACAGGCTGATCGCAGCCGCCACAGCCAGTTCAAAAAAGTTGCTTGCGCCAATAAGTGCCGAAGGCCCCGCCACGCAATGGGCCTCGCCCGCCGCGCGGTTGAGCAGGTAGGCCAGACCGGAGTTGAAATACACCTGGATCAGGATCGGCACCGCCAACATGGCGATGACCAGTGGCTGCCGGATGATCTGCTCGCCCTGGAAGCCGAACAACAGCACGAGTGTAGCCAGCAGCGCGACCAGCGAGACGGGCTGAAGTACTGTCAGCAGCCTCTGCAGGCCTGGCGTGCCACCGGCCGCCAGCACACGTTGGCGGATCGCCTGGGCGATCACGACCGGCACGATGATATAGAGACCGACCGACAGCAGCAGCGTGTCCCACGGAACGGTGATCGCGGCCAGGCCGAGCAGGAGCGCCACGATCGGGGCAAAGGCGAACACCATGATGACGTCGTTCAGCGCCACCTGGCTCAGCGTGAAGTGCGGCTCGCCGTCGCAAAGGTTGCTCCAGACGAAAACCATGGCCGTGCATGGCGCGGCCGCGAGGATGATCAGTCCGGCGATGTAGGAGTTGATCTGGTCGGCGGGCAGGTAGGGCCTGAACAGGATGCCGATGAACAACCAGCCCAGCAGCGCCATCGAAAAGGGTTTGACGGCCCAGTTGACGAATAAAGTCACGCCGATGCCACGCCAGTGTTCCCTGACGCCGGCCAGCGCGCCGAAATCGATTTTCAACAGCATCGGGATGATCATCAGCCAGATGAACACTGCTACCGGCAGGTTGACGCGGGCGAATTCCATACTGCCGATTGCCTGGAACAGGCCGGGACACAGGTGCCCCAGCGCGATGCCCGCCAGGATGCACGCCGCGACCCACAGCGTCAGGAATCGCTCGAAGATGTTCATCGCCGGCCGTGAATCAGCGGCGGTTGCTACATCGACGCTCATTCCCTATCGTGATCCCTGGTCTCGCCGATCTCCGCGAGCTTGCGTCGCAGGCTCAGCTTGTCGAGCGACTCGATCGGCAGGCTGGTGAACAGCTCGATGCGCTGGTTCAGCAAGCGATAGGCCTCAGCGAAAGCCAGGCTTTTGTCAGTCTCGGTTCCCTCCACCGCCGCGGGATCGGGTATCCCCCAATGCGCGGTCATCGGATGCCCGGGCCAGACAGGGCAGCTTTCATTCGCGGCGCTGTCGCAGACCGTGAACACGAAGTCCATCGTCGGCGCATCGTCTCCCGAAAACTCGTCCCACGACTTGGAGCGGAGGCTTTCCGTTTCGCAGCCAAGGTTCGCGATCAATGCAAGCGCGTACGGGTTGACCTTGCCGGCCGGGCGACTGCCGGCGCTGAAAGCCCGGAACCGGGCATCGCCGGCGTTGTTCACGATGGCCTCGCCGATAATGCTGCGCGCGGAATTGCCTGTGCACAGGAACAACACGTTGTAATGTCCATTGTTCTTTTTCATCGGAAGTCGCTCATGACGAATATGAGGGTGCCCCTGATGCCTCGGACTCGTCACAGCATCCGGGCAACATGCTTTCGAGAACCGGTCGGCACAGTGCCGGGTTCCCCTGGCAGCAGTCTTCCATCAGATACGACAACAGCTCACGCGTACGATTGAATACGATGCGGTAGATAATCGAGCGCCCTTCACGATGCGACGTGACGAGGCCCGCGCTCACCAGGATTCCCAGGTGAGCCGACAGGGTGTTATGCGGTACATCCAGGGACCGGGCAATTCCGCCCGCGGCCATGCCGTCGCTGCCTGAGCGGACCAGCAACCGGAACGCTTCGATACGCGTGGGTTGCGCAAGCGCGGAAAGGGCTTTAATGGCAGCCGATGCGTCCATATGTCCAGACTAGCCGACATTAAAATTCCCGTCAATGCGTCTGGTGCCGGCTGGCAGTAAATCGCGCAGTCAGTCGCGCCGTAACGAAGCTCATGGACGCGGGCCGCATACGTCGCAAATCAGGCAAGGAAGATCGTCGACGCTCGATACTCGAGAGGAGACTAGCCGGGTGGCGGATACTCCGCATGTTGCGGCAACTCGTCATTGCCGCAGGACCATTCGGCTTTCGAGGCAACGAAGATCCGCGCCTGGGGAAGCAATCCCGGATTCGAATCCAGGGTTCCGGCCGGTACGATTGCCACACTCAGGTCCGGTGCGATTCGCGGCATCAGACTGCCGCATTCGGAGCAGAAATTGGTTGCAAACCGTTCTGCGTCCGGCACTCGGTACCACTTGAGCAGGTTTTCCCCGGATAGCCATCGTGCCGACGAAGGCTTGAGCATGATGTTCGTCGCGTGGCCCGTACCTGTCGCCTTGCGACAACGGCTGCAATGACAATGCACGAACCGGAGGATTGTTCCGGCAATCTCGTACTCTACGCCGCCGCAAAGGCAGCGACCGGTCAGGCGCTGTTCGGACATGTGGTTTTCCTCATCTGGGCAACGGTGGCTGCCTGCAGGCTGCCACATTTCTGTGTTCGCAGAGTGTAGGGGAACCCCAAGCTAACCGGTGAAATCAATCCATCGGTTATCCGATATATACTTGGCCCTGTGTGAATCCCGAAGCTACGAAGTAACGTGAGCAAATTCGAACGCAATAGTCGGCGCCTGCTGGCTGCGAGCCTGCTGTTCGGGCTGGTTTTGCGCGCCATTACGCCCATCGGCTATATGCCCGGATCGCTTGCGGAAGGCACGCCGTTCGTGTTGTGTCCCGGCAGCACGCCGGGCGCAAGTTACTTCACTTCGCGTTCGTCGAACGATCACAGCCATCACGCGCACCAGCACGATACGACGAACGGCGAAAGCACGGCCGCCCCCTGGGACGTCTGCCCGTTCGGTACCGCTTTCGTCTACGCTGCACCAGCGGCCGAACTGCGTTTCGACGAACCGATTTTCGGGCTGGTTATTGCTGCCGCCCAGGCCAGCCAGGTGATCCGCAACGCACCCTCGCGGATTTTTCTCGCGCGCGCACCCCCTGCAACGTCCTCCTGATGTCCTGACGCAGCACTTCGCTGCCTGAATCATCGATCGTCCGCCATCGCAGGCCTCTTCATGGCCCGCCTGCGCGCACGATGCATCATCGAGGTCAATACAATGAAGTTTCGACATCCCGGAACGGCGGCGATGCTTCCTCCGGCGCTGCTGAGCCTCCTGCCGTTCACCAGTGCGGCACAGGCGCTGGACGAGGCAGACAACGCTCGCGACGTCTCTTCGGCAATCGACACAATCGTGGTCACCGGCACCCAAAGCAGTATCGAATCCGCACGTATCGAAGCGGCGGTAACGCCCGGCGGCGTCGAGGTCGTCGACCTGGATGCGTTTCGCGAGCGCAACGCATCCAACCTTGCGTCCGTGCTGCTCTATGTGCCGGGGGTGTGGTCCGCCAGCCCTGCCGGCGACGACAGCGTTTTCATCTCGAGCCGGGGGTCGAATCTCGATGCCATCAACTACGACATGAACGGGATCAAGCTGATGCAGGATGGCCTTCCCGTTACGACAGCGGACGGCAACAACCACAACCGCATCGTCGATCCGCTCGCGGCACGCTTTGCCATAGTCGCGCGAGGCGCTAGCGCAATGTCCTACGGCGCCAGCACACTCGGCGGCGCGATCAACTTCGAGACTGTGACCGCGCACGACCAGCCTGGCACGTCCCTGTCGCTCAACGGCGGCAGTTTCGGCCTGGCCCAGTTGCGGTTGACGAGTGCTGCCGTCGCCCAGAAATCCTTCGACGGCCTCGTGACCGCCGAAGTGAAGAACTGGACAGGCTACCGTGACCATAACGAGCAGGAGCGGATTGGCCTGTACGCGAACGGCGGCTGGCAGATATCGAGCGAACTGGCGTTGCGCGGCTACGTGAACTGGATAAGCAACAACCAGGGGCTGACGCCCCCCCTTTCCGTGAGCAAATGGATGAAAGCCCGGACCAGGCAGGCGCGGGTGCGGTAGCCGCAACTACCAGGTCGACGTGGACACCGTGAGGCTTGCCGGCAAAATGACCTGGCAGCCCGTCGGCGGCGGGCAATTCGAAGCCGGCCTGTCCTTCGAGAATCAGTCGTTGTTTCACCCGATCGTCGATCGCGTCATGGTGGACTTCGACGGGCAAGGTGGATGGAGCACCGTAGTTGGCGGGAACTACCGGAACCTGGGCGGCCGCCCGAACGGGCGAACGACGAATATTGACAACGAGGCGTCCTTGCTCGAGGCCTTTGTCATGGACCGATGGCAAGTGGCCGACCGTTGGGTGATGACGCTCGCGCTCCAGGGCGTGCGGGCGGATCGCGACGTGCGCAATACCGATGTCGAATCGGGTACGCTGAGCAACCCGTCTGATACCTACACGGCCATCAATCCACGTGTCGGCGCGATCTTCAACGTCACCGACGAGGCTACGCTGTACGCGAACGTCAGCCGCCTGTACGAGCCGCCGACGAACTACCAGCTGCAGGACAACGTCGCCGGCGGCAGCGTAACCCTCGACGCATTGGACGGCACGGTGCTGGAAGTAGGTACACGCGGCAGCCGGAGCGTTGGCGCCGACGATCGCTGGGGCTGGGACGTTTCCGTTTATTACTCGGAGATCAGCGACGAGATCCTGTCGGTCGATGACCCCCTGGCACCGGGCACGAGTCTGTCGACGAATGTCGACAAGACTGTGCATGCCGGACTGGAGCTGTTGCTCGATGGCAGCTTCGACCTGGGCAAATCCGGCGCACTGCAGCCGATGGTCAGCTTCACCGTCAATCACTTCGAATTCGACAACGATCCCGTATTTAGCAACAACCAACTGCCTGTTGCACCAGACTACGCGGTGCGCGGCGACCTGATGTATCGCAGTGACAGCGGCTGGTTCGCCGGTCCGACGTTCGAGGTCACGGGTGAACGCTTCGGGGATTTTGCGAATTCCTATGTCATCGACGACTACGCGCTGCTCGGCCTGCGCGGGGGCTGGTCAGGCCGCGCCTGGGATTTTAATGCCGAGCTCGGCAACGTACTCGACGAAAAATACGTGGCCTACAATACCGTCCGCACTATCGCACCCGCCGATGCAGCCATTCTTTACCCGGGCGCCCCAAGGTCGGTGTATGTCGGTGTGGACTGGCGGTTCTAGGGGTAAGCACGTTCTGGCGCGACCTGGAGAAGACTCCGTGCGCCCAGAACCACCCATGGACCAGAATTGTTCGTGTTTGTCTATTGCCAGTGCAAGGTCATAGATGACCGCACAGTGCGGGGCTCCAGTGAATGAAAATGTATATCTTCCACGCCCCTCGCCGGCTCGCCTGGCAGACGAGACGCTTAAAGTACGAAACATCGTTATCGTCAGCGTCCAGGAGATTGAATACGTCGAGTCGATACTCGGCGATTCCCC